>NZ_JBBNAN010000020.1:0-53659 GCF_037994405.1 Phyllobacterium sp.
AGCCAGAGAATGTTGACTACCCGAAGAACCCTGAGTTTCGGGCGAAGTTCGGCCCACGCGGCGTCATGAAATGTTTTGCAACCGATACGGAGATCCAACTGAGGACCCGCGCTTCGACCGGGTAGGCAAACAGAAGATCGAGGACACCGGGCCGCTGACCAAGAAGCGTATGGAGACTGTCGACGAGGAATTCCTCGCGGCAGCCAAGGATTTCATCGATCAACTCAACCCGCATGCATATTTTCACGCATCTCAAACCGGAGTCGGACGGCAAGACCGGGTTAGGCCTTGAGGCCGACGGCATGGTCGAGATGGACCGCATGGTTGGCGAGCGGCTCCAGCAGCTCGACGACCTCGGCATCGCGGACAACACCATCGTGCTATGGACCACCGACAATGGCGCGGAAGTCTTCTCGTGGCCGGATGGCGGCACCACGCCATTCCATGGCGAGAAGAACACCAGTTGGGAGGGTGGCTATCGCGTTCCCGGCATGATGCGCTGGCCGGGTGTCATCAAGCCGGGCACCGAGATCAACGAAATCGTGTCGCACGAGGATTGGGTCCCCACACTGGTGGCGGCAGCCGGAGAACCGGACGTCAAGAACAAGCTGCTGGCGGGCTACGAGGCTGCGGGCGAGACCTTCAAAGTCCATCTTGACGGGTACGACCAGCATGACCTCTTGGCCGGCGCGGGCCCGAGCAAACGCAAGGAGTTCTTCTGGACCGACGACGGCAACCTCGCGGCTTTCCGCTATGACCGCTGGAAAATTCTGTTCATGGAGCAGCGGGCCGAAGGTTTCGACGTGTGGCAGGAGCCATTTGTTACGTTGCGGCTTCCGAAGATATTCGACCTGCGCGCCGATCCCTTCGAGCGCGCCGGGCACGAAGCAAGCGAATACGACACGTGGCGGCTCGATCGGACCTATCTGCTCGTGCCCGCCCAGGCCTTCGTCGGCCAGCATCTGCAAAGTTACGTGGCATTTTCGCCGCGCCAGAAGCCCGGAAGCTTCTCGCTCGACCAGGTGCTGGCGAAATTACAGGAGGGCGGCGCTGGCAAGAACTGAGGCCTGGTGGCTAACGTCGTCGATGGAAACTGGGTGGTGATCACCAATGACCGCTGCGGCGCATACGGAGTATGCTTCACCGGGCTTTACGATCATCAGTTGGACGAATTTGTTCCACCGCCCCGCCTGACCATCTCCGCCATCGCCCTTGCTTCCGCCGTTGCCTGATCGGCCTCAAGCCCTTCCGCCACGCCGGTGCGGTCACTTTCGGGGCGGTTCTGGCTGACCTTCCACTTGCCTTCGATTGCGGCGATTTCGATCTCGATGCCAACAATGCCCTTCAGTTGGGCGTCGATGAAGCTTGGCGGGGCGTCATTGACGGCCCAGGGCTCGGCGCGAGGCGCTTCATTGTGGCCGGTGAGCTGCGAGACGTGATGCGCCAGCCAGTCGCGATCCTCGGTGATCCTTGCCGTGCCGCGCGCCTGCACGATGGCATAATTCCATGTGGGCACGACCTTGCCGGTCTCGCGCTTCGTCGCATACCAGGAGGGCGTCACATAGCTGTCGGCGCCCTGGAAGACGACGAGCGCGCGGCCGCCCCCGGCGAGGGCGCGCCATTGCGGATTGGCGCGGGCGAGATGGGCGCGGAGCGTGCCCCTGGGTGAAGCATTGGCGTCGAGCAGGAAGGGAACGGCATTGGCAACGGGACCATCTTCGCCGGTGCAGATCAGGAGGCCGAGCGGATGGGCCTTGATGAGCGCGTGCTGGACGTCGAGCCTGTCCTCGCGAAAATGCTGCGGCTGGTACATGCGGTTACTCCCTGTGGTTGCGGCGCGAGTGTGCCTGAGGGCCGGGTTTTTCTCAAGGACGGGATTGAAGGAATTCGTGAGGCGAAGCGCGGCAGCGCGCTTCGCTGGAGGCGTCAGGCGGCGCCTTGCCTTGCATAGGCGAGGATGAAGGCGATGAGCGCGGCGATATTGGCTATCGTGCGGACATGGTTCCACGGCAGCCATTCGGCGAGATAGCGGCTCCACAGGGCGGCGCCTTCGGGGCTCGCCGGTGCGGCGGCGGCCAGCGCATCATTAAGCGGGACGTTGAACACCATGGTGACGCCGATCGTGCCGACAAGGAAGATGAGGCTGCCGGCGAGGAGCCAGGCCGAACCCGGCTCAGCCCAGCGCAGGACACTGACGATGCCAAGGCCGAGGCAGAGCACCGCCGTGCCGAAGAAGGCGAGGCCGAATGTGGCATTGAGGATCGTCACATTGATCGAATTCATGGCGGCGATGCCCTGTTCAGGCGGCAGTTTTGCCAGTGCCGTCATGATGAAGCTGGAGAAGGCGAAGAACAGGCCGGCCATGAGGCCGCTGCCAAGCGCGGCGATGAGCGTGAGGAGCGGGCCGAGGGCGATCATTTCGCGTCCTCCCAGATGCCGGTCGCGGCGATTTCGCGGGCATAATCGGCGAAATCGCGGGGCTTGCGGCCGAGCGCTTTCTGGACGCCGTCGGTCACATATTCGTTGCGCCCGTCGAGCACCACTGTGAAGAGCTCGTTGACGAGCGCGGCGATATCGGCGGGAACCTGTTCCTGTTCGAGGCCTTGTATGAATTCCTCCGGGGTGATGGTGCGGTAATCTATGGCACGCCCGGTGGCCGTGGCAATCTCGCCCGCCGCCTCGGCGAAGGTTAGCATCCGCGGACCGGTGACCTCATAGAGCTGGCCGATATGGCGATCATCGGTGAGGGAGGCGGTGACGACATCGGCGATGTCATCGGCATGGATGAAGGGTTCGCGCACGCTGCTGACCGGCAGCGCCATCTCGCCGGCAAGGATCGGGCCGAGCAGCATGCTTTCGCTGAAGTTCTGCATGAACCAGCTGGCGCGGACGATGGTCCAGTCCGCGCCCGAGGCTTGCAGCATCTGTTCGGCGCGTTGGGCTTCCGGCTCGCCGCGGCCCGAAAGAAGGACGAGGCGCTTGACGCCCTTGCGTACGGCGAGGCGGGCAAGATCACCGACGGCTTCGGCAGCGCCGGGAACGGCGAGATCGGGATAATAGGTGATGTAGGCGGCCGAGATGCCTTCAAGCGCGGTGGTCCAGGTCTCGGGCTTCTCCCAGTCGAAGGCGGGGGTGGCATTGCGCGAGCCGATGCGGACGGGAACGCCCAGCGCGGTGAGCCGCTCAGCAACACGGCGGCCGGTCTTGCCTGTGCCGCCAATAACGAGCACCGGGAATTTCGAAGCGTGAAAGGTGGTCATTTTTATCTCCCTTTAAACATGAGCAAGTCTCATATTTGCAAATGTGATAAATCCTCATATTATAAGAGTCAAGGAGAAATGTGAGGGATGCTCATGAATGAGATAGTGCAGGCTGAAAACGAAGCGACGGCAGTGCGCCGAGAACCGACCCAGAAGCGCAGTCGCGAACGGGTGGAGCGGATCCTTGCCTGCGCCTCGGCTTTGATCGAGAAGAGCGGCAGCGACGCCATGCGCATGAGCGACGTGGCCGAGATGGCGGGTATTTCGATTGGCTCGCTATATCAATACTTTCCCGACAAGGGCGCGATCATCCGCACGCTGGCGGAACGCTACAATGTGACGGGGCAGGTGTGTATCGCCGAAGGTCTGCAGCACGCGAGGGACCGGGAGGGCTTGCGCAAGGCTTTCGGCGAACTGATCGACGTCTATTATGCGATGTTCTTGGCCGAACCGGTGATGCGCGACATCTGGTCCGGCACGCAGGCGGACAAGGCGCTGCGCGATATCGACCTCGCCGACAGCCGCATCAATGGCGCGGTGCTGGCGGCAGCGCGGGCGCGTGTCGATCCCACGGCGGACGGGGCGGAGCTGGAAACATCGAGCTTCCTGATCATGCAGCTCGGCGAAGCGACAATGCGCCTCGCGATCTCAGTGGAGCGCAGTGAGGGCGACGCGCTGGTGGAACAATACAAGCGCATGGTGCTGCGAGAGATGGTGGAGGCAGAGCGGTGACCATCGCCAACATTGACACCTGCGCGAAGATTTTCCTGAATGGCGAGGCGCTGATCGAGACGATCCGCTGGCCGAAGCAGGAAATCCCATCATCTCCTTGCACCAGTTCACCACCTGCTGGTCCATATAAGCCGCAGCATGGTTGCCGCCGCCAAGGTTCGACCCCTGGATTGCCGCCAGAAAATCCGCAAGAGCACCGGTGAAATTGCTTGACGCCATATACCAGGACCAAAAGCGGGGATGCACGTTGCCCATGGGGTACGACATCACGTTCGCCGTACCCTCGCGATAAACTTCTGCCCGCGGTGCAGATGCGTGCGGCAGAGGAGCGTCAAAGGATGCTTTCACGTCTGCGGGCATGTCCTGCCACACGGGCCGGTCGCGAATGTCGCGCAGATAGTGGATGGCGACGTCGACGATCTGGTGCGACAAGGCCTGCAGGTCGGCCCAATTATTGGGATCGAGCGTTTCTTTGGCAGCCAAATTTGGAACCTTGTGCAAAGTACTCATTTGAGCCTCCCCAGTTACGCCGTCACACTGTGGACGCTTTGGAGCGGGTTACAAAGCAATTTGCATCGGGCAGAGCGCCAATGCGTCAGCGCCAGACGGCAGACAGGTCCTCGACGGTGCAGAGCATCGAATCGCCCATATATTTCATGCTCGCCATCGCCCGGTCGGATGCCTCGGCCTCGCCGCCGCCACAGGCGTCGATCACGACGATCGGGATAAGGCCAAGGTCTGCGCCGTGGCGGACCGTCGGTTCGATGCCGATTTCGGTCGCGATGCCGCAAATGACGAAGCTCTTCAGGCCGCAATCGCGCATCGCGATCGCCAGTGGCGTGCCTTCGAAGGCCGAGAAAGTGATCTTGTCGAAGATGGCTTCGTCGTCGCGAACCTCGAGTTCCGGGGCGAGCGCGAAGCCCGGACTGTCACGCAAAAACCAGGGGTGAACGTCCTCGACGGATGATTTGCGTTGCCAGGCCATCATTTGCCTGAACTGGAATACGCCAGTCATCTTCGTTGGCAATGACATGTGCCGCATGAAAAAGACGCGCATGCCGGCGGATCGCGCCAGTTGCAGAGTTTGCAATACTCGCTCCAAGATGGCAGGCCCGTGCTCAAGCTGGCGCAATATCCCGATTTGCATGTCGTAGACGACAAGCGCTGTCGTCTCTGGCCTTGTTGCTTCGGCAAGGGTTTCAGGAATAGCAAGACCGTGGATATTCTGCATTGGCTTTCCTCCGTTTTGCGCTTCAAGCGATCCGGTTCGAGTCGCTGTTCCCAAGGTTACGTTAGCACGACCATCCCGGGAAAACAGACCGCGCTATGTGCTCGGATTATGTAGGGATCGAACCACTCATCGCCAGCATTTCCTCTAATCTCCCGCGTGCAGATTGAGAAACACTTGCCTCATCAGGCGGATTGCACTAGCCAATGTAAAGATATTTTCAGCCAGGAATGACAACCCAGCATGACTCTCGTTGATACCCGTACGCCCGAACCCAAGCGTTTCATATCCGGTGCCACAGGCGATTGGGAGATCGTCGTCGGCATGGAAGTCCATGCGCAGGTCACGTCCAATTCGAAACTGTTTTCCAGTGCGTCGACAACTTTCGGCGCTGAGCCGAACGAAAATGTGTCGCTGGTCGATGCGGCTATGCCCGGCATGCTGCCAGTGATCAACGAATGGTGCGTTCGCCAGGCGATCCGCACTGGGCTTGGTCTGAAGGCGCAGATCAACCTGAAGTCGGTTTTTGACCGCAAGAATTATTTCTATCCTGATCTGCCGCAGGGTTACCAGATTTCCCAGTTCAAGCAGCCGATCGTCGGCGAAGGCAAGATGATCATCTCGGTCGGCCCCGACAAGAAGGGGGAGTTCGAGGACATCGAGATCGGGATCGAGCGCCTGCATCTCGAGCAGGATGCCGGCAAATCGCTGCACGACCAGAACCCGACCATGTCCTATGTGGATTTGAACCGCTCCGGCGTGGCGCTGATGGAGATCGTTTCGAAGCCGGACATGCGTTCGTCCGACGAGGCGAAAGCCTATTTGACCAAGCTGCGGACGATCGTGCGCTATCTGGGCACCTGCGACGGCAATATGGACGAAGGTTCGATGCGCGCCGACGTCAACGTGTCCGTGCGCAAGCCGGGCGGCGAATTCGGAACGCGCTGCGAAATCAAGAACGTCAACTCGATCCGCTTTGTCGGTCAGGCCATTGAGTACGAGGCCCGGCGCCAGATTGCGATCCTTGAGGATGGCGGTTCGATCGACCAGGAAACGCGGCTGTTCGACCCGGTGAAGGGCGAAACACGTTCCATGCGCTCCAAGGAAGAAGCGCATGACTACCGATATTTCCCCGATCCTGATCTCCTGCCGTTGGAATTCGAGCAGGCGTATGTCGACAACCTGAAGGCTGATTTGCCGGAACTGCCAGACGACAAGAAGGTCCGACTTGTCACGGAGCAGGGCCTTTCGGTCTATGATGCATCGATCCTCGTGACGGAAAAGGCGATTGCCGACTATTACGAAGCGGTCGCCAAGGGACGCGACGGCAAGCTTTCCGCCAACTGGGTGATCAACGATCTGCTTGGTGCTTTGAACAAGGCCGGCAAGGGAATTGAGGAATCGCCCGTATCGCCGGAACAACTTGGCGCGGTGATCGACCTGATCAAGGAAGGCACAATTTCCGGCAAGATCGCCAAGGATCTGTTCGAGATCATCTGGAATGAGGGCGGAGATCCGCGCGAACTGGTCGAGAGCCGCGGCATGAAGCAGGTGACGGACACGGGTGCGATCGAGAAAGCCATCGACGATGTCATTGCTGCCAATCCGGACAAGGTCGAGCAGGCCAAAGCAAAGCCAAGCCTCGCTGGCTGGTTTGTCGGTCAGGTGATGAAATCGACAGGCGGCAAGGCCAATCCACAGGTCCTCAGCGATATGGTCAAGTCCAAGCTCGGGATCGTCGAATAGATGTGGATCCGCAGCGCAACGAAGGAAGATCTGGACGCTGTTCACGAGCTGCTCGTTTATACCTGGCACGCAACCTTTGACGATGTCTATGGTGTCGAGAAGGTCAATGCCGTTACCAGTCACGCACATTCGATCGATGCATTGAAGAAGCAATTGGCCAAGCCCTATTCCGAATTCATTCTCGTTGACGACGGAGCGGACATTCTCGGCATGGCCTATGCCTCGCAGAAGGATCATAAGCTTTCAGTCTTGAACCAGCTTTATGTCCATCCCGAGCATCAGAAGAAGGGCGTCGGTTCGCTGCTTCTGGCCGAGGTCGAAAGCGCATTTCCTGGCGTCTATGCGCTCCAACTCGAAGTAATAGAGCAGAATCAAAATGCTGTGCGGTTTTATGAAAGCAGGGGTTACGAACGCACGAAGGTGATCGATGGCTGTGGCGCCATGTTGCCAGGTGTTCCCGTGCTGGTTCTGGAGAAATCGCTGACCGGATATGAGCTGGCGCCGTGACCATTGATACTGATCCGACTTTTCGGCAGGCCACTCGCGATGATCTGCCGGAGCTGATAAGGCTCTTTGCCGACGATTCGATCGGCGGCCATGGTGACACGACGGATCCCGCAGCGTTGCCGCTTTATGAAAGCGCCTTTGCCGCAATCGAAGCGAGCCCCAACGACCTGTTATTCGTCGGGGTTGTCGGTGGAGAAGTGGTTGCCACTGCACAGGTGACTTTTATCACCTCGCTGACAGGCCGCGGCACGAGAAGAATGG
The DNA here is from genome assembly GCF_037994405.1 of Phyllobacterium sp. GTDB lineage: Bacteria > Pseudomonadota > Alphaproteobacteria > Rhizobiales > Rhizobiaceae > Phyllobacterium. Next base: position 7,735 of record NZ_JBBNAN010000020.1, read on the forward strand.
CTATCGAGGCGGTGCAGACGCGTGCCGACATGCGCTGCAAGGGCATTGGTGCGCGGTTGATCAACCACTGCCTTGACATCGCACGTCAGCGGGGCATTGCGCTCGTGCAACTGACATCCAATGCCAAACGTCCCGATGCACACCGCTTCTACGAGCGGCTTGGTTTTGAGAAGAGCCACGCGGGTTTCAAATTGCGATTGGAACCTGTTCGCGCGTCAACTTGACCCTTGCTATCAGGCAATGATACGGCCATAAACCGTTGAGTTGCTAGCGCCATAGGCTGAACGACATCGTTCGAGGATTGCCATGAAGACCTTCATAATTCAGTTTTTCACCTGGTGGAACGGACAGACGCTCGGCACGCGCTTCTTCACCTGGCGCAAGGGCACCAAGGTCGGCGAAGACCAGTTCGGCAATGTTTATTACGAAGGCACGTTCGACTCAGAAGGTCGCAAGCGCCGCTGGGTGATTTACAACGGCTATGCTGAAGCTTCTGACATTCCGCCCGGCTGGCATGGCTGGATTCACCACAGGGTAGACACGCCTCCCTCCAAGGAAGATTACAAGCCTTACGTCTGGGAGAAGAAACATCAGCCAAATCTTACCGGTTCTCCAGCGGCGTATCGTCCTAAAGGTTCGATCGCCCACGGCGACAATCGTCCGACTGTGTCAGGCGATTATGATGCCTGGACGCCCGGTTCCTGATCGGATCTTCTTCTGCCACAATTGGTCATTATCGACAGGCTGGAATCGCAATCTCCTCGACACCCGCTGAAACCGGAAGTGAAATGATCCGTTCGACTCTGTCTTTTCTCTTCCGTCAGAAATCTCGTCTTGTTGCCGCCGGCCTGATTGCCGTTTTGATCCCGGCAGCCATGGGCACCCGGGCATTAGCCGACGAGAAGATCACCAATCCAATCGCCGTCTTTTCCGGACTCGACAAGATCACCGGCCGGATCACCACGTTCGACGTATATATCGGCGAGACGGTACAATTTGGTGCGCTGCAGCTGACACCGCGTGTCTGCTATACGCGTCCTGATACGGAAGCACCGAAGACCGATACATTCGTCGAAGTTGATGAAATCACGCTCGATCGCAAAATCCGCCGCATTTTTTCAGGCTGGATGTTTGCCGACAGCCCCGGCCTCAACGCCGTCGAGCATCCGGTCTACGATGTCTGGCTGAAGAGCTGCAAGCAGAAGTCTGACGTTCCGGCTCCGGACAAGAGTTAGCTAAGCTAGTTTGACGGCAGTGGCCCCGGCAGGCTTTTGTGACCAGGGCCTCAGCGAGATTCGGGCTAGGCAATTTTCGGGCAGTTGATCATCCATGGTATGCCGAAGCGGTCAACAAACATGGCAAACCGCTGCGCCCAAGATGTTTCGGTGATCGGCAGGATAATATTTTCGGCATCTTTTGACAGCGCTGCGAATAGTTTCTCGGCCTCTGCCGGTGTCTCCGTATTGATGGCGACGGAGGTGCCCTCCGCTTTCTTGAAATAGGGTGGCGGCGCGTCCGAGCCCATCAAGACATTGTCTCCGACTTTCAGGGATGTATGCATGATGTGCTTCGCCGATTCCAGCGGATAATTTCCATTTTCGGGCATTTCATCGAACCGGATCATGGCTTCGATCTTACCGCCCAGCACGCTTTCGTAGAACTTGAATGCTTCTTCGCATTGACCATCAAAGTTCAGATACGGGTTGATTCTCACGTCAGGTCTCCTTTTATCCTCTTGGGGTCTTCCCGGTTCAAGGACGAACGGGCAGGCGTTAAATCGACATTGCTTTGAAAAATAATTCGGGTCGCGTTGCACTGACTGGCGTCCGCGACCCGGGCCATCATATAAAATACTGCTGTTATTGGCTAAAATTCAGCTGGTTGCGCCAGGGCATTTTCCAGCATCTTCTGGTACTGGCGCCGAGGCACCTCGACGGCACCAAATGATTCCAAATGGTTGGTTGTGAATTGGGTGTCGAGCAGGGTGAATCCTTTTTCGATCAGATGGCCGACGAGGTGGACAAGGCAAACCTTCGAGGCATCCCGCTCGCGCGTGAACATGCTCTCGCCAAAGAATGCGGAGCCCAGGGCGATACCATAGAGGCCGCCGGCCAGCTTGCCGTCGCGCCAGGCTTCGACCGTGTGGCAATAGCCCAAATCGAACAGCTTGCCGTAGGCCTCCCGGATTGGAGTGTTGATCCAGGTACGGGCACGCTCGCCGCTGCCGCTGGCACAGCCATCAATGACTCCGAAGAAGTCCGTGTCATAGCGAATGTCGAAGCGGCGCTGGCGAACCACCTTGCGAAGACTGCGCGACACGTGGAAATTCTCGAAGGGGATGATGCCGCGCTTTTCAGGACGAACCCAGAATATTTCGGGATTGTCGGCCTCTTCGGCCATGGGAAAAACCCCGGTTGCGTAGGCGCGCAACAACAACTCGGGGTCTATTCTGAATACGTCTACCGGGTCGTTACCCGTCATGCCTCTTCTTCTACGCTATCGCCGGCCAGATACTTCTCGAGCCAGTGAATATCATAATCACCGTTGGCGATGTCAGGGTTGTTGATCAGATCCTGAAACAACGGCAATGTTGTCTTGATCCCGTCGACAACGAACTCATCCAGCGCACGGCGCAGTCGCATCATGCATTCTACACGATTACGGCCGTGAACGATCAACTTACCGATGAGACTGTCGTAGTAAGGTGGAATTTTGTAGCCGCTATAGACGCCGGAATCGACACGAATGCCGAGACCACCCGGTGTATGGAAATGGGTGATCTTGCCTGGCGATGGGGTGAATGTACGCGGATCTTCCGCATTGATGCGGCATTCGATGGCGTGGCCGGAGAATCGGATGTCCTGCTGGGTTACCGACAGACCGCCGCCCGACGCAACGCGGATCTGCTCGTGCACGAGATCGATACCTGTGATCGCTTCGGTCACGGGATGCTCGACCTGAAGGCGGGTATTCATTTCGATGAAATAGAACTCTCCATTTTCATAGAGGAATTCGATAGTGCCGGCGCCGCGATAGCCCATATCGGCCATGGCGTTGGCGCAGATCATTCCAATGCGCTCGCGTGCATCGGAGTTGAGGGCAGGCGAGTTGGCCTCTTCCCAAACCTTCTGGTGCCGCCGCTGCAACGAGCAATCGCGTTCGCCAAGGTGAACGGCTTTGCCATTGCCGTCGCCCATGATCTGAACTTCGATGTGGCGTGGTTGCTGCAGATATTTTTCGATATAGACGGCATCATCGCCGAAGGCGGCGCCCGCTTCGGAGCGCGCGGTCGACAAGGCGATCGAGAGCTCGTCTTCGTTAAGGGCGACCTTCATGCCGCGACCACCGCCACCGGCAGAGGCCTTGATAATGACCGGATAGCCAATTTCAGCACAGATGCGCGCGGCCTCCCTGTCGTCCGTTACGCCGCCATCCGAGCCTGGAACGACCGGAATGCCGAGGCGCTTGGCAGTGCGCTTGGCTTCGATCTTGTCGCCCATGACGCGAATATGGGCTGCGGTTGGTCCGATGAACGTGATGTTGTGGGCCTCGAGGATCTCAGCGAACTTGGCATTCTCAGACAGGAAGCCATATCCGGGATGGATCGCGTCGGCGCCGGTAATTTCGCAGGCAGCGACGATCTGGTGAATGTTCAGATAGCTTTCGCGCGAAGGAGGCGGTCCGATGCAGACGCTCTCGTCGGCGAGGCGCACGTGCATGGCATCCGCATCGGCAGTCGAGTGCACGGCTACCGTCTGAATGCCGAGCTCCTTGCACGCGCGTAGGACGCGCAAGGCAATTTCGCCGCGGTTGGCTATGAGGATTTTCTGAAACATCACGTTCTCGATCTGCTCGCGTTCAAGGCGCTACTCAATTACAACCAGCAGTTCGCCATATTCGACGGGCTGACTGTCTTCGACGAGGATAGCCGTAACGGTGCCTGCGCGCGGCGAGGGTATCTGGTTCATCGTCTTCATCGCTTCGATGATCAGGAGCGTCTGGCCTTCCTTGACCTGCGTGCCGACCTCGATAAAGGCACGGGCACCGGGAGCAGGCGAAAGGTAGACAGTTCCGACCATAGGGGACGGGATCGCGTTCTTCGAAGGATCGCCGGCTGGCGCAGCAATCGGCGCCGCAACTGCAGCAGGGGCTGCTGCTGGTGCCTGCGCATAGATCGGCTGCGGAGCTGCCGCCTGAATCGTGACCTGACGCGAAACGCGAATGCGAAGGTCGCCCTGTTCGATCTCGATATCGGTAAGGTCCGTCTCGTTCAGGATTTCCGCGAGGTCGCGGATCATGACCTTGTCGATCCCGGTGTTTCTGCTAGCCATGCTTTTTCAAGCCCCTTATTTCTGTTTGGCGGTGTCTGCTATTGCGACGCTGCCAGCTTGATGAGTGCGCGCAGGCCCATCACGTATCCATCGACCCCGAAGCCACATATCACCCCTTTGGCCAAAGAGGAAACGTAAGAGTGATGACGGAACGACTCGCGCGCGTGAATATTGGAAAGATGAACTTCCACCAGCGTGACCGAAGCCGCGCGAATGGCATCATGCAATGCGATCGATGTGTGTGTGTAGGCGGCGGGATTGATCAATACCAATGCCTTCTGCTCGCCTGCCTCCTGAATCCAGCTGACCAGATCACCCTCATGATTGGACTGGCGAAACACGATTTCGACCCCGAGGGATTCTCCCTCTGAACGGCACAAAGCCTCGATATCGCTCAATGTCGTGGCGCCATAGATTCCCGGCTCACGCTTTCCAAGCATGTTCAGGTTGGGGCCGTTGAGGATAAAGATCTGTTGTTTCATGATTTACCGGACGGTTCGAAATGCTGGTCCCATATAGACGGCTTATCTGCAAGCGAAAAGCCCGCAAAGTCACGTTATTGCTTGTCCACAAAGGGTTTTTGCAGGCAGACGTAAATATTCAGGTCTATTCCGGACCTATTTGTTGCGAATATGGCTGATCCTCTCGGCCAGGGCATCGGCCCCAAGCGCACCTGGAACGACTTCGTTGCCAACGACATAGGAGGGCGTGCCGGTAATGCTCAGGCTGTTGGCAAGTTCGTAATTGTCGTGGAAAACCTGAGAGATTTCGGGAGATTTCATTTTCTCGCGAACCTCAGTTTCATTTGCGCCAAGTTTGACAGCGATCGCCATGGCCGACGCTTCAGTTGCGCGCCCTTCACCGCCCAGGAGATCGCGGTGGAACTCAAGATATTTCTCCGGCATCAGCGCCTTGAACGCCTTGGCAACGATATGGGCCCGGGTTGAATCGGCCCCGAGGATCGGGAATTCCTTCATCACGAAACGCAGGTTTGGATCGCTCTGCAAGAGTGCGTCCATGTCGGGCAATGCCTTTTTGCAATAGCCGCAATTGTAGTCGAAAAACTCGACGATGGTCACGTCACCGTTCGGATTGCCAAAGACAGCGTCGCTTGGCGACTGAAAGATCTTGTCCTTGTTTTCGCTGATGACTTGCGTCGAAGCTTCCTTCTGGGCCGCCTCCTGCTTGGCATTGAGTGCAGTCTGAACTTCGATCATGACCTCGGGATTGTTGATGAGGTAGTTTCTGACAATCCCTTCAATTTCCGCGCGGTCGGTGGTCGACGCAGTGATTGTGGACATATCAGGCGCTGCCCTTACCATGTCGGTCCGGCCCGCTTGATAACCGAGAGCGAGGGCGGCGATGCCAACGAGACTGGCGGCTGCACCAACCAGGGCGACTTTTGTCATAGTGAACTGTCCTTTTTCGAATTCTGTTCTGCAAAGGATGCGGGTATCCGCATCTCATTTGCGCTTGGCACTGATAATGTCCTGAGCTTGTATCCATTCGGGCGTACCGCTTTTCAAGCCGCGCTGAGCGCGAGTTGCAAAGATTTGCGCTTCCTGGATTTTGCCAGAATAGTATTTTTCCTCGGCGCTGGCGAGGTCGGAGCGGACCATATCTCCCATTTGGCCATAGGCCTGGGCCAGATAGCCGTAACCAGCCGGTGACTCGCGGTCGCGGCCGATACTGGCCTTGATCTCGTCAATGGACATCTTGAGGTTTGCCGGCGTGCCCGTCAGCATCAGTGCCCGGCCATAACTCATGCGGATCAGGCCGGACTTGCGCGGATCGAGCGCGCTGGCCTTTTGAAAGGCATTCGCCGCATCCTGCGCCTTGTTTTGTTTCAGGAGAATTTCCCCTCGAATTTCCTGGAAATAGGGGTTCTTCGGCTGCTCTTTTATGAGTGCATCGATTTTTGACAATGCGGATTGCGACGAGCCATTGAGATAGGTCGCGATGGCGTCGCCGTAGCGCGCGCCGATATTTTTCGGGTCTTTACGGAATGTTTGCATCACACTCGCACCACTGCCCGTATAGGCTGCGATCTTGCCGCGCATCAGATCGTGACGCTGTTGGAGGGCAGGGCTGTCCGTTTTGTCAAAATACCGGCTTGCCCGCGCCAGGGTCTCGAGATTGGCGATACGTTCACGCGGCATCGGGTGGCTGATCCGATAAGGATCCATTCGCGTGCCTGTCAGCGACAATGCGTTGGAGAAACGCTCGAACGTCGTTAGCATGCCCTTGACAGACTGACCGGTGCTTGCGAGATAAGTAACGGCGGAACGGTCCGCCGCCATTTCTTCCGTACGCTGATAATTGAGGAGACTGCGCATGGCGACTTCGGGCGCTCCCATGGCAACGCCCATACCTGCTTGCGATAGTCCCTTTGCCCCAGCCGCAGCGCCTCCGACCACGGCGCCCATGCCAATCAAGCTCGCTACAACGGCCATCGTCTTTGCATTGGCGATCTGTTCGCGGAGCTGAAATTGATGTCCGCCAGCAAGATGACCGGTCTCGTGCGCAAGAACGCCGATGATTTCGTTGGGCGTTTCGGCTTGAAGCAATGCACCGGTGTTTATGAAAATCCGCCTTCCGTCGACGAAGGCATTGAAACTCGGGTTGTTGACCAGGACAATCTTGATCGCATGTTTGCCAAGACCCGCCGCGTTGATGATCGGCGTAGCATAGTCGGTAACCAGGGCTTCGATTTCGGCGTCGCGAACAATCGGAACCGATGAAGACTGGGCATTCGCGACGGCCGTCTGCGCGATGCCCAGCGTACCTGCGGTGAGCATGACGAGCGCTCCGCGCGCAATGGCAGTGATCGATTGACGTGAAATGAGCTGTCGGACTGTCATCATGGTCTCATTGGTATCGAAATCAGCCATCGAAAGAAAGAGAGCCCCGCGATACTCCCCACTTTGTGAAAGGCCAGCCTATTCTGGCAATTCTGCGGCACTCCGATGTACAAACAGATTTCCATAAAGAAGAACCGGCAATGATGCCGGTTCCTCAACATGTTCAATTGTGGTGTCTTTAAAGCTTAAAAGAAACCTTTCTTTTGCCACCATCCACGCTTGGGCGCCGGTTCGCCTTCTTTCTTGTCCTTGACGGTAGAGGATGTGACGACCACAGGCTTACTTTCCTCGACCTTCTTCTGTTCAGGTGCAGCAATTGGTTCCGGCGTGGGCTCCGGTTGTACTTGCACTGGCGTGGTGACAGTGGCTTCAACGGCCTCTTCGGAAACGACCTCGACTACTTCTACCTTTTTCGCCGTCTTGCGCGGCGCGCGCTTCGGCTTGGCAGGTGCTTCTGCAACAGCTTCCGCTGGCGCTTCAACGGCGGCGACATCGGTAGCTTCCGTTGCAGCCTTGGCGCGGGATTTGCGCTTGGCCGGCTTCTTTGCCGCCACTTCCGCGACAGGAGCGGCCTCGTCGGCAACGGGTATTTCGACTGCAACAGGAGGTGTCGATGCAGCCTCGGCTTCATCCGCGACCGTTTCAACGGTCTTCGGCTTGGCGAAATCAGGCAACGGGATCGATACGAACACCGGCTCGGCGTCAGGGACTAACTTGGCGACTACACGGCTATCGACGTCTTCACCCTCGCGCTTGTTCTTACGACCGCCCCGGCGGCCCCGGCGCCGCTTCTTCCGCCGTTCGTTTTCTTCCTCACGCGCCTTGGTAGCAGCAGCATCTTCACCTGCCACAGGTGGCTGGTCGGCGTCGTCTGCGTCATCATTATCGCTGCGTACCGTCTGGCCATGCTCGGCAGCCGCTGATTCCTGCCGATCGCGACCGCCACGCCGGCGCCGCTTGCGCCGGCGCTTGCGTGACGCGTCGTCATTGTCGGCGCTTCGAACGGTCTCACCCGTCTGCACTTCAGCAGTCTCGTCGTCCGTATCGTCGATGACAGGATCGGTTTCATCGAAATCATCGGCAATGCCGAGGGTAGGCGTCTCGGTCAGCGGTAAAATCGGACCAAGCGCTATGGAGCCCTTGTCGATGGCAAAGTGCTGGGCACCGACACTATCGTCAGCCTCGATGCTGATTGTCAGGCCAAAGCGTGCCTCAAGATCTGCCAGATTCTGGCGCTTGTGATTGAGAACATAAAGAGCGGTCGCCACCGTGGTGCGAACGATGATGTTGTTCTGCGAATGACGGAGCAGATACTCTTCGATCGACCGCATGACATGCAGAGCAATCGAGGAGGCGGAGCGGACATGTCCCGTGCCGCCGCACATCGCGCAAACCTGCGTCGTGCTTTCAAGGACACTGGCGCGGATGCGCTGGCGTGACATTTCAAGGAGACCGAAATGCGAGATCCGCCCGACCTGGATGCGGGCGCGATCATCCTTGAGACAATCCTTCATGCGCTTTTCGACCGCACGGTTGTTGCGGTTCTCTTCCATGTCGATGAAATCGATGACGATGAGACCGGCAAGATCGCGCAGACGCAGCTGTCGCGCAACTTCTTCCGCTGCTTCAAGGTTGGTCTGCAACGCAGTGTCTTCGATGGAATGCTCGCGGGTCGAGCGGCCGGAGTTCACGTCGATGGCCACCAGCGCTTCGGTCTGGTTGATGATGATATAGCCGCCGGATTTTAGCGTGACCTGCGGCTGCAGCATGCGATCCAGCTGCGCTTCAATGCCGTTGCGGGCGAAGATTGGTGTCGGCTCACGGTAAGGCTGCACGACTTTGGCATGGCTCGGCATGAGCATACGCATGAAATCCTTGGCCTCGCGATAGCCATTCTCACCGGCAACCAGAATCTCGGTGATGTCCTTGTTGTACAGATCGCGGATAGACCGCTTGATCAGGCTACCTTCCTCGTAGACCAGCGTCGGCGCAGACGAGGCGAGGGTGAGGTTGCGTACATTCTCCCACAGACGCATCAAATATTCATAGTCGCGCTTGACTTCCGGCTTGGTGCGGTTGGCACCGGCGGTGCGCAGGATGACGCCCATGCCTTTCGGCACCTCAAGGTCCTTGACGATATCCTTGAGACGTTTGCGATCCTGAATACTGGTGATCTTGCGCGAAATGCCACCGCCACGCGCAGTATTGGGCATCAATACGGAATAACGGCCGGCGAGCGACAGGTAGGTGGTGAGAGCTGCACCCTTGTTGCCGCGTTCTTCCTTGACCACCTGCACGAGCAGTATCTGCCGGCGCTTGATGACGTCCTGGATATTGTACTGACGGCGCTGGAAGCGCTGATGCGTTGGAACTTCTTCCATGGCATCTTCGGCGCCCACCGACTCGACTTCATCGAGTTCGTCATGCGCATCGTCCTTGTCTTCATTCGACCTATGCCTGGACTTCCTGACATGCCCTTCGCCCACATCAAACACGGGTCTTTCGACGGCGTCGCTATCGGAGGCATCATCCGCGTCGACGGTAACGGCTTCCGAGATCACATCTGCGTCGATCGAAGCGGCGAGGATCTGACCACTGCTCTCCTCGGATGAGCTGTCATTGGCCGATTCGTCCGAAGCTGCATATTCCGCGGCCTCGTGATTTTCACTGGACTGATCGGTGTTGGCGTTTTCCTCATCGGAAGCGTCGAGCTTTGCCGCATCGTCATTTTGACGCGGGCCGCGACGGCCGCGACGGCGATTGCGCGAACTGCGATCGTTGCGATCACGGCTGCGCTGTTCGCTCGCGTGTTCTTCATGATCTTCATCCTGACTGGCGGCTTCCGCCTCGGCCTCGATCAGCGCCTGACGATCAGCAACCGGGATCTGGTAGTAATCCGGATGAATTTCGCTGAATGCGAGAAAGCCGTGGCGATTGCCACCGTATTCCACGAATGCAGCCTGAAGAGATGGTTCTACACGTGTGACACGCGCCAGATAGATATTGCCTTTGATTTGTTTCTTGTGTTCCGATTCAAAGTCAAATTCTTCAATCCGGTTGCCGCGAACCACGACAACCCGTGTTTCCTCCTGGTGGGAGGCGTCGATTAGCATTTTGTCCGACATTATAATTCTTCTCCCCGGCCGAAATGCCGTCAACGCCGGACAGCCAGGACACCCTCACGGTTCCTGGAGCCGCGTCTTCGTATTTGCCGGATTTATTAAAGTTCGCAGAAACAGACAGACACGGCATCGCGCGGAGCTGCCCTCGGGCAGCCGCGGCTTGCAAGCCGGTTATAGTCACGTCTGTATTAAACATTCCTGTTCCTGACGAAACGACCTCACGAATGGCACGCTTGTCTGCTGTGCCGACTGTTAAATACCCTCGAAAGGGCTGGCTCGACGCGCCTTGTCTGCGCGATCTGCCGTTCACAAAAGCGCTGCCGGCAATCCCTGTCTGCTCGCGCTAAATTCTTTATCGGTTACCCACAACGAAGCCTCGCCATCGCCGCTCCATGTCCGCGTCCTCATTGTCAACCGGTCGTTTGCCGTGACATCGAAGAGCCTGATTCCGGAGAGCGGAAAGTAACCCACCTTTGCTTTTAGGAGTTGTGTCGCGTAATGACAAGGCCTTCTTCATAATCGTGTCATCGACGCGACCGGCACATAAGTCTGGATAAGACATTATTAACCATGGTTCCTTACCTAATAGTCACAGATAGTATGTCGTGAGCAGAGTGCCAATAGGTCCTCGGTCTGATACAAAGTGTCCATGCGGGAACTGCCTGCCCGGATGGCATCGATCGACAAAGAGGTTAACGTGATCTGTCGAATATTCATGGCTGCAATCTTCGGCCTACTTGCAGTTGTACAGGCTGAGAGGTCTGTTCACGCGGCAGAAGATCTTGCAGCTCTGACCTATCAGGCAGCTGGCGACGAATTGCGAACACGCATTGTCATCAATTTTGATCATGAGCCCGATGTGTCGACAATGCTGCTCGGAGATCCGCACCGCCTGGCGATCGATCTCCCAAAAACCGTTTTTGCCTTTGATAAGAAGTCAGTCGAACCGCGCGGCCTTATCACGGATGTACGCTATGGCATGATCGACGATGCGCGCTCGCGCCTGATCTTCACGCTGAAGGGGCCCTTCGAGGTTGAGCGGCTGGAGGTAATCAAGAACGACACCAGTCCCGGATACAGGCTTGTGGCCGATCTCGTCTCGTCATCGGACCGGAAGTTCGCCGATGCCTTGAAAAACCAGAACCAGACGACTGCTTCGACGGTTGCAGCGCCGAAGGGTGATCGAATCGCGAATGCAGCGCCTGATGAAGTCAGCAAGGCGCCAAAACCCTTTACCGTTGTCGTTGACGCTGGGCATGGCGGTATCGACAGTGGTGCGGAAAGCGCAAGCGGCAGCCTTGAAAAGAATGTCACACTGATGTTTGCGCAGCAGCTGCGCGATGAACTTGGCAAGCTGCCGGGTATCCGTGTCGAGATGACCCGCAACGACGATACATTCTTGCGGCTATCGGAGCGGGTGCGAATCGCCCGGCAATATGAGGCAGATCTCTTCATCTCGATTCATGCCGATACGATCAATCGGGGGAGTATTCGCGGCGCGACCGTCTATACTGTCTCCGACAAGGCCTCGGATGCGGATTCACGAGCCATGGCGGATCGCGAGAATCGTGCCGATGCGGTCGCTGGTATCAGTTTCGATAATGAAACTCCGGAGATCGCAGATATCCTCATGGATCTGACGCGCCGTGAGACGCACACATTCTCCTTGAGTTTCGCCAAGACCGTGGTGAAATCGCTCATAAAAGATGTCAATATGATCAATAATCCACACCGGTTTGCAGGTTTCCAGGTGCTGCGTGCACCGGATGTGCCGTCCGTGCTGGTTGAAATCGGCTATCTTTCCAACCAGGACGATGAGAAACTGATGCTCGATCCCGTATGGCGGAGCCATGTCGCGGAACGGCTTGCGACGGCCGTTGGTGAATTTGCCAGCATGAAGACGGCGGGTGCGTTAAACTGAATATTTATGCACGTTAAGGTTGTGCAAAAGAATCACACGCCTGTGCGTTGCCGAAACTCCACATTTGGTATTTAAATTGTGAAGGGAAACGGGTTTTCCTTGCCTTTGTCACATTTGTCGCCCAATTGCATCGGGCTTTCGGCATTGCGCAAAGCGATTGCCGGACCGGGAAAGCCACTCAAGGTTTGGTCTGTCCCGCATCGCAATCTGCATGGATCGAGAGCATGCATTGATTTTATACATGCCAACAGGTGAAATGGGTTCCGGATACAAATGATACGCTTGATCGGATATTTTTTCGGAATTGGCACCGTGATGGCGTTGCTGGCAGCGGGCGCGGCTGCGCTCTACGTCGTCAATATTTCCAAGGATCTGCCTGACTACGAGGTTCTGGCGAAGTATGAACCGCCGGTCATGACGCGTGTTCATTCGGCCGATGGCGAACTGATGGCAGAATTTGCGCGCGAACGCCGGCTCTATCTTCCTATTCAGGCTGTACCCGACCGGGTCAAGGCCGCATTTATTTCCGCAGAAGACAAGAATTTCTACCAGCATCCGGGCGTCGACATTGGTGGTCTTTTCCGCGCGGTCATAACCAATATCCAGAATTGGGGTTCACGCCGTCCGGTGGGTGCCTCGACTATTACCCAGCAGGTGGCGAAGAACTTCCTGTTGAGCAACGACCAGACCATTGGACGCAAGGTCAAGGAAGCGATTCTTTCCTTCCGTATCGAGCAGGCTTATTCCAAAGACCGCATTCTCGAACTCTACCTCAATGAAATCTTTTTCGGTCTGAACTCCTATGGCATTGCCGGAGCAGCGCTGACCTATTTTAACAAGTCAGTCAATGAATTGACGGTTGCCGAGGCTGCCTATCTTGCCGCGCTTCCCAAGGGGCCTTCCAACTACCACCCATTCCGTCAGCCGGAACGGGCGGTGGAACGCCGCAACTGGGTGATCGATCGCATGGCTGAAAACGGCTATGTGACTTTGGAGGAGGCGAAGGAAGCGAAGGCTGAGCCTCTGGGCGTAACGCCGCGTCGCACTGGCAACTATCTCTTCGCGTCGGAATATTTTGCCGAGGAAGTGCGCCGCCAGATCATTGCCCGCTACGGCGAGAATGCCCTTTATGAAGGCGGACTATCAGTTCGCACGACGCTTGACCCGAAATTACAGGTTATGGCTCGTGCAGCATTGCAGCATGGCCTTTTCAAATATGATGAAGCACGCGGCTACCGCGGTGCCTACAAGACAATTTCGACGAACGGCGACTGGGGCATTCCGCTCTCAGAAATCAAAGCGTTTTCCGACGTTCCGGATTGGCAACTGGCAGTTGTCCTTGAGGTCAACCCGCAACAGGCCATCATTGGTCTGCAACCGGAGAGGGACGCTTCTGACAAGACTGTCAGCGAGCGCAAGAAGGGCACGATTGATGCTGCCGATGTGAAGTGGGCGTTCCGCCTGCTCAGCGCTGAAAAGCGCACCAGTGCCAAGTCACTTGAAGGCGTGTTCAATGTCGGCGACGTAATCTTCGTCCAGAAGAAGGAAGGCAGCGATACGGCCTTTGATCTGCACCAGGTGCCGAAGATCGAAGGCGGTGCGGTTGCCATGGATCCGCATACGGGACGTGTGCTGGCAATGGTTGGCGGCTTCTCCTTTGCTGAATCGGAATTCAACCGTGCAACGCAGGCAATGCGCCAGCCGGGTTCGTCCTTCAAACCGTTCGTCTATTCTGCAGCGCTCGACAATGGCTATACGCCGGCCTCCGTTGTACTCGATGGCCCGATCTCCATCGACCAGGGCGGCAGTCTTGGTGTCTGGGCACCGAAGAACTACGGTGGGAAATTCGCCGGTCCATCAACACTGCGCTACGGTATCGAGCAGTCCCGCAACCTGATGACGGTGCGGCTTGCCCAGGACATGGGGATGAAGCTTGTTGCCGAATATGCAGAACGTTTCGGTATCTATGACAAGATGCTGCCGGTGCTCGCCATGGCGCTTGGGTCAGGCGAGACGACGGTTCTGCGCATGGTCACCGGCTATTCGATCATTGCAAATGGCGGCCGCAAGATAACCCCGTCGATGATTGACCGCATCCAGGACCGGTATGGCAAGACGATCTTCAAGCATGACGAGCGCAAGTGCGAGAATTGCTCGGCCACCGAATGGAAAGACCAGGGCGAACCTGAACTCATCGATGATCGTGATCAGGTGCTTGATCCGATGACGGCCTACCAGATCACTTCAATGATGGAAGGTGTCGTTCAGCGTGGTACGGCGACGATCCTGAAGAGCCTCAACCGTCCGATCGCCGGCAAGACTGGCACCACCAACGATGAGAAGGACGCCTGGTTCATCGGTTTCACGCCCGATCTCGTCTTTGGTTTGTACCTTGGTTACGATACGCCAGCGCCGATGGGCCACGGATTTACAGGTAGCGGCCTTGCTGCACCGGTGTTCAAGGATTTTGCCGAAGCAGCGCTTGCGGGCCAGCGTTCCGTTGATTTCCGTGTGCCTGAGGGCATGACGGTGCTTCCCATCGACCGCAAGACAGGTATGCGTGCCTCGCCCGGCGGACCGAATGTGATCATGGAAGCGTTCAAGCCGGGCACCGGCCCAGCCGACAGCTACTCCGTCATTGGCATGGATACGTTCTCGGAAGGAGCGCCTGTTAGCGTGCAATCCCCCAACGTCAATCGCGCAATTCAGGGTGGTGGCGGCGGCCTGTTTTAACCACTATTCGCGAAGGCCTGAAGGCTTTACATCGCGCGGACCAGTCAATATGGTCCGCCGAAATTTGAGAACCATAAAAAGACAAGAAGGAACGGACAGCCAATGCGGGCCGAAATTGAGACGCTGGTCGACGAGATCAAGCAGGCCATAAGCCTGCTGAGGAGGCATCTTTGACTGGGATACGTCAATCAAACGCCTGGGCTATCTGAACCAGCTCGCCGAAGATCCATCTCTCTGGAACGATGCGCAGGAAGCGCAAAAGCTGATGCGCGAGCGCCAGCAGCTGGAAGATGGAATCAATTCGCTCCGCACCCTGACCCAGTCTCTGGAAGACAACATCGAACTCATCGCCATGGGCGAGGAGGAGGATGACAAGTCAATCGTCGCTGAGGCGGAAGAGGCGATTCGCGCCATCAAGCAGGAAGTCGATCGCCGTCAGATCGATACGCTGCTTTCCGGCGAAGCGGATGCAAATGACACCTATCTAGAAGTGCATTCGGGTGCTGGCGGTACGGAAAGCCAGGATTGGGCGTCGATGCTCCTGCGCATGTATACGCGCTGGGCCGAGCGCAAGGGCATGAAGGTCGAACTGCTCGAAGTGCATTACGGCGAAGAAGCAGGCATTAAATCGGCGACAATTCTCGTCAAGGGACACAATGCCTATGGCCTTTTGAAGACGGAGTCCGGGGTGCATCGCCTGGTGCGTATTTCTCCATATGATTCAAACGCGCGCCGGCATACCTCGTTTTCGAGTATCTGGGTCTACCCGGTTGTTGACGACAATATCGACATTGCGGTGACGGAAGCGGATGTCCGTATCGATACCTATCGTGCCTCGGGTGCGGGTGGTCAGCACGTCAACACAACCGACTCGGCCGTGCGTATCACCCACATCGCAACTGGCATCGTCGTGCAGTGTCAGGCGGAGCGCTCACAGCACAAGAACCGCGCAACGGCCTGGTCGATGCTGCGTGCCCGTCTCTATGAGGCGGAGCTGGAAAAGCGCGAACAGGCGGCAGACGCAATTTCTGCATCCAAGACCGACATCGGCTGGGGACACCAGATCCGCTCCTATGTGTTGCAACCCTATCAGCTGGTGAAGGATTTGCGCACAGGCGTCGAGAGTACGAGCCCTCAAGATGTGCTCGACGGTGATGTCGACATGTTTATGGAGGCAGCGCTTGCCCACCGCGTGCATGGTTCGGACATGGAAGTGGAAGATATCGCCTGATTTCAGGTAATGTCTTCCATCGATGGTCCCTAAAGCTCCGCAGCGATTTGCCGGCCAATCGTCAGGAAGCCGACCGGATTGATTGCATTGCCGTTCTTGCGAACTTCGTAATGCAGGTGAGGGCCGGTGGAGCGCCCGGTACTGCCGACCCTGCCGAGGACATCACCTGCCTTGACCTGCTGACCGACGCTGACGAGGATCTGGCTCATATGGCCATAGCGTGTTGAAAGACCGTTGCCGTGGTCTACCTCTACCATGTTGCCATAGCCGCCATTGTAGTCAGCCGCCGTAACGGTGCCATTGGCCGTGGCCAGCACCAAGCTTCCGGAAATAGCGCGAAAATCCATTCCCGAATGGAAGGCCATCAGACCGAGAAGCGGGTCTTTCCGCACGCCGAAAGGGCTCGATACCGGCATGCCAGGCGCGGGATTAGCGATCGGGATAGCCTTGGCAAGAGCTTTGGCACTCTCAAGCTTTGACAAAGCTTCATCAAGATCAGCGAGTTTGGTGTCGAAGCCGGAGGTCGGGTTGGTACTCGCCAGGAGCAAGGGGCCGCCAGTACCAGCCTTGTCATCATCAATAACCGGTTTGACGCCGGTCGCGGCCAGCGCCTCCATGATCTTGTCGGCACTTTCATAGGCAGTGTTCGACAATGTTTGGATCTGCTTGGATTGCCGAGCCTCGATGTCGGCCAAGGAGTGGTCAACGGAATCCAGGAGTTCAGCCTTGTCGACACCGGTCTTTGCCTTGTCATTGTGCGGGGCGGGCTTGCGTGTTGATGTTGTCGGTCCCGTGATGATCGGATCGATGCCGTAGAAGCCATCCGCATCTTCCGATTTTACGACATCCTCTCCATCGCGATCCATGACCAGGTTGGTACTTGCCTCGGTCTGCGACGCGGTTCCGGCGTGTTCGGCACGCTGGAGAACCGGGGCAAGCCTGTCATGCCGCTCACTCAAGGCTTTTTGCCGCTGAATGAGTTCAGCGACTTTCCCATCCATCATTTTCTGGTCGAGCAATTGGCGGCTTGTGACTCGGTCAAGTTGCGTACGGAGCGCAGCAATGCGGTCCTCGTAGGCCTGCTGTAGGCGGGCCTGCCGGGCAACGCTACCGCTGATGAGGTCATCACGGAACACCAAATAGGAAGTCGCCAGCAGGTAACTGCCCACAAGACCAAGCGCGATCGTGCTGCCGAGAAGCGCGGCCCATGGTCGAACCGTGAAATGACGGATCGTTTCGCCCCGCGCAATGATGATCGTGTGGGGTTCGTTCGTGCTGCCGAAGATGCTGGAATTCTTGACCTTCTTCATTGCGGCTATGCCCGTCGATTTGCAGCTTCATTTCATGGAAACATTACACTCTGTTATGGTTAACAAACCCTGACAGGGGCAGTGCGTTTCGCCCGAATTCAGTTGAAATGTGCAAATCAAAGAGCCTTGGCAGCTTCCAGCACTTCGGCTGCGTGTCCCGGAACTTTGACCTTGTTCCAGATTTTCGCGATCTTACCGTCCGAATCGATAAGGAAGGTCGTTCGCTCCACGCCCATGTATTTGCGGCCGTACATGCTCTTTTCGACCCAAAGCCCATAGGATTCGATGATGGCCTTGTCTTCATCGGCGACGAGGTCAACTTTCAGATCATGCTTGGTCTTGAACTTGTCGTGCTTCTTGACGGGATCCGGCGACATGCCGATGACTTTTGCACCAAGCTTTTCAAATTGCGGCCTGAGTCCCGAAAATTCGATCGCTTCCTGTGTGCAGCCGCTCGTATCGTCCTTCGGGTAGAAATAGAGGATGACAGGATTTCCCCGCAGTCCCGACAGGGTGATTGTGCCGCCGCCATCGCGGGGCAGGGTGAAATCCGGAGCGTTGCTACCGATATTCAAAGCCGTCATAGGAATGCCTTTCTTTTCATTATTGAATGCGCGCCTCAGTTACGCAACTATAGAGAGGCACGGGAATCGTCTACGGTTTCCCAATTGATTCCTCAATTGGCTTGGGAATTTGACAGAGAAACCGGAAAGAGTCCGTTTTACAAAGCGCGACTTCACAAAATTGCACCAATACCCCTCCGCTTGCGAGCAAGGCCAGGTTCCCGTTGTGGTGCCGAGAAGGCGTTCCCGTGTGCATCTGGCCGCAGGCGCAACCTGTTCGTTCCTGATACTGATTGCCGTTCTTGCCGGCATTGCCTTCGTGGTTCTGCGCGTTGGTATTGGAGGCGAGGCGCTGACCCAGCGAGCGCAATTGGCACTCAAGACAGTCCTTGGACCGGAAGCTGACGCGACCATCCAGTCGGCGCAGATATCCCTCGACAAGCGCCGTCATGTCGCGCTTGAGGCGCGGAACGTCAATATTGCCGATAGCAAGCGGGGCATCGAGATCAACGACGTCCGTTCCGTACGCATCGGCCTTGCCACGCTGCCGCTCCTGCAAGGAGATGTGCGGGTGCAACGCCTCGAACTTGACGGCGCACATATAAAGGTGACGTCAAAAGTACCTTTCGATTTTATGGCATTGGTACCACTGGATGACCGCGGTCTGGTCAATCTCGATGGCGCAACCGATGTGATCTTCGCTGGACTTGAAAATGCGGTCTCGCTGCTCGATCAGCGCGAGACACGCGATATCACGATTGCCGATACGTCATTTGATTTCACGATTGCCGGCGCGCCGGAGCAGTTGCGAATTGTCAATCTGGACCTTTCTGAAACTGGCGGACCGGTAGCCATCAAGGGCACGCTCGAGTGGCGTGGCAAACAAGTCGAAGTTGCCGCACAAGCCAAACGTTCGGCGGTTGGTGCGAAGATCGACGCGTTTTCGTTGAAAATCAGCAAGATTCCGCTAAGCGGCAAGTTTGGCCAAGCGCCGGTTCCTGATGTGGATGGTATCAAGCCGGATGGCGCCTACCTTGCCTATGACAATCTGGCGCAGGTGAAACTGGACGGAACAGCAGCCACCGCAACCGAGCCGGCGCACATATCAGGTGCGATAAACGTCGGCGAAGGGCCGGTCACCATCGGCAACGTTGATGATATGGCGGTGGAATCGCAGATCAATTTCGAACATGTGTCGGGCACCGACAAGGTCGAGATCAAACCATCCAACATCCATTTCGGTGCTTTCAAAGGTGTTATCGAAGGGGCGGTCGGCCCGGAACCACGCCCCAGCGATGCCGTTGCGCCGGCTAACCCCGGTTACCGTTTTGAGTTGATCACGCAGCAGGCAAGCTCGGCTCCGAAAGATTCAACCGAACCGCCTGTTCCATTCAATGCGCGGGTGGCCGGACGGTACGACCCGACGCAGAAACAGCTCGATGTTTCCGAGATCGCCGTGCGCACCAATGGCGAAAGTGAACTCTATGGTCAGGCCGGTGCGACCTTTGGCAAAGGATCACCAGCCATGACGCTGGCGTTGCGGATTCCGCAGATGCCGGTCGCCCATGCCAAACAGCTGTGGCCGATCTGGGTTGCCACAGGTGCCCGGCGCTGGGTGCTCGAAAACTTGTTTGGCGGTACTGCAAGGGACAGTCGGATCGATGTGATGTTTCCTGCGGGCCGTTTTGATGGTCCCGGAAAACCGCCTCCGCTAAAGCCCGATGAGGTTCAGGTTGATTTTGCCGTTGAAAATTCGCGTTTTGACATCGTTGGTGACTTGCCACCTGTTCGCAATGCTGCCGGTAAGATCAGTGTGCGCGGCGCCTATACCACAATCAAGCTCGAAAGGGGCTCATCGTTCACCCCAAACAATCGTGAAGCGCGAATAGTCGACGGGAAGCTGATTATTCCGTGGGGACCGCAACGGCCAGTTCTGTCCGAACTCGACCTTAATATCGAGGGCGATGCTTCGGCGGTGGCCGAAATTATCGGCTTCAAGCCGATCAACGGTCTGAAAAACCTTCCATTTGCTCCGGAGGATATCAAGGGCAATGTGAAAACACATGTGCTGGTGACATTCCCGGTGACGCGCCATTCACCGGACGGCAGTTTGAAATGGTCGGCAGAAATGGCGCTGTCAAATGTTTCGATCGCCAAGAAGATTGATGGACAGACAATCTCCGATGCCGACGGGACTTTGTTCGTTACGGAAGACGAAGCTCGCATCGACGCCAATGCGCGGCTTAATGGCATCCCGGCGGAAGTGAAGCTGTTTGAGCCGCTAGGAAACAACACGGCGAACCGCGAACAGAGTGTGACGTTGCAACTCGACGACAAGACCCGCAACGCACTGTTTCCAGCACTCGACCCGCTGCTTTCCGGCCCGATTTCGATCGACATCGGTAAAGCCCCTGATGGCTCGCGGCTTGCCACAGCTGATTTGACGAAGGCGGAAATCAAATTGGCTCAATTGGGCTGGACCAAAGGGGCAGGCGTCAAGGCGAGCGCCAAATTCGGGCTGCAGCAAGACGGAGACAACGTCACAATCAAGGATCTGGACGTATCGGGGGACACATTCCGCCTGCGCGGCGACGTGAAGGTTGTGAATGGTGATCTGGCGTCCGCCGATTTCAGCAATGTGAAGCTTAATCGCGGTGACGATATTGCGGTAAAGGTGGCCCGAACCAAGTACGGCTATCGTGTCGATGTGAACGGCACATCCTTCGATGCACGCCCTTTGCTCAACCAGATAACGGACAAAAAACAGAAAGGTGCTGACAGCGATAGCAAACAGCGTGTGCTCGTCAACGCAGATATAGGCGAGGTGGCGGGTTTCTATTCAGAGAGCCTCCGCAATGTTTCGCTCTCCTATGAGGGGGTAGGCTCGAATGTTTCCGGTCTTGCCTTCAACGCGATAACAAAATCCGGGCAAAAGGCGATTGCCACGGATAGTTCCGAAAGCGGTGCGCGGTCGATCAGCCTCCAGTCAAAAGATGCCGGTGCTGTGCTGCGTTTCTTCGGCTTCTACGACAAGATGTCGGGCGGCAGCATCAGTGTCGCGCTGGATTCCAAAGGCGACGGCCCCTTGCGTGGCCAGGTCGATGCCCAGGATTTCACGCTCATCAATGAGCCGCGGCTTGCCAAACTCGTTTCCACTTCGCCCAACGGCACAAGTCTGAACGATGCCGTGCAGAAGAATATCGATGTTTCGACAGTGACGTTCGATCGCGGCTTCTCGCAGATCGAAAAGGGATCGAACTACATCAATCTCGCCAACGGCGTCATTCGCGGTTCGACCATCGGCACGACCTTCCAGGGAGTGCTCAGCGACCCGCAAGGCAATATGTCACTGACCGGCACGTTCATGCCGGCCTATGGCCTCAACAGCATGTTAAGCGACCTGCCCATACTTGGACTGTTCCTCGGCAATGGCCGGGATCGCGGGCTGATCGGCATCACCTACAAATTGCAGGGCCCGCTGAAACAACCACAGATCATCGTCAACCCGATCTCGGTTATCGCGCCCGGTATTTTCCGCTCGATCTTCGAGTTTAAATAAGAAAGAACGCCCTGGTTATCTCCCCCCTGGGGGGAGGAGAAAGGATTTTCTTGGATTTAACTCTTGCTAAATCCTTAGAAGAGAGGAGAGTTTGCCGTGGATTTGAATCCCCTCTCTTGCGATTTCTAGCACTTAGTTAGCAAGGGCTAAGATGTTGACATCGCTTTCTCTCCCGCAAGAGGAGAGATCACCGGCATCTGCTGTCGGCGTCTTACGAGAACGTTTCAAGTGGCCTCAGGTCGACTTAAGCGGGGCGAACCAATATGTGCTTCTTCTTGCCGAGCGATAGCTTGATCACGCCGTCTGCGGTGATCTCTGACGTTCCGATCTGCGCTCGTTCGTCAGAGATGCTGGCATCGTTCACACGCACCGCACCGCCCTGGATATGGCGGCGCGCTTCGCCGTTCGATCCGGCAAGGCCCGCCTTGACGAGAAGCGTCAATATGCCGATACCCGCTTCGAGTTCGCTGCTGGCGATCTCGACGGATGGCAGATTGGTCGCCAGGGCTCCTTCTTCGAAGGTTTTGCGCGCGGTTTCCGCTGCTTCTTCAGCCGCTTGACGCCCGTGAAGCAATGCGGTGATCTCCGTCGCAAGGACCTTCTTGGTCTCGTTGATTTCCGCGCCGCCCAGGGAGGCCAGCCGTGCGATCTCGTCGAGGGGCAATGTCGTGTAGAGCTTCAGGAAGCGCTCAACATCGGCATCTTCGGTGTTGCGCCAGTATTGCCAGAAATCATAAGGGCTCAGCAAATCGGCATTCAGCCAGATCGCTCCGTTCAATGACTTGCCCATCTTGGCGCCGGACGAGGTGGTCAGCAGCGGCGAGGTGAGGGCGTAGAGCTGCGGCCTCCCGAGGCGATGGCCAAGGTCGATACCATTGACGATATTGCCCCACTGGTCCGATCCGCCCATCTGCAGGCGCAGGCCATAGCGCTTGTTCAGCTCAACGAAATCATAGGCCTGCAGGATCATGTAGTTGAATTCGAGGAAGGACAGCGACTGTTCCCGGTCGAGCCGTTGCTTGACGCTATCGAAGGAAAGCATGCGGTTGACCGAGAAATGCTGACCGACATCGCGCAGGAATTCGAGGTAGTTCAGCGGCAACAGCCATTCGGCATTGTTGACCATCAGCGCCTCCTTCGGCCCATTGCCAAAGTTGAGGTAGTTGGAGAAAACCCGCTTGATGCCATCGATATTGCTCTGGATGGTTTCCGGCGTCATCAGTTTGCGTGCTTCGTCCTTGAAGGACGGATCACCGACCATACCGGTGCCACCGCCCATCAGCGCGACAGGGCGATGACCGGTCTGCTGCATCCAGTAGAGCATCATAATCTGCAACAGGCTGCCGGCATGCAAGCTCGACGCTGTCGGATCAAAGCCGATATAGGCTGACACGGTTTCCCTGGCGAAGAGCGCATCCAGACCCGCATCGTCGGAGGTCTGATGGATGAAGCCGCGCGTGGAAAGCGTGTGCAGAAATTCGGATTTGAAGGCAGACATCTTGGGTTTTCCTGATTGAATCAACTGGCACAAAGGGTGTGCCTTATAAGACGGTGCCGTTTAACATCATTCTCTATCGAATCACAAGAAAGGCAGTGTCTTGGCAGCGATACGGCGTGCAATCGGCCTGATGAGCGGAACGTCCATGGATGGAATCGACGTCGCCCTCATTGAAACCGATGGTGGAATCAAGGTGCGGCGCGGCCCTTCCGACTTCGTGCCCTATGAAACTGCGTTTCGGCGCCAGATCGAAGTCGGTCTGGAGCATGCGAAATCGATCCAGACCAAAGACCAGCGCCCCGGTGCGCTTTCAGCGGTTGAAAAGGAACTGACAAAACGCCACGGCGACGCCGTGCTCAGGTTCCTGTCTCATCACAAGATAAGTAAGGAAACTGTTGATATTATTGGCTTTCATGGCCAGACGGTCCTGCACAGACCTCTGAATGGCCTGACTGTGCAACTCGGCGACGGCAGGATGCTGGCTGAGATGACCGGTGTTCCGGTCGTCTATGACATGCGGGCCAATGACATGGTGCATGGCGGGCAGGGTGCACCTTTAGTGCCTGCCTACCATCAGGCGCTCGCTGCACGCGTTCCGGCCGAACTCAGCAAGGGAAAGCCTGTCGTCTTCGTCAATATTGGGGGCATTTCCAATATCACGATCATTTCGAAAAACGGCGATCCGATTGCGTTCGATACCGGACCGGGTAACACGCTGATCGACCAATGGGTCTCGGACAAGGCGGGAATCGCCTACGACGCTGGCGGTTCGATCGCGAGTGAAGGACAGGTCATCGCCAATGTGGTAAGCCGCTACTTGGCGAAGCCATTCTTTGATCTGAAACCGCCGAAATCGCTGGATCGCAATGATTTCACGCTGGCCGATCTCGGCGATCTCGAACTTGCCGATGGCGCGCGCACGCTGGTACGGGTTACGGCCGACGCGATCCTGAAAGCCAATGCTTATGCGCCGGAAAAACCGTCGCTCTGGATCATTTGTGGTGGCGGACGCAAGAATGCGACGATCATGGCCGATCTTGCGGAGGGCGCTACAAACACCAAGGCAAAAGTCGTTGTCGCGGAAGATCTGGGATTCGATGGCGATTCGATGGAGGCAGAAGCCTGGGCCTATCTCGCCGTGCGGGCACTGGATGGATTGCCATTGACCTGGCCGACCACCACCGGCTGCGACGCCCCCGTTTCCGGGGGCGTGCTGGTGAGGCCGACTTAGCGCAGGCGCTTCGGCTTGGCTTCCACCAGTTCGCCATTGAGGCGGCGGTCGAGATAGTCGGAGCATTCGGCAATGACTTCGTCAGTCATGCCGGAGAAGAAGTGGTTGGCACCGACCATCGTCTTTTGTGTGATGGTGATACCCTTTTGCGTCTTCAGCTTGTCCACCAGACCCTGTACGTCCTTGGGTGGCGCGACCTTGTCCTGATCGCCGTGGATTATGAGACCGGAAGAAGGACAAGGGGCGAGGAAGGAAAAATCATAGGTGTTTGGCTGTGGCGCAACGGAGATGAAGCCTTCGATCTCGGGGCGGCGCATCAGGAGTTGCATGCCGATCCAGGCGCCGAAGGAATAGCCAGCCACCCAGCAGGTCTTGGAATCCGGGTGAAGCGACTGCACCCAGTCGAGCGCGCCGGCTGCATCTGACAATTCGCCTGAACCATGATCGAACTCGCCCTGACTGCGGCCAATGCCACGGAAGTTGAACCGCAATGTCGTAAAGCCGCGCTGCTGGAACATGTAGAACAGATCGTAGACGATCTTGTTGTTCATGGTGCCGCCAAATTGTGGGTGCGGATGGAGAATGATGGCAATCGGCGCATTTTTTTCCATTGAAGGCTGATATCGGCCCTCAAGACGTCCCGCTGGTCCATTGAAAATAACTTCAGGCATGTATACTCCACTCTTCGCGCCATGGGGCTCTTCTCGACACGCCGGGCTTGACGGCAATCAACAGCGCCCATAAAACCAGTTTAGAACCGTTCAAAACTGGTATAGAATTTTATCTCGGAACGGCTTAATAGGCTGGTCCGAGGCCGAATTTCAAGAAAATTGCGCTTTTTGAAAGCGCAGAATTCAAATGAACAGGAATCTGGACAAGGCATGGCCCGTAATCGCGCCTATTTGGACTACAATGCAAGTGCGCCGCTGATCCCGGCAGCGCGCGACGCGGTAGTCCATGCGCTCAAGCAGACCGGCAATCCATCATCCGTTCATCAGGAAGGCCGTGCCACAAAGGCAATTCTTGAAGCAGCGCGCCGCGATGTGGCTGCGCTTGTCAATGCCAAGCCTGATCATGTGGTGTTTACGTCGGGTGCGACGGAGGCTGCTTCGACCCTGTTGACCCCGCATTATGTGATGGGGCGGGCGCCGATGCGACTGTCGCGGCTCTATGTCAGTGCGAGCGAACATCCTTGCATGCTTGCTGGCGGACAGTTTTCTGCTGAGAAGATCGAGAAAGTGCCGGTGGATGGCAATGGCTTGCTCGATCTTGAGCATTTGCGCGCGCTTCTTGCCGCTCATGACCGCAGCGGAGGCCTGCCACTGGTCGCTGTGCAGGCAGCGAACAATGAGACGGGTATTGTACAGCCGATCGCGGTAATTGGTGCGCTCGTGAAGGAGTTCGGCGGGCTTTTCGTGGTCGATTCGGTTCAGGCGGCGGGACGGATTCCCGTCGATATTACAACGTGTTACGCCGACTATCTTATCCTGTCTTCGCACAAGATCGGCGGACCGAAGGGCGTTGGTGCATTTGTCGCTTTTTCCGATCTTGTTATGCCAAAGGCGCTTATTCGTGGCGGCGGACAGGAAAAAGGCCATCGCGCCGGCACGGAAGCGCTGCCGGTGGTTGCCGGTTTCGGTGCGGCTGCGCGCGTGGCAAGCGAACGCCTGAAATCGGGCGGCTGGCCAATACGCAACCGCGAGACGATTGAACGTGGCATTCGGGCTATCGCGTCGGATGCCATTATCTATGGCGAGACCGTTGAGCGCCTGCCGAACACGACATTTTTCTCGCTGGCGAAAATGAAGGCAGAAACAGTGCAAATTGCTTTCGATCTTGCTGGAATTGCGCTATCGGCAGGTTCTGCCTGTTCTTCTGGGAAAGTTGGCCCGAGCCATGTGCTTGCGGCGATGGGATATGGCGATGGAATGGGAGGTCTGCGGGTCTCCACAGCACCGGAAACCAGTGAGGAAGACATCGCACTTTTGCTCGATGCGCTGAAAAATATCGTCGCTCGTCGCGATCGGTCGAAGCCGGCTGCGGCCGATGCGGCGTAGAGAATTTCGATTATCGGCAGGTTATAGCCGTTAATTTTAAAAAATCCGGTGAATACCGGTGTTAAATCGTGCAATTGCACATTACATAGAAGGCAAATATTCAAGACGACATACGCCTTGACGTTTGCAACTGCGGGGCCTTGACCCCCGCGAGGATGGAGAACGCCAATGCCTGCCGTGCAGGAAACTATTGATCGCGTCCGTACGCTGGAGTTGGACCAGTACAAATATGGCTTTGAAACGCTTATCGAAATGGATAAGGCGCCGAAGGGCCTGAATGAAGATATCATTCGCTTTATCTCTGCCAAGAAGAACGAGCCGGAATGGATGCTGGAATGGCGTCTGAAGGCTTATGAACGCTGGTTGACAATGGAAGAACCCACATGGGCGCGCGTGAGTTATCCGAAGATCGACTTTCAGGACATGGTCTACTTTGCTGGGCCGAAGAACCAGACAGGTCCGTCTTCGCTTGCTGATGTGGATCCGGAACTGCTGCGCACCTATGAGAAGCTTGGAATTCCGCTGAAAGAGCAGGAAATCCTCGCTGGCGTACGCAAGACCGGCGAACTGAGCCCCTCGGACGAGGAAGAAGTCAGCGACAATGTCTACAAGTCGGGCCGCGTCGCGGTCGATGCCGTGTTCGACAGTGTCTCGGTCGTCACGACGTTCAAGGCGGAACTGGCAAAAGCCGGTGTCATCTTCTGCTCGATTTCGGAAGCGATCCGCGAACATCCCGAACTGGTGCAGAAGTACCTTGCATCGGTTGTTCCGGTCTCGGACAATTTCTATGCGACGCTGAATTCGGCTGTCTTTACCGACGGTTCGTTTGTCTATGTGCCCAAGGGCGTACGCTGCCCGATGGAGCTGTCCACCTATTTCCGCATCAATGAGCGGGATACAGGCCAGTTTGAACGGACACTGATCATCGCCGAAGAAGGCGCCTATGTGTCCTATCTCGAAGGTTGCACTGCCCCGCAGCGTGACGAAAACCAGCTGCATGCAGCTGTCGTTGAACTGATTGCGCTCGATGATGCCGAGATCAAGTATTCGACCGTGCAGAACTGGTTCCCTGGCGACGCGGAAGGCAAGGGCGGCATATACAACTTCGTCACCAAGCGAGGCGATTGCCGCGGCGTCAATTCCAAGATCTCCTGGACGCAGGTCGAGACCGGTTCGGCCATCACGTGGAAATACCCGTCGGTTATCCTGCGCGGTGACAATTCACGCGGCGAGTTCTATTCGATCGCCGTTTCGAATGGCCATCAGCAGATCGATAGCGGCACCAAGATGCTGCACCTCGGCAAGAACACGTCGAGCCGCATCATCTCCAAGGGTATTTCGGCAGGTAAGTCGAACAACACCTATCGCGGTAAGGTTTCGGCGCATCGCAAGGCCGAGAACGCCCGCAACTTCACCCAGTGCGACTCGCTGCTGATTGGCAATGATTGCGGCGCGCATACTGTGCCCTACATCGAGGCGAAGAACGCCACCGCGCAGTTCGAGCATGAGGCGACCACGTCGAAGATATCGGAAGACGCGCTGTTCTATGTGATGCAGCGCGGTATCCCGGAAGAAGAGGCGATTGCGCTCATCGTCAATGGCTTCGTAAAGGAAGTCATTCAGGAATTGCCGATGGAATTTGCCGTTGAAGCACAAAAACTGATCGGCATCAGCCTTGAAGGGAGCGTCGGGTAG
This sequence comes from Phyllobacterium sp., assembly GCF_037994405.1. Lineage (GTDB taxonomy): Bacteria > Pseudomonadota > Alphaproteobacteria > Rhizobiales > Rhizobiaceae > Phyllobacterium. The sequence continues at coordinate 35,847 of NZ_JBBNAN010000020.1, forward strand.
TGGCTCCAGTCACGAAGGAAGAACTCGACAGACTTCGCCGGCGCTATCAGGAGCTGGGCGAAGTTATTGAGGACCTTACGGATACGTTGGGCCATGCTTCCTCTGCGTCAGAAAGAGTCCTCGAACCAGAGCTGATAAGGGCCCGCAAGGAACTCTCTTCGGTGGTCGAGCGGCTCAAGAGCCTGAGCGGCGAGAGTTCATCATAATTTGGATGGCATCTGGTCATCCATCGACAGGATCACGGTTTATCATTGGGATCGCCAAGGCTGATCCCGCGGAATTGAAAAAGGTAGTATAATGCTGGAAATCAGAAACCTTCATGCGAAGATCGCAGATACGGACACGGAGATCATTCGTGGCCTGAACCTTTCGGTCAAGGCTGGCGAAGTTGCGGCGATCATGGGACCGAACGGTTCCGGCAAATCGACCCTGTCCTATATCCTCGCGGGCCGCGAAGACTACGTGGTCACCGAAGGCGACATTCTCTACAACGGCCAATCCATTCTCGAGCTCGACCCGTCCGAGCGCGCCGCCAAGGGCATTTTCCTGGCATTCCAGTATCCGATGGAAATACCGGGCGTTGCGACGATGGAATTCCTGAAAGTGGCAATGAACTCACAACGCAAGGCGCGCGGTGAAGAGCCGCTGAAGATTCCGGACTTTCTGGGCCGCGTGAAGACGGCAGCGAGCTCGCTGGACATGGATATTGCCATGCTCAAGCGTCCGCTTAATGTCGGTTTCTCCGGCGGTGAGAAGAAGCGTGCGGAAATCCTGCAGATGAAGCTGCTGGAGCCAAAACTTTGTGTTCTTGACGAGACTGATTCAGGCCTCGATATCGACGCGCTGAAGATCGTTGCCGACGGTGTCAATGCGTTGCGCTCGCCGGATCGCGCCGTGGTCGTCATCACCCACTATCAGCGCCTGCTCGACTATATTGTGCCGGATAGCGTGCATGTTCTCTACAAGGGCCAGGTGATCAAGTCTGGCGACAAGGATCTTGCGCTCCAGCTCGAAGAGAATGGCTATGCCGATATTATCGGTGAGGCAGCCTGAGGAGCGACGTCATGAATGTTCATACAGGACGCCAGCCCACTGCCGCTGAATCGGCGTTGGTCGACTCATTCGTCGACCGGATGGGCGAACTGCCCGGTGATGGCGAGATCGCCAGTGCGCGCGACAACGCTATCGAAGCCTTGAAGACGCTGGGCCTGCCGTCGCGCCACGTCGAGGCGTGGCACTATACCGACCTGCGCACATTGCTGCGTAATGTTGCCGCTTATGACGAAACGGCTGGAACCAATGCCTTGCCGCCGGTTATTGCCGGTTCTGCAGTGGCTACCGTTTCCAATGGTGTGGCTCTTACGGCACCACGCGTTGAAGGCGTTGAATTCACGAAATTCAGCGAAAAGCTGAGCAATGGTTCAGTGATCAGCCAGCTTGCCATTCGTGATGGCGACGATGCGATCGGCCAGATCAATGCAGCCTATGTCACGGATGGCTGGGCAGTAACGTTTGCCGACGGTCTCGAGCTGGAAGCACCGCTCGAACTACAGAACGCGCAGGTGCGCGGGCAGGGGCATGTGCGTTTTCCGGTCAAGTTCGGCAAGGGCGTCAAGGCAACGATCATCGAACGCCAGACCGGCGGCGAGGGCGAAGGATTTTCGACGAGTGTCAGCAATGTAACGATTGCTGATAATGCGGAAATCACCTGGATCATCCTGCGCGAGCACGGCGTTGAAGCCACGCAGCTGGCACAGTTCATCGCAACGCTAGGCGCCAATGCCAGATTGACGCTCTATGTTGTCAATGCTGGTGGCAAGCTCGTCCGGCAGGAAGTGCATGTGCTGGCGAAGGGCGAGGGTTCCGACTTCCAGTTGCGCGGCGTCAATCTGCTCGGCGGCGACAGCCACACGGACGTAACAATGACACTCGGCCACCTGGTCGAGAACACGACATCGCTGCAGATCATTCGCAATGTGGTGACAGACCGGGCACGCGGTGTGTTCCAGGGACAGATCAAGGTCAACAAGATCGCCCAGAAGACCGACGCGCGCATGGCTTGCAACACGCTTTTGCTTTCCGACGATGGCGAATTCGATGCCAAACCTGAGCTGGAAATCTTTGCCGATGATGTGGCCTGCGGTCACGGTGCGACGGTTACCGAGATCGACGGCAACCACCTGTTCTATCTGCGGGCGCGCGGCATTCCGGAGAACGAAGCACGCGGTCTCTTGATCAAAGCGTTCGTTGCCGAGATCGTCGAAGAACTGGAAAACGAGCCACTGGTCGAGGCGCTTGAAGCCATCCTCGAGAAATGGCTCGCCGCACACGTCTGATCGTTTGAATGCAGGCCAAATCATAAGCAGGGCAATATGGATACGAAGATCATTCAGAGCAGCTATGATGTAGAGGCTATCCGCCGCGATTTCCCCATCCTGTCGCGTGAAGTCTACGGCAAGCCGCTGGTCTATCTCGACAATGGCGCTTCGGCCCAGAAGCCGCAGGCCGTCATCGACATGATCACGCATACCTATTCGAATGAATATGCAAATGTGCATCGCGGCCTGCATTTCCTGTCGAACGCAACGACCGATGCCTATGAAAAGGCTCGTGAAAACGTTCGACGCTTCCTGAATGCCGCGTCGGTCGACGAGATCGTTTTCACGAAATCCGCGACCGAAGCGATCAACACGGTCGCCTATGGCTATGGCATGCCGAATATCGGCGAGGGTGACGAGATCGTACTTTCGATCATGGAGCACCATTCGAACATCGTGCCGTGGCATTTCATCCGCGAACGTCAGGGTGCCAAGCTCGTCTGGGTACCTGTGGACGATCAGGGCACATTCCATATTGACGAATTCGAGAGCCGGTTAACAGACCGTACCAAGCTCGTCGCCATCACCCATATGTCGAACGTCCTTGGCACGGTGACACCGATCAAGGAGATCGTCCGCATCGCCCACGCGCGCGGCATTCCGGTTCTGGTCGATGGCAGCCAGGGCGCGGTGCACCTGCCGGTGGATGTGCAGGATCTCGGCTGCGACTGGTATATTTTCACCGGCCACAAGATTTATGGTCCATCGGGCATTGGCGTGCTCTATGGGCGCAAGAACATGCTCGAAGCGATGCGACCCTTCCAGGGTGGTGGCGAGATGATCGAAGAGGTGACGGAGGATATCGTCACCTACAATCATCCGCCACACCGCTTCGAAGCCGGAACACCGCCGATCGCCCAGGCGATCGGCCTTGGCGCAGCGATCGAATATGTCGAAAAGATTGGCCGGGCCGCTATTCTCGCGCATGAGGAAGATCTGCGCGATTATGCGCATGATCGGCTGCGCCAGATCAACTCCTTGCGCATTTTTGGCGATGCCAAGGGCAAGGGCGCGATCATTTCGTTCGAACTCGAAGGCATTCACGCCCACGACGTGTCGATGGTGATCGACCGCGCCGGCGTTGCCGTTCGGGCAGGGACACATTGCGCTCAACCACTTTTGAGGCGATTTGGTGTCACTTCGACATGCCGCGCCTCATTTGCGATGTATAATACGAGAGACGAGATCGATGCTCTCGCCGATGCGCTGGAAAAGGCGCGGAAATTCTTTGGGTGATGACGATGACCGACAAAGTCGAGATACTGGAAAAAGTAGTAGCCCCCGTCGCTGATGCTCGCCCGGCACACACCGGCGTCGGCACTGCTTCCGTATCTGCCATTCCCGCCGAAGAACTGGCGCGTATGACAGATGACGTTATCGCTGCGTTGAAGACGGTCTATGACCCGGAAATTCCCGCTGATATCTATGAACTTGGTCTCGTTTACAAGATCGATATCGAGGATGACCGTTCAGTGAAGATCGAGATGACGCTGACGGCGCCGGGGTGCCCGGTTGCAGGCGAAATGCCAGGCTGGGTGCAGGATGCCGTTGGCGCGGTGGAAGGCGTCAGCTTTGTCGATGTCATCATGACATTCGACCCGCCCTGGACCCCGGACCGGATGTCGGAAGAGGCCCAGGTCGCCGTCGGCTGGTATTAGCCTAGGGCGCCTCGCAGCCATCCGGGACGCTTTCCTCGAATGGCTTTTCCGATTTCTGCAAAGTGCCGTCGATTATCGACAGTGGCACGTAGGGGACCCCCTGAATGGCAGGGTCGGCGAGCCTTAGCCGATAGCAGCCATGGTAGACAGTGACTGTTCCGTCCTTGGCCGCGGATTTGATGGCCACTGGCTTGCTCCAATAGGCCGAGCCAGCGGCGCCTTCGCCCTCGGCCTTGCCGAAGAGAACCTCTACAGAGGCGGTGTTCTCATAGCCGGCCTGGAACTGGGGGAAGGGCTGCGGCTGATTTTCCTGCGCGTAGTAGCTATAGGCGCGGGCATATTCTCCCCGGTTAATCGCGTTGTAATAGGATTTGATCAGTGTTTCCGGCGTGCTGCGATTGTCGAGATATTCCGGTGGTGTCTGGGTTGCAGCCGATTCGGCTGGCGCAGGCTTTTCGGTGGGAGCAGGTTCTGTTGCCTTTGGCTGTTCCGGCTGCTTTGATTCCTGGGCGAGAACAGGCGCCAGATTGAGCGCCAGCGAGGCGATGCTACAAAGAACAAGATGGCGATAATGCATGATTTCAGCCTTCTGCCTTGGTGTTTATCAATCAGGACCAGTTTGAACACTTGCAGTGATGGTTGTGTAACACTAACTATGATACTTGAGTGATCGTTCCGCGATCTCGAAGATGAGAGATGAGAAATGGGTCGTTTTTCTGTCATGACGTTGACTGACGCCGCCGCACGTCGCGTAAGCGAAATCGTGGCGACGCGCGAGAATGCGCTCGGCATTCGCGTCGGCATCAAGAAAGGCGGCTGCGCGGGCATGGAATACATGATCGATCTCGTGACCGAAGCGAAAGCTGGCGATGATGTCGTCGAAAAGGACGGCTCGAAGGTTTTTGTCGCGCCGGAAGCGGTTCTTTATCTCCTCGGTACCGAGATGGATTTTGAGGTGACGACGCTGCGTACGGGCTTCGTCTTCAACAATCCCAACCAGACCTCGGCCTGTGGCTGCGGCGAGTCGGTTGAACTCTCGCCAGCCAAACCCGAAGCATTGGCCTCCGCCGCTTCCTGATTTCCCGCATTTTCTAAACTTTGCGCACGACCATTTAGGAGGTGACGTGTCTCCTTGTGCCTGCAATAGTCGGGCATGGACAATGATGCGATTCAGGATCTGTTTTCAGGGCTTGGCCCGGTCACCATCAAACGCATGTTTGGCGGCAAGGCGATATATTTCCAAGGACTGATTGTCGCGCTCGAAGTGCAAAATGAGATTCTCCTGAAGGCCGACGAGGTCTCGGCGCCCGCTTTCGAAGCTGCCGGCTCGAGACAATGGCGCTATGAGCGCAAATCGAGAAAACCCGTTGATATGCCGTACTGGTCGATTCCCGATGATGCTTTCGACGATCCTGACATCATGACTGAATGGGCCAAACTGGCCCACGAGGCGTCATTGCGGCGGACAAAGTAATGTCACGCCAGCCCGCGTTGCCGGATGAGATCGATCGCGTGAAGTGTTGGCATGGTCACTTGTTCTGGTAGATCGTCGAGCGGGAACCAGTCGATGCCGCCGTGCTTGTCCGGTTCGAGCAGTTGCATCTCACCGGAATAGGTCTGTGCCAGAAATAGCACACCCAGCCAGTGCTGCTGCTCGTCGTGGAAGAGTTGCTCGCTGAGCCCGAGAAGGGCGATGGATCCAGCTTGCAGGCCGGTTTCCTCAAAGGCTTCGCGGCGGATGGCCTGTTCGGCCGTTTCGAGGAAATCCACCTTTCCACCAGGAATGCCCCAGGCACCGGCCTCAGGGCTTTTTTTCCGTTGTAACAAGAGGATATGGGCGTCTCTTAAGAACACGATACCGCATCCGACGCCCGGTGATTGCATAAGAATGCCTCAGATCTTGGTGTCGATCAGCATGAAAGCCGGAATATCGTCACCGAAACCAACGGGTGCCGAACCCATGTCGTCGCGGTCGCGGCGATGATCGTGGCGCTGCTCGGAATGCGGGACGCGTGCGCGACGCTGTTCATTTTCAGCCTTGATCGCAGCCTTATGCGGCTTTTCTGCCGTACGCAAGACCGGCTGTTCGTCTGCAGTCTGCGTTGCGGCTTCCTTGGCCTTTTCGGCCGCCGCGATGATGTCGATTTCCGACTGCGGGCGCTCGCGTTCGCGGCCCTCATTGCGTGGCCTGCGCTTCGGTTCCGCCTTGCTCCGGCCGCGGCCCCGGCGTGGTGCCTCATCTGGCTCGGTCGAGACGGGCAGGGTGGACAGGTCGCCGTCGTGCCAGCTGATATCCTCGCCAATCAGTTTTTCGATTGCCGACAGATGTTTGGTATCGGCCGGCGTTACCAGCGTGAAAGCCTTGCCCGAACGTCCGGCACGGCCGGTACGGCCGATACGGTGGACGTAATCCTCCGAGTGGATCGGTACGTCGAAATTGAACACATGGCTGACGTCGGGGATATCGAGGCCGCGTGCCGCCACATCGGAGGCAACGAGGAGCTTGAGCTTGCCGTCCTTGAAGTTCGCCAGCATCGTGGTGCGGGCGCGCTGATCCATGTCGCCGTGCAAGGCACCGGCATCGAACTCATGCTTCGCGAGCGAGCGGAAGAGCTCTGACACATCCTTCTTGCGGTTGCAGAAGATGATCGCGTTCTTCAGCCCTTCATCCTCGGCGCGGATCAGGTCGCGCAGCACGGCGCGTTTTTCCCAATCCTTCTTGCCGGATTTGACCAGCTTCTGTTCGACCGTCTTCGCCGTGGTTGCCGCCTTGGCAACTTCGATTCGGACGGGCGAGTGCAGGAACTGTTCGGTCAGCTTGGTGATTTCCGGCGGCATGGTCGCGGAGAAAAACAGCGTCTGGCGTGTGAACGGGATGAGCTTGCAGATGCGTTCGATATCCGGAATGAAGCCCATGTCAAGCATGCGGTCGGCCTCGTCGATGACGAGAATGTCGACAGCGCTCAACAGGAGCTTCCCGCGCTCGAAATGGTCGAGAAGGCGGCCAGGCGTTGCGATCAGCACGTCTGCGCCGCGCTCGAGCTTGCGCAGCTGATCGTCGAAGGACACGCCGCCGATCAGCAGAGCGACATTCAGGCGGTGGTTCTTGCCGTATTTGGTGAAATTCTCCTCGACCTGCGCTGCGAGTTCGCGCGTCGGTTCAAGGATGAGGGTGCGTGGCATGCGGGCGCGAGCGCGGCCTTGCTCAAGCAGCGTGAGCATGGGCAATACGAAAGAGGCGGTCTTGCCTGTTCCGGTCTGCGCGATGCCAAGGACATCCTTGCGTTGCAGCGCATGCGGGATGGCACCAGCCTGGATCGGTGTTGGAATTGTGTATCCTGCTGCTTCTACAGCATTGAGCACTTTCGTTGAAAGGCCCAGATCGGCAAAGGTGGTCAAAGGAGGTTTAACTTTCTATCTGCAGTCGGTACCGTGCTGTCCGTCATCAGCCAAAAGCATCAGGCGCTCGAATTGCACAGCGTTTTGCTGCAATGGCGTTACGGCGCGTGGCAGCAAAAGTCAACTCTCAGCTGAGGTCACATTTAAGAGTTTGTTACAATTGGGCGCCATTTTATTCTAATGTTGTCAATAAAGGAACTGTTCCTTGAGAATTCGTTCGTTCCACGAATGGTTCTTGTCAAACAGAATGGTTGCCCGCAAATGAGATGCTTCCTCGACAGTCACGGATAGAACAGATTTTACTTCCGTGTGGTCGGCGACGGCGTTGACCGGGCGCTTCTCCGGTTCGAGTATATCGAAGCGTACCGTCACCCTGTTGGGCAGGAGCGCACCGCGCCAGCGCCGGGGGCGAAAGGCGGAGACCGGGGTGAGGGCGAGCAACCGTGCATCAAGCGGGATGATCGGCCCCTGCGCGGAGAGGTTGTAGGCCGTGGATCCAGCGGGCGTTGCCACCATGACACCGTCGCAGATCAATTCTTCCAGCCGCACCTGATCATCGACCGTAATCCTGATCTTCGCCGCCTGATACGACTGGCGCAGTAGCGATACTTCATTGAGCGCAAACGCCGTGAACGTGCCGTCTTCAACCGACTCCGTCACCATCTTCAATGGCCGGATCGTCTCGGCATGCGCGGCTTCCACGCGCTCCTTCAACCCGATATCGCTGTACTCATTCATCAGGAAGCCGACAGATCCGCGGTTCATCCCGTAGATCATCTTGCCCTGGTTCATATAATTCTGCAGCGTCTGCAGCATAAAGCCGTCGCCACCCAGCGCAACGATTACATCGGCGTCCCTGGCCCCGGTCTGGCCGTAAATCCTGGCCAGATCATGCATTGCCTCGTCGGAGTCCGGCGTGCCGGAGGAAAGAAAAGCAAACGTTTCGATTTTCCGGTTCATAGCTGCCTGCATGCGCAAATGACTGAGGATGTATCGCCTAGCACGCCGCGACCGATCTGGCAAAACGCCCGGTGATCAAAAAAAATGTGAAATTATCGCGCGGCGCTGTTTTTTCGTTTTACTGATCGGAGGTTTGTGCTAATCGGACGCCGCTGCCCTTGTAGCTCAGTTGGTAGAGCATCTGATTTGTAATCAGAGGGTCGGGAGTTCGAGTCTCTCCGGGGGCACCATTTTTTCAGTTCTTTTCAGCAGCTTAGCCCAGGTCATGCGATCTGGCCATTAGGCAGGTCGCATTTTTGCGCCCAATCCTGTCGCGAAACCATCCACGTGTAAGGTCATTACACTCCATCGCCTATGATTGAATCGAACCAATTATCCGGCAATTAGCTAATGGCCAGATGCTGGCCCGACCTTAGGGACGAAACCTGGTGTGGGGATACATCGTCTTCATTTAGCACCAACGTCACGAGTTATGCAGAGCTTTGATCAGCGAGTAGCCGCCAAAAAGAGGAGGAGTTGAAACGTTAGGTGGGGAAACCGCGGCGTCTCTTACTCCTCCTTAGATCTGGCCGCCGGGTATTTGGGGGGCTGTATGGCGGTCAGACCAATACAATACAGCTTCCGGAGTGATGGGGCGGTGACGCTTGTGTGCGAGCACTTGAAAGCGCCGGTGGGCGACGCATTGAGTGCCGCCGGAGTTGCTTACGCTGCGTACGGAATATGAGCCAGATAAGGGGAACCTAGCTTGGTTGATTGCGGTTATTTCCGCACGTTGCCAATGCTGACAAGATAAAGCAGCCCATAGGTCATCGCGAAGGATGCCAGGCAGGGTAGCAGGTAATCAATCATTGTGCTCATCATGCCCTAACTATAATTGGCGACGGAATGTTCCGATTTGGTTATAGCATAAATGCAAAAGGTTTGATTTCTATTTACGCCATCCAGGATTCGCATACATATGCCGCGGGTAATCGTCTTTGGAACCTCTAGTCTGGGTCTGCCCAACCCAGCGGTTCGTCCCGCCATTCGGGCAGTGCCTCTGCGATTGCCCGCCAAAGAACGTCGCTTCTCGCCGGCTGCGGACCATAGTCATCGATAAAGTAGCCAAACACATACTCTGCTTTGCCCTTCTTCATGCCCCCGAAATATACGGTTGGCGGGGGCCAGCTCCAGCACGGGCATGCGTGTTCTTGATCACCTTGTGTATCAACTCGGTTACGACTGGCGGATCCATGCCTGGGTCAAGCCGGATGACTTCAACGATCTAAATACCGCGTCCGCGCGTTGAGGAGAAATTCTCGACTCTTCTGCTCGCCACCGGCCTCCCCTCCGGGTCTCCCTCACCCCATAACATTGCCGCAATCCTACACCATTTTGAGGTGCAATTAAAGTAGAAGGTAAGAAATAGTGCTTATGCTTGAATAAATAAGTACTATTCGGCTGGTGATGCCCAATTGTATAGTAACGCAACATGCTGGTCTGTTGTGCAGGGTTACTTGAAGAGCTGCCACATTGCGTGGCAAATTGCATTCAATGTTGATTTTATCGAAGCACCGGGTGGCTTTGCCACGCCCGCTTTCGCGTGTCCTAAATATCCAGCTCTTCCACGAACGCCGCGCGATCCTGAATGAACCGGAAGCGGGCGTCGGGCCGGGTGCCCATAAGGTCATCCACGGCCAACTTGGTCTCGTTTGCCCATTCCTCATCGATCTGCACGCGCAGCAGAGTCCGCTTCTTGCGGTCCATCGTCGTTTCCTTGAGTTGGTCGGCGCGCATCTCGCCGAGACCCTTGAACCGGCCGATTTCGATCTTGCCCTTGCCAGTGAACATCGTCTTGAGAAGCTCATCCTTGTGTGCGTCGTCGCGGGCATAGGCGACCTTGCCGCCTTGGGCGATGCGATAGAGCGGCGGCACGCCTAGAAATAGATGCCCGTTGCGAATGAGATCCGGCATCTCCTGGTAGAAGAAGGTGATCAATAGAGAGGCTATATGCGCGCCATCCACGTCCGCGTCAGTCATGATAATGACGCGGTCATAGCGCAGATCCTCGTCGCGGTATTTCGAGCGGGTGCCGCAGCCAAGCGCCTGAATCAGATCGCCGATCTGCTGGTTGGCGGTCATCTTCTCGCGTCCAGCGCTGACCACATTCAAAATCTTGCCACGCAGCGGCAGCACGGCCTGTGTCGCGCGGTCACGCGCCTGCTTGGCGGAGCCACCAGCGCTGTCACCTTCGACGATGAAGAGTTCTGCACCCAATGCGCCCGACTGGCTGCAATCGGCCAGCTTTCCGGGCAGGCGCAATTTCTTCACCGCGGATTTGCGGTTGACCTCTTTTTCCTGGCGGCGCTTAACGCGTTCCTCGGCGCGGTCAACCACCCAATCGAGCAGTTTTGACGCTTCCTGGGGAGAGGCGGCGAGCCAATGGTCGAATGGATCGCGAATGGCATTTTCAACGATGCGCTGCGCTTCGACGGTAGCAAGCTTGTCCTTGGTCTGGCCGACAAATTCCGGTTCGCGAATGAAGACGGAAAGCATGGCCGCTGACGAGATCATCACGTCATCGGTGGTGATGATCGAGGCGCGCTTGTTACCAGTGAGCTCCGCATACGCCTTTAAGCCGCGGGTGAGGGCGATGCGCAGGCCGGCTTCGTGCGTGCCGCCTTCACCGGTCGGGATGGTATTGCAGTAGGAGTGGACGAAGCCATCGCCGCCATGCCAGGCAACGGCCCATTCCAGCGAGCCGTGGCCACCGGATTTTTCGGTCTTCCCGGCGAACATTTCGCGTGTGACCTGGAACTCCTTGCCGAGTGAGGCCGCGAGATAATCCTTGAGACCGCCGGGGAAATGGAACACGGCCTTGTCGGGCGTCGGGTCCTTAGGGTCGAGAAGGGACGGAGCGCAGCTCCAGCGAATCTCAACGCCGCCGAACAAATAGGCCTTGGACCGTGCCATCTTGTAGAGACGTGCCGGGTCGAACTTCGCCGCGTGCCCGAAGATCTCCGCGTCAGGATGGAATGTCACCCGCGTGCCGCGGCGGTTTTGTACCTCGCCGACCTCCTCCAGTGGTCCGAGCGCCTTGCCACGCGAGAAACGCTGGCGATAAAGCCGCCGGTTACGCGCGACTTCGACTTCAAGATGGTCGGAGAGGGCGTTTACGACGGAAATACCGACGCCGTGCAGACCACCGGACGTCTCATAGACCTTGGAGTCAAACTTGCCGCCAGCGTGAAGCGTCGTCATGATCACTTCGAGGGCAGATTTGTCCTTGAACTTCGGATGCGGATCGACCGGAATGCCGCGGCCATTATCCGTTACAGACAGATAGCCGTTTTCGTCGAGTTCGATATCGATAAAATTGGCGTGTCCGGCAACGGCCTCGTCCATGGAGTTGTCGATGACTTCGGCGAAGAGATGATGCAGGGCGCGTTCATCGGTACCGCCAATATACATGCCCGGCCGACGGCGAACGGGCTCCAGTCCTTCAAGAACCTCGATATCGGCTGCGCTGTAACTATCGCTTGTCGCGGAACGGGGGGGCGCCTTTACCGCAGGTGATGGAACAGTCCTCACAGGCGTAGCCGGCACGGACTCTGGCCGCGTCTGCTCTACAGCCGCCTGACGTTCGCGGGCAGTTTTCACTATCCTCGAAAAGAGGTCGTTGTTATCATCCATGGTCTTGTTCGGCCAATATCAATTAAATTCGAATCACGTCCGATCTTTGCACGCTTCACTCTGAAACGCGATGGGAGTTCGTGATATGTTCCGGTCTCCATCGCAGAACTATGCGATGAATCCCCATGTTTCAAGCGGCTTTAAGGTGCGCGATCACGTTTTCCAATTGCTCGATACGCTCACCAAGCTGTTCATGTTGTTCCTTAAGGGTCTGAATCTCCGCTCCCAGAGCCAAGGCATTTTCGCCAGTGCTGCTCTCGACAGGGGACTGCCCCACGCCATGCATGAGCCAGGTTGGCGTAACGCCGAGAAATCCTGCAAGCATGACCAGCCTGTTGGCGCGGGGTTCTGATCGATCCGACTCCCAGGCCGCAATGGTCTGCGGCTTGACACCAATCCGCCCGGCGACCTCGCTGACACTCATTGATTTGGCATCGCGGGCGCGCGACAGCCGTCCGCCCAGCGTATCCATGTCGGGGGCTTCGGTCATGATATTGGCGTGAAGGGCCATTCTATTCTCCAATTTCTTCCTATTTTGGGGATTTTTGCGAACCCTTTGCATCATCCGTGGGCCAAAAAGTCAAATTTGCTCATAAAGCCGTACTTTTGCGCGCGCATCGAGATTGCATTTATTGGCAGAGCCGATATGCCAGCAAGTCCTGCCAGCCGCTTCATCCAGAAAGGTCATCGCCATGGAAAACACAACCTCACAACAGTTGAGGGGCGTTTCGACAATGGCCGCTGCCATGTTCTTTCTGCCGATGATGGACGCGATCGCCAAGTGGCTTTCGACAGCGGACAGCCTGCCTCCGGCCACCGTGACACTCTCTCGGTTTGTGGTTCAGACGATCCTGACTCTGCTCATCGTGCTTGCGCTGACCGGCGTCAAATCGCTGAAACCAGCCAAGCTCTGGGGTAATCTGTTTCGCGGCTTCTTGATGGGGATTGGCAGCCTGTGTTTCTTTGCGGCGGTCAAATATATGCCACTCGCCGACGCCATGGCGGTCTTCTTCGTCGAGCCGCTGATGCTGACGCTGCTTTCCGCACTGGTCCTGAAGGAGCAGGTGGGGTGGCGCAGGCGCAGCGCCGTCGCGGTGGGTTTCGTCGGCACATTGATCGTCATTCAGCCGAGCTGGGAACTGTTCGGCTGGGTCTCGCTCCTGCCGCTCGGCACGGCAACGCTCTTCGCCATCTATCTGATATTGAACCGCCGCTATGGAGATGCCGACACGCCGCTGGTCATGCAGCTTTATGCAGGTGTAGGCGGCACGATCACCGTGGTGGTTGCGCTTTTTCTTGGCCAGTTATTCGGCGTGAGCGACATGACGCTTGGCGTGCCTTCGGGTGGCCCGTCATGGCTCCTGCTGTTTGCCATCGGCGCTATTGCCACTGGCGGGCATCTCCTGGTCGTTCAGGCTTCGCGGCTGGCACCGGCGTCTTTGCTCGCGCCGTTCCAGTACCTCGAAATCGTCATGGCGGTGATCATCGGGCTTGTCGTCTTCAACGAATTCCCCACAGCATCGAAATGGCTGGGGATTGCGATCATCATTGGTTCCGGTGCCTATGTAGTCTGGCGCGAGGGCAAGAAACGCCGTGCACCAGAACCAGCGTTCAACCAACAAGAAGCAGTTGAGCAATATAGCGATTGGCAATAGAAACAAGGACGTATCGGCGGGAGGTCCATAAGTGTTCAAGAAAATCCTGATTGCCAACCGTGGCGAAATTGCCTGCCGCGTTATCAAGACCGCGCGCAAGATGGGGATTGCCACGGTCGCGGTCTATTCGGACGTGGATCGCGACGCGGTTCACGTGGAGATGGCCGACGAGGCTGTGCACATCGGTCCTGCTGCTGCTTCCGAAAGCTATCTCCTTGCAGACAAGATCATTGCGGCGTGCAAGCAAACTGGCGCGGAAGCCGTTCACCCCGGTTACGGATTTCTGTCCGAACGCGCCTCCTTCTGCGAAACGCTGGAAAAGCAGGGCATAATTTTCATCGGCCCGAAGCCCAAGGCCATCATCGCCATGGGCGACAAGATCGAATCGAAGAAATTCGCCAACGAAGCCCGTGTGAATACCGTTCCGGGTTTTCTCGACATCATCACCGATGCCGCCCATGCAGAGAAGATAGCCGGCGAGATCGGCTATCCAGTGATGATCAAGGCTTCCGCCGGCGGCGGCGGAAAGGGGATGCGTATTGCCTGGAGCAAGTCGGAAGTGCGCGACGGTTTCGAGCGCGCTACCTCGGAAGCGCGCAATTCCTTTGGCGATGACCGGGTTTTCATCGAGAAGTTCGTCGTAGATCCGCGCCACATCGAAATCCAGGTTCTTGCCGACGCCCTTGGCAACTGCATCTATCTAGGCGAGCGTGAGTGTTCGGTGCAGCGTCGCAACCAGAAGGTTGTCGAAGAAGCGCCGTCGCCGTTCCTCGACGAGAAGACGCGCAGGGCCATGGGCGAGCAGGCCGTCGCTCTTGCCAACGCGGTCGACTATCAGAGCGCCGGGACTGTGGAGTTCATCGTCGACAAGGATCGCAACTTCTATTTCCTCGAAATGAATACGCGCCTTCAGGTCGAGCATCCGGTGACGGAGCTGATTACCGGCATCGATCTGGTTGAGCAGATGATCCGTATTGCCGCCGGTGAGAAGCTGGCAATCAAGCAGACGGATGTAAGGCTCAATGGCTGGGCGGTCGAGAGCCGCCTCTACGCCGAGGATCCATATCGCAACTTCCTGCCGTCAATAGGGCGGCTGACGCGTTATCGCCCGCCAGCCGAGGGGCCTGTCGGCAAGGCCATCATTCGCAACGATACCGGCGTGACGGAAGGCTCGGAAATCTCGATGTTCTACGATCCGATGGTCGCCAAGCTCTGTACCTGGGCGCCGACACGGCTCGAAGCCATCGACGCCATGGCGGATGCGCTGGATACGTTCGTCGTCGATGGCATCGAACACAATATTCCGTTCCTTGCCGCGCTCATGCAGCATCCGCGCTGGCGGGAAGGGCGGCTATCGACAGCTTTCATCGCCGAAGAGTTCCCGGAAGGGTTCAAGGCCATCTCACCAACGCCGGCTGACCGCGATATTCTTGCGGCCATCGCGCTCGCCGTGGAACTGGTGCGCAAGGAACGGCTCGATCGCCTTAGCGACCGACTGCGCCCGCATTCGGGCAAAATCCGGGCTGAGTGGGAAGTGCGGATCGGCGACGACTATGTGCCGGTCACCATTCGCAAGAGCGCGGCCAAGCCGGCGGTGAAGATCGAGCTTTCGCTGCACGGCGGCGATGTGATCACGATCCGCAGCGACTGGCAGCCTGGCGATGCGGTTTGGGACGGCTATGTGGATGAGCGAGCAATTAAGGCGCAGCTGCGCCCGGTGCTCAACGGAATGCGCATCGACTGGAAGGGCATGTCGGTTATCGGACACGCCATGCAAAAGCACGTGGCTGCGCTTGAAAAGTTGATGCCGGCGAAACTACCGCCGGATACGTCGAAGATGCTGCTGTGCCCGATGCCCGGCCTGATCGTCTCCATCAACGTGACAGAAGGCCAGGAAGTGAAGGCTGGCGAGATCCTGGCGATCGTCGAGGCGATGAAGATGGAGAACGTGCTGCGCGCCGACCGCGATTTAACCGTCTCAGTGATCAACGCAAAGCAAGGCGACAGCCTCGCCGTTGACGCAGTGATCATGGAGTTTAATTAGCTCTCTTAACCGCTCCGAACACGTCTTGGAAGGATTGCAGCATAGCCCGGTCGAGATCGTGCATGTCGACTGGCAGGCCGAGATCGACAAGACTGGTGACACCATGGCCGCGCACGCCGCAGGGCACGATGCCGTCGAAATGTGTGAGTTCCGGTTCGACATTGATCGAGATGCCGTGGAAGCTGACCCATTTGCGCAGGCGAATACCTATCGCAGCGATCTTGTCTTCTGCCGGTGAACCGTCGGGCAGGGCAGGCCGCTCCGGCCGCATCACCCAGACGCCGACGCGGTCCTCGCGTCGCTCGCCTTTCACATTAAAGGAAGCGAGGGTGGCAATGATCCACTGTTCCAGCGCGGTCACGAAGGCGCGGATATCCTCGCGCCGCCGTTTCAGGTCCAGCATCACATAGGCAACGCGCTGTCCCGGACCATGATAGGTATATTCGCCGCCGCGACCCGTCGCATAGACGGGAAACTGGTCGGCAACGAGCAGATCGGTCGCCTTGGCGCTGGTGCCGGCCGTATAAAGCGGCGGATGTTCGACAAGCCATACGAGCTCGGATGCCGTGCCTTCGCGAATCGCTGCGACACGTTGCTCCATGAAGGCGAGGGCTGAGTCATAATCGGTGAGGCCATCGGCAATCAGCCATTCCACCGGGGACGATTCGTCGTGAGGCAAGAATGCAGGAACGAGATCGTTGCGGTTGGTTCTCATGATATAAATTCAAATCCGGTTGTCATTGCCTGTCTGGCTCCCCCGCGAAACGATGCTCAATGTGCGATTGGCAGCGATTTAAGGGGTTCCCGATGGGTGCGCCGGATATGGACCTTTTGCGGCCAAATTTCCAGTCTGGCGTCGCTTGCAGCAGTTTCTGACAGCTTTGTGAAAAACAATCACGATATATGACGATAGGGCTTGTTTCACTGAAACCTATTTGCTACATGCCGCGAGCCGACACGTTCGGCTTCTACCACAGTGCGGTCGTGGCGGAATTGGTAGACGCGCAGCGTTGAGGTCGCTGTGTCGCAAGACGTGGAAGTTCGAGTCTTCTCGACCGCACCATTCTCTCCCTAATATTGCTATTGCATGTCGCGCATCCCGGTCATGGGGCGGGTTGCGATATATCAGATGGCGACTCCGTGTCAGAATAGGTCGCGGGGAAGAAACTCAATGTGGGTTCCCCGGGTAAGAATCACCCGAAACAAAGGGAATCTGGTTCATTGCCATCACATGACGATCCGCTTCTGCAGCCCTATCAGCTCAAACATCTGCGGCTCAAGAACCGCATCATGTCGACCAGTCATGGGCCGGCCTTTTCCGAAGATGGCATGCCGAAGGAGCGCTACCGGCTCTACCATCCCGAAAAGGCCAAGGGCGGCATAGCGTTAACCATGACCGCGGGCTCCGCGGTTGTTTCGCGTGAGTCGCCGCCGGCATTCGGCAATCTCCATGCCTACAAGGACGAGATCGTGCCGTGGCTGCGCGAACTCGCGGATGATTGCCAAGAGCATGGCGCTCTAATGATCCAGCTGACGCATCTTGGCCGCCGCACCAGCTGGAACAAGGCTGACTGGCTGCCAGTGGTATCTGCGTCGCCAGCGCGCGAACCTGCCCGCCGCGCCTTTCCGAAGGAGGCGGAAGAGTAGGATCTTGAGCGGATCATTGCCGACTACGATTCGGCTGCCCAACGGATGCAGGCGGCGGGGCTTGATGGCATCGAGTTCGAAGCCTATGGCCATCTGATGGACGGTTTCTGGTCGCCCGCGACCAACCACCGTGAGCACGAATATGGGGGGTCGCTCGACAATCGCCTGCGCTTCACCTGGGCAGTGATCGATGCGGTGCGAAAGTCGGTCGGTCCGGATTTCATCGTCGGCATCCACATGGTGGCGGACGAGGATTGGGAGCAGGGGCTGTCGAAGGAAGAGGGCGTCGAGATAGCCCGGCAAATCGCCGCCACCGGCAAGTTCGACTTCCTCAATATCATTCGCTGCCATATTGATACCGAAACAGCGCTGAATGAGGTGATCCCTATCAGGGCATGCG
>NZ_JBBNAN010000021.1:0-16964 GCF_037994405.1 Phyllobacterium sp.
GCTCTGCCCGTACCCGAGAAGGTGACGCTGAAAAATCCAAAGGACTTCCGCATCATCGGCCGTCCTACGGCCCGCCTCGACGCGCGCGCCAAGAGCAGCGGCCAACAGGATTTCGGCATCGACTTCCCGCTGCCCGGACAACTTACCGCCGTAGTGGCCCGTCCCCCTGTCTTCGGGGCCCGCATCGCCTCTTTGGATGACAGCGCGGCGCGCGCCATAAAGGGTGTGAAGGCCGTCCTGCGGGTGCCGTTGGATGGTGACGCCGAAGGCGTTGCCGTAGTGGCAGACGGATATTGGCGAGCCACTCAGGGCCGAGATGCTCTGAAGCTGGAGTGGAACACATCGGCTGTCGAGAAAGTCGACAGCGAACGGCAACTCGCCCAGTATCGCGAGATGGCCGCTCGCCCCGGCCCGCGCAAGTTCGACGCCGACATGGCGCCGCTCGATACAGCGCCGCGACAACTGGAAGCCGAGTTCGTTTTCCCGTATCTCGCTCACGCGGCCATGGAGCCTTTGAATTGCACCGTTGCGCTGAGCGACGTTAGCGCCGAGCTGTGGGTCGGCAGCCAATGCGCAGGACTCGACGCCGGTGCGGCAGCTGGTGTGCTGGGCTTAAAGCCCGAGCAGGTCGTCCTGCATGTACAGATGGCGGGCGGTGGTTTTGGCCGGCGTTTCTCCAGTACGAGCGATACCGTGGTCGAGGCATGTCAGATCGCCAAGGCTGCGCGTGCAGCCGGGCTGAATGTACCGATCCGCACGCTGTGGAGCCGCGAGGACGATATCAGGGGCGGGTTTTACCGCCCCATGCACTTGCACCGGGCCCGCATCGGATTCGATGAACACGGCAAAGTGCTGGCCTGGGACCACGTCATTGTTGGCCAGTCCATCACCACCGGCACCGTGTTCGGCGAGTTCCAGGTGAAAGACGGCATCGACGCCACAGCGACTGAAGGCATGCGGGAGCCCTACCCGCTTCCGATGCGCGTGACGGTGCATCATCCCAAGGTCAACGTGCCTGTGCTCTGGTGGCGCAGCGTGGGTTCAACTCACACTGCCTTCGTGATGGAGACGTTGCTCGACGAAATCGCCCGAGCGACGGACCAGGACCCGGTTGCCTACCGCATGCAGCTCTTCGGCGACAATCACCCCCGGCATCGCGATGCGTTGCAGCTCGCCGTGGACAAGAGCGGCTACGGCAAAACGCCCCTGCCTGAGGGCAGAGCTTGGGGCGTGGCTGTGCACGAGTCCTTCGATTCGGTGGTGGCTTACGTGGTGGAAGCTTCCGTCACGGACGCCCAGCCGAAGCTGCACCGGGTCACGGCTGGCGTGCACTGTAATCTGGCAGTGAACCCAAAAACCGTGGAAGCCCAGGTTCAGGGCGCGGCGGTCATGGGTCTGTCGATGTGCCTGGCCGGCTCGGCCATCACACTCAAGGACGGCGTCGTCGAGCAAAGCAACTTTGGCGACTATACCGTGGCGCGCATCACAGACGTTCCCGAG
This sequence comes from Phyllobacterium sp., assembly GCF_037994405.1. Classification (GTDB taxonomy): domain Bacteria; phylum Pseudomonadota; class Alphaproteobacteria; order Rhizobiales; family Rhizobiaceae; genus Phyllobacterium. The sequence continues at coordinate 1,501 of NZ_JBBNAN010000021.1, forward strand.
TTCGATGTCCACATCGTGCCCAGCGCCGAGCCGCCCACGGGCATGGGCGAGCCCGGCCTGCCGCCGCTCGCTCCTGCCTTTGCCAATGCGGTTGCGCGGTTGACCAGCAAGTCACTGCGACAGTTACCGTTCGACTTGGCATAGTGCGCACGGGTGCGAACCCACCGCCCGAAAAGGCGGCAAGCTAATTTGCTTTCGACGGCTTTGGCTCACGGGTCAGAACATGGAGATTGCCGCCCAGCTCGGAAACGACGAGCCTTCGCTCGTCCCAGACGAGGACGGAGACGGGCCGCGTCAGACCTTCAAGAATGATCTCCCGGTGGCCTGTCGTCTTGTCGAGCCGGAGCAAACGACCGCTGCCTTTCTGGAATCCTTCCTTCTGATCGAAGATGCCGTGTTCGAGAACGAGGATCCCGCCATCGTTGTCGAAGGCGATGCCGACGGGCGCATTCAGGCCTTCGACTTCAAGCCGCGGTGTTGTCGTGCCACCAGCTTCGGCGATCGATACCACCTTTCCGGCGCCCGCCAGGAAGGGAAAGCCGCCGAACAGCGCGACATGAAGGCGTCCATCGCGAAGCGCGATGCCGGTCGGCACCGCGTCGATTTCGTAACTGTTTCCTGCAGCGAACTCTGTCGGCGAAAGGCTGCGCATTGCCGTTGCCGTCTCCCGGCGGAAGCTTATGATCGTGTCTTTCCGGCCGTCCGCTTGCACGCGTTCGACGCTGTTTCGTGCGGCATCGATCACGTAGTAGGTTTCGCCCGCCGCAATCAAGTCGAACGGATTCCAGAAATCGTTGTTGATGACACGGATCTCACCAGCGCCGTCGAGCGCGACGAGCGCATGGTCAAGCGGACTGGCGTCGGCGTCGACCGGCGTCCATCCCTGCGCGACAATATGGATGTCGCCGGCGCGGACGACGCGGTAGGGACCCGTAGGGTCGCCCATCACGTCGAGGCCATGGGGAAAGGCGGGGCCGAATGCTACAAGCTTGCCGTCCGCGCCGCGCCGATAAAGCCGGCCGCTGGCGAGATCGGTGACGAGCAGCACCTCGCCGTCGCGTGATAGGCCGGCGAATGCGGCACCCGGCACGCTGATCGTCTCAAGCCTGTAGCCGGACGCAACCGTAGGCTCGGCGCCGGCGCCGGCCGCCAGGAAAATAAGACCGACGGCAATCATCAGGGCGCGGAGCGGACACATCGGAAGCCTCCATTGGCTGAGAAGCGGAATTCTGGATCATAAGCGAGGCGATAGGTTGTCGTGAGGTGGGCGGGGTCACTGTTCCAGGAGCCGCCGCGCAGCACGCGGTATCGTCCGTCGGGCTCACCTTCATAGGGCGCGTAGATATCGCGCGTCCACTCCCAGACATTGCCAATGAGATTGAGGACGCCCTCGCTGCTCGCGCCATGGGTAAAAGATTCCGCCGGCGCGGTCATGAAATAGCCGTCGCGCGCATCACCGGAACAGCAGGCATCGGCGCCGGAATTTGCGCGCGTGGCGTCCGGCGGGGCCATGCCCCATGGAAACGCCTCACCGTCTGTTCCCCGCGCTGCCCGCTCATACTGCTGCTCCGACGGCAGGGCCAGGCCATGGTAGCGGCAAAAGGCATCGGCATCGCCCCAGCTTACCCCGACGACTGGTCGGTCATCCGATCCCAATATCGGGTGGTTGGCGTAGAAGGACGGTCGGTGGCCTGTCGCACCGACGAAGCGTCGATATTGCAGGTTTGTGATCTCGGTGCGATTAATCGCGAACGCCCCGCCCTCCAACACGCGGCGCGGGCGTTCGTTTTCGGGGCCGTCGTCGCGGCCAAAGACAAACGCGCCAGCGGCAATTTCAATCAGGGGATTGCCGGCGATGGGACCGTCATCGGTCATCGCCGCGCCAGATGTCACAATAATCACCAAGGCTGCCGCCCATACGTCAGAGGTCGACGCGATATTGAGTCTCCCGGTTGAACAGAAACACGCGATCCGTCGTGACCTTTACACCGATCGGCTGATCGATCTGACCGGTAAAATTCTTGTCGGCGCGCAGGGTCATGAGCTGACTGCCCAGCCGCAGGCTGACGAACGTGCTCTCTCCGGTGAGCTCCACCGAATAGATCGGCGCGACCAGATTGATGCCGGCGCTGTCGACTCCCGCCACATGGACGTCCTCCGGACGGACACCGAGGACGGCGCGGGAGATGTTTGCCCGGCCGAGCCCCTCCACCCTGAAGCCGTCACTGGCGAAAACGCCGTTTTTCATCTCTCCCGGAATGAGGTTCATCGGCGGCGAGCCGATAAATCCTGCAACGAAGAGCGTGCGCGGATTGTTGTAGATTTCCCTCGGCGTTCCAAGCTGCTCGATCACGCCTTTGTTCATCACAGCGACGCGGTGAGCGAGTGTCATCGCCTCGATCTGGTCGTGGGTAACATAGATCGTTGTGACCTGAAGCTCATGCTGGAGGTGCTTCAACTCCGCGCGCATCTGAGTGCGAAGCTTGGCGTCGAGATTGGACAGCGGCTCATCCATGAGAAAGACACGCGGCGTGCGGACGATGGCGCGTGCGAGCGCTACGCGCTGGCGCTGGCCGCCGGAGAGTTCCTTCGGGAGACGCGACAGCATCGAGTCGAGTTCCACGCGCCGCGCGACCTCGGCGATTTGCCGCTTGCGTTCGGCAGGCGGAACTTTGCGGATCTTCAGCGGGTAGCCGATATTGTCCTCGACGGTGAGGTGGGGATACAGCGCATAGGACTGGAAGACCATCGCGACATCGCGATATTTAGGTAGGACACCGTTGATGCGCTCCGCGTCGATGTAGATGTCGCCTGACGTGGCCTCCTCCAGGCCGGCAACCATGCGCATGGTCGTTGTCTTGCCGCAGCCAGAGGGCCCGAGCAGAACGAGAAACTCCTTATCCATGACCTTGAGGTTGAAGTCGGCCACGGCGACAAATTCGCCGAACTTCTTGCTGACGTTGTTAAATGTGACGGACGCCATAGGTCTCAACCTTTGACGGCACCCAGGGACAGCCCCCGGACGAGATGCTTTTGGACGATGAAGGCGAAGATGACGATCGGCACGCAAGCCATGAAACCCGCCGCACTGATTTCGCCCCAATAGGTCTTGTATTGCGTCACCCGCCCGGCAATGCCAATCGGCAAGGTTTGCGACTGCTCAGTCAGCGTGATGATGAGCGAAAGCAGGAACTCGTTCCACGAGATTATCAGGCAGAAAATGGCCGTTGCCGCGAGGCCGGGCCGGGCCAAAGGCAACGCCACGTGCAGAAACGCCCCCCACCGCGTGTCGCCGTCGACTATCGCTGCCTCCTCGAGCTCGACCGGAAGATCCTGGAAGTAACTTTTCATCATCCAGGTCGCGAAGGGCAGGTTGAAGGCGGTGTAGGCAATAATGAGAGCCGACTTTGTGTTGAGCATGTCGAAGTAGTTGAAGAACAGGTAAAGCGGAATGATGCTGACGATCGGCGGCATCATGCGCGTCGACAGGATCCAGAACGATATCTGCTTTCGCCATTGCCACGGATAGCTGAACCGCGCCAAGGCATAGCCGGCCATGGTGCCGAAGCTTACGGAAACGATCGTCGTTCCCATGGCAACCAGGAAGCTGTTTAGAGCGTAGCGCAGGAACGGACGTTGGACGAACGCTTCGTCGTAGTGCTTCAGCGTCGGGTGCCGGGGTAGCCACTCCGGCGGCACGGCGAAGATGTCGATATCAAACTTGAACGAGTTGGCCGCGATCCAATAGACAGGGAAAAGTGCGACCACGAGCGCGACCAGGATCGTCAGATAGGCTGACAGACGGACGAACAGCTCCCTGCTGCGCTTGTGGGTGGGTATCGTTGATGGCGTCGCCATGTTCATTCCGCCAGCCGCATACGCTTCATGAACCAGGTGCTTAGAATGATTGTCGCGAAGAGAACAAACAGCGAAATCGCCGCGGCATAGCCTGTATCGGCAAAGCGGTAGGCAACCTGATAGATATAAAGGCTCAATACCTTGGTCCGGTCAGCTGGCCCCCCGCCCGTCAGGACGAAGACGAGGTCGAAAAGACGCAATGCATCCATGACGCGCAAGAGCAAGGCAATGGCGATGACCGGCTTGAGGAATGGCAGCGTCAGATCCCAGAACTGCCGCCAAGACGAGGCGCCGTCAAGCGCGGCGGCTTCATAGGGCTCGACGGGCAGGCTGGCAAGGCCCGCCAGCATCAGCAGGAACATGAAGGGTGTCCATTGCCAGACATCGGCGACGATGATCGAGAACATCGCGAGGCTCGCGTCGCCTGCCCATGCCTGCAACGGAAGGCCTAGACGGAACATGATTTCATTCAGGACGCCGAACTGAGGTTCGTAGATAATCTTCCATGTGATCGCTACGGCGATCGGCGGCAGCATCATCGGAATCATCAGGACCGTCTTCAGAAACGTCAGTCGGCGGATATACTTGTCGAGGAGGAGCGCTAGGCCAAGACCGAGAAGAAACTCGACCGTCACTGCCGAGACCGTAAATATTATGGTATTCCGGAGCGCGACGTGGAATTGTCCGTCGGAAAGAAGCCGCGCGAAATTGCCGGAGCCGACGAACTCCCAGGGCAAATCAGGGTTCGGGCTGATCTTGTGAACCGCCGCATAGAACATGTAGATGCTGGGAAAGATCGTTAGCGCCAGCAATATGAGTACCGTCGGCGCAAGCATGAGAATGCGCAAATGGCGCTCCACCCACCGCTCCAGACCGCCACCCAGTTGAGGCTGCCCCATCAATGTGCCGTTGTCGACCTTCAGCATTGGCCTCTCCCTAGAGCCCTGTCTTGGCACGCCTCAATTGCCGGGGCACTGCCGGCGCCGTGGCGGGAGCGGGATCCGAAAGCCCCGCTCCGAATCAATCCATTCTCTATTTAAGGCCCGTAATCTGTTCGACCGCCGCCTGTGCGTTCTTCAGGGCCTCCTCCGGTGTGATCGTGCCCGCCACGGCCTTGGAAAGCTCTATACCGAAGGCATTTTCGATCTCCGGCCACTTCGGGTGACGCGGACGGGGGGTCGAGGCCTGGATCGCTGCCATCAATACGGGATAGTGTCGGAACTTTTCCTGCGACGTCAGTTGCGGGTCGGTAAAGACCGAGGTCCGGACGGGCGGATTACCGCGCTCGGCGGAAATTTTGATTTGCTCGGGCGAGGTCGCCCAGAGCATGAAGTCGAATGCTTCCTGCTTGTTTTTTGAAGCCGACATGATGCCCATGGTCCAGTGGCCGATTTCCGAGCTGCCGGGCTTCGTGCCGGCCGGAATTGTGGTGTAGGAGATCTTGCCGACCATCTTCGACTGGCTCGGATCTTCAAAAGTTGCAACCCAGTTCGGCCAGTTGATCGATGAAGCCGCCGTACCGGCGGCGAGAGCCGTGCCAACCTCATTGGCATTATAGCTCTCGACCCCCTTCGGCGAGACATCGCGTAACGCTATGAATGTCTTCATGGCGGCTGCCCCTTCTGGCGTGTCAATCGTCACCTTGGTCCGGTCGGCATTGAAAAGATCGGCACCATAGGACCAGAAGATCGGCATGAAATCCGCAACCACCGGGTTACCCTGACCGCCGCGGAAAACGTACCCGAAATAGCGGCCCCCGCCGCTTTCAGTCAGCGTCTTGCCCACCTTCAGCACGTCATCCCAGGTCTTCGGCGTCTCGATGCCGGCTTCCTTGTACTTGGCGGCGTCATAGAAGAACATCTGCGCATTCCCCACATAGGGCAGGCAAACATAGGGTCCCGTATTGTAGGGGTTGCGGCATATCGCCAACGACTTCGATAGGAAATCGCTGTCCGGTCCTTCCAGTCCGGCTTTCTTGAAATAGGCCGTCAAATCCTCCAGATGCCCGTTCTCGGCGAAGAACGGAATCCACGGGTCGTCCATGAGGATGATATCGAAGACACCGGACTTGGTCGAACCGGCATTGACACCCTGTTCGAAAACATTGGCATACGGCGCCTGGACGATCTCTAGCTTGCTGCCCTTCACCTTCGAGTAGTCGGCGGCGGCGGCCCTAAGACCGTCGCCTTCGCTGCTCGACGGTACGAGGATTGTGATATCGGCCCATGCGGCTCCAGTGATTGCAAGTGTGGACGCCGCAATAGCCAAGGTGAAGAGAAGTTTGCGAACCATGGTTTCCTCCCTTGCTGGATTGCTGATTAAGCGCTCCTCCCGGGGGACTGTGGCCTCGGCCCGCCTCCGGACCTCGTCATCCCGACCGGCTTCCGGACGGGGTGGGTATTAATTGCTCTTTCCTCTTAGAATGTTGATTACGCTCTCCATTTTCGCGCTTGTCAAGCAGATGCTCTAGGCCTAGGACCCCGCTATTATCGATCTGTTTAAAATGAGTTCATCGCGCGGCGATGGCATTAACTCCTAATAATATCAATGGGATATATCATCATAACTATTGTGACATGTTGTACCGGGAATCGTGCGTGGTGCTTGCATGGCGGTTATCGCCTCGCTGTCTATGGCGGTGGACCTTGTTCTGTGTCTCCACCTTCTGGCTCTCGGGTTTTGTTTAGAAACTCGGCCACTCTGGTGACGGAAATCGGCGACCTTGGCCGTGACGTTATCAAAGCCGGGCATCGAATGCTTCGCGCGGTCCGGCCGCGGTATACGACAAATCGACAACGATGGCGGCACAAGCCGCGATGAAGGAGTTCTTGTCTGGAGTCTTCCACCTAAGCCGATGTCATAACGCTCGGCTAACCAAATTCCTCAGGGTGACCTGAGGCCAAGCGAGGGGTATCGGTTCGGGAGAAGTCATGCCGTCGAAATGCACAAATAAATATAATCCCTTGGGGCCGTCCGGGTGTATTCTACTCGGGCCGACCGCGACGACGGCATCTCCTCCCCGAGCCCGCGCCGAGCGGTCAGGCCCTCTGGGAGAAGCCGCCGCAGGCCACGTCACCTCCACAGCGACCGGCTTTCAGCACTTCTCCCACTTTTTTCCGGACTGACTGCCACCCAATCCATCAATTCCGTGAACCATTTTTCGGTGGCAAGATTCATAACATTGGTTAGTTGGGGTACGCGTCGGGGTGTAACGCAAAGATGGCACAGCTCCCCCCACCATGCTGCGTCTCGCTTCTTCGTTTTTTAGTGTCGTTCTTCACGTTATATCGCTTACCTAAGGTTGAGTTGGGCTTTACACTGATGACAAGGGTTTTGTTGCATATGTGAGACGTACCCATACGGTCAGGCTTGACCGGATGCGGACAACAATGGCCTGGGCGGCGTCAGTTCAGATTCGCGCAGTGCCAGGCCGCTTGCAGTCCCGCAAAAGCGGTCGCAACCCGAATGGGCGGAGATGGCCACTTTGACCGGCTTCAGGCAAAGCCTAGAGCGCGGTCGCATAGCGATGTGCCCTGCCCGCTTTGCACGTTGTTCTGGATCTAATCGCTTGTGCCCCTCGCCACGACGCGGGGCCAAGAGAATAAACCAAACTATGGTTACAGTTAAAGCATTCCCCGCAGAAACGTGAAGGGCGCAATAGCGACCAATAGCAAACCGCCCGCTCGCCCAATCCAGGCGGCCACGCGTTGCCATCAATGCCACCCGCCATAGACAATGAGCTGCACGAAGGCTGTCATCGATCCCATCAACAAGCCCTGCGGCCATAGCGGGCCGTCATCAGACTTCATAAACTGCGGATAAGTTGCGAAAATAAAGAGCCATGCCTTCGGATTAAGAATGCAGATGATGGCTCCTTGAAAGAACACAGCACTCGAGGATCCAATGTAAAATTTTCGACGGAGCCAATTTTGCCGGAGGCAGATCCAGACCATCAGAATCGCTGGCGTGCACGCTTAAGAGCGTAGGGAACCATGATGCGCATGCGGCGTTAAAACATATGGCAGTTGGGCTGCACCTTAACCGCCTCCATCGGCTAATGCGCCCTACGTAGCGACGTTTTTCGGGCGCCCTAAGAAGGGGTTCTTCGCGCGCCGCCTTTAGCGGAGGTAACTATGTCGTATAAGGATATCATCGTCTACCTGGACGCCAGCGACCTAAACGAGGCGCGGGTCGAGACTGCGATCAAAATAGCTGCGCAACACAACGCTAAGCTGACCGGCGTCGACATCAGTACAGCCGCAGCTTTCGAAGGCGAAAGGCGCGAACGGGCGCAGGCTATCCAGGGCACATTTGAGAAGATGGTTCGGACAGCGGGGCTGGAAGCGGAATGCCGCGTTGCGAGCACTTCAGCCAAGACTGCCCAGGAACTCTTCTCGCTCTCGCATTGCGCGGATTTCATCGTCGCGAGCCAGCCCCATCCGGACAGCGCTCATCTCACGGCGGCGGCAGTTCCCAAAGACGTGCTGCTTGCGTCGGGCGTCCCGATGCTCATCCTGCCTACCGGGTGGGAAGCAAAGGATCCTGTCGGGCGGCGCATCCTCTTGGCGTGGAATTTCAGCCGGGAATCGACACGCGCTCTCCACGACTCTATGCCGATGCTCGCCAAGGCCGAGAGTGTCGTGCTGTTCGTCTTCGACGCAAACTTCGATTCACACCGTTCCGACCTGCTGGATGTTGTGGCTCACCTCGAACGACATGGGATCAAAGTGACGGTCGATGGTTGGCGGGGGACCGGAGATGTCGACACGATCGGCGCGATGTTTGCAAGTCTGGATCGCGAGGAAGCCGACTTGATCGTCGCCGGAGCCTACGGGCATTCGCCTCTCTCGGAATCCCTGTTTGGAGGCGTCTCTGAACAGCTACTCCATAACGTCTCCATGCCGGTCGTCATGTCCCATTGACCCGAGCGCTAAATGTTTAGAGATCATCGATGTCCTCTGGTCTATGATCGACGCATTGTCACGACAGGACGAGTCTCATGAAAGCACGTATCAAATGGGTGGAAGATCGGACCTTCATCGGCGAGTCCGGGAGCGGCCACAAAGTTGTACTTGGGACGGCCTTCGGGCCGGAGGGACGAACACCGGGGCCAAGTCCCATGGAGCTAGTATTGATTGGCACCGGGGGTTGTTCGGCCTTCGATGTCGTCCACATCCTCGAAAAGGCCCGAGAGGCGATAGAGGACTGTGTCGTCGAGATCGACGCAGAGCGTGCGGAGCAGGACCCGAAAGTCTTTACCCGCCTTCATATGCACTTCGTGGTCAAAGGGCGTTGCCTAGCTGCGAATAAGATCGAGCGTGCCATCTCGCTGTCGGTCGAAAAATACTGCTCGGCGTCAGCGATGCTAGCCAAGACTGCCACGATCACCCACGACTTTGTGGTGTTGACACCGCTTCGACCATTGAATCTTAGTGCCACGAAGACGTGGCATTAAACGGGCGATTTCGTCAGTGCCGGGTTTGAGCACGTGTTCTGGAAGGTCGAACGATGGCACTCAAATAGAGTGGCATTACCACCAGCTCCTAGCGAGCCATTATGCAACTTTCGAAACACATATCGAGAACATCAAGGCCGTTAGCTCTCAAAAGTGGCGATAGCTAATAGGGACAAACGTTCGTTTGAAATGCCGATAGCAGCGGATTCTCATTGGCGAACCGAGGTCCACAATGCCCTTTAAGATTCCAGGATGCCAACTCTCCCAAACAATAATGCCTGCAATCTGGCTTGTGACATTCTATCCACTTGGAGTACGCCGTGGGCCCGTTGATGACCGCTCGACGAGGTGGCAGGCAAGTTCCACACGGCGCGGCGGCATCGGCAGACCGGATAGATTATCTCGCAAAAGATCGAGCGCTGCCGAGCCGATTTCGCGCATGGGAATGTGCATGGTCGTCAGCGGTGGGTTCAAGAAAGCCGCCTGGGGTAGGTTATCCATTCCCATGACCGACACGTCGCCTGGCACCGAGAAACCCTTCTGTTGAACGCCCATCATTGCGCCGACTGCAAGACTGTCGCCGGCGGCAAGAACCGCCGTAAAATCCAGACCACGTGCGTCTATGCGCGAAGCGATGGCCTGTGCCGCGAGTTCCGGCAACCAGTCTTCGACCTGAACGACGAGATCCTCATCTACGGATAGACCGCTGTAATGCAGAGCGTCCTGCCAGCCCTCGTAGCGCCGTTCGATCGTTCGCCGCCCCGGCCGCATCAAAAACAGGATGCGCTGGTGACCGAGATCAATCAAGTGATCTGCCGCCAGTCGCGCACTTGATCGATTGCAGGGCGTCACGCTGGAGAGCCTCATAAACGGATCGTCACCGTTCAGAAGGACGATCGGCTTATCGAAGCCACGCGTTGCGGCGAGCATATCCTCGTCGTCCACGGTGAGAAAAAGAACACCCGCAACTTGGGGATCTTCACGCGCTTCTCTCAGCACTGCCAGTTCCTCGTTCCTGTCGGCGATCGGGCGCGTAACGATCTCAAGTCCAAGCGCCAGTGCGCGCTCTTTCAGTCCCTCCAGGACGTAGAGCGTGAACTGATTGCGCACATAGTCGATCATGGCAGCGCTGGATGCCGCCAGGATGACTTTCTGCCCCGCTACCGCCGTCGGGATGGCATAGTTGCCGATCTTGGCCGCTTCAAGAATTTGTTGGCGGATCTCTGGCCGAACCCCTTTTTCGCCGGCCAAGGCACGCGAAGCAGTGCTGAGGGACACGCCGCAAATTTCGGCGATGTCTACCAGACGCACGCGCCGGCTCTTCTTCCCGCGCTTACCGGGCAATGGTTTAGCAGCCATCGTCGGATCTCCTTTGCCGCAATCATGAAAAAAATTTTCAGATTGCGCAAGAAAATTCATCATGCATTATCTGGCCAAAGAGCCGCCCGTAAGAGGGGACTGATTGGGAGGAGCGCTATGGGCCCGAATGGCCGCGATATTCGTATGGGCCTCGATCGACTTGTCGCAGGAATGGCCGGCCTCAAGCATGAAGGTCGCTTCCATGAGCCGAATCTCGACGGCACTGCCGGCGACTACATCAGCTTCGACAGTTGGGAATGGCCGCAAGGCGTCGGACTCTATGGGCTGATCCGGCTTTGGCTGTTCACGGGGCGCGATGATCTTCGCCGGCTCGTGGAAAACTGGTACGCGGATCGGCTCGAGGCTGGACTGCCGCAACTCAACGTCAACACAACCGCACCGATGCTTGGCCTTTCCGTTCTCTGGGCAAAGACGGGCGATCCACGCTGGAAGCCGCTGTTGGATGACTGGGCAACCCGTGTGATTTCGGAAATGGGACGGACGCCGGAAGGCGGCTTCGAACATCATGTGTCTGACAAGATCAATGACAACGAACTTTGGGACGACACACTCTATATGGTCGCACTGTTCCTGGCTTCCTATGGCCAAGCGAGCGGACGACAGGAACTGATCGATGAGGCATCGCGGCAATTCCTTGTTCATGCGCGCTACCTCGCCGACACGCATACAGGCTTGTGGTTTCATGGCTGGACCTTCAACGGCCGGCACAATTTCGCCGAGGCACGTTGGGCGCGCGGCAATGCCTGGATCACGGCAGGCATCCTCGATCTTTTCGACCTCGCCGAGATGGCAAGACCTGTCAAGGACTACCTGCAGGGCGTTCTCGTTGCACAGGTCAATGCGCTATTGCCGCTTCAGACAGCGTCCGGCGCATGGCGCACGCTGCTCGACGACGCCACCTCCTATGAAGAGATCTCCGCAACGGCCGGCATCGGCTACGGCCTGTTGAAGGGTTACCGCCTTGGTTTAGGAACGCCCGCATGGCGAACATCGGGCCTGAAGGCTTTGCGGGCGGTGATGAACAATATCGATGAGACCGGCACAGTGCTCAATGTCTCCTATGGCACGCGCATGGGCCACGATCTCCAATTCTACAGAGATATTCCGATCCAGCCGACGGGCTACGGACAGGCCTTGGCGATCTTGTGCCTTTCGGAAGCATTGCAGCACGTTGGAGCAGAAGGACAAGCGGCATGACGATGAAGGTTTTGTACGGGACGGCCCCGGAGGATATCAAGAACTATGACACGGAGCGCCTCCGCAGTGCGTTTCTCGTCACCGAGCTGTTTGCGGCGGACACCATCAATTTCACCTATACGCATGTCGATCGCCTTATCCTCGGCGGTGCTATGCCGGTCTCAGAAAGCCTGTCCTTCGGATCAGGGACCGACATCGGCACGCCGTACCTCTTGTCGGCGCGCGAATTGGGAATTGCCAATCTCGGCGGAGCGGGCACCGTTACTGTCGATGGCAAGGTTTTCACGCTGCAAAACCGTGACGTTCTCTATGTGGGCCGCGGCGCCAAGCAGATAACCGTGGCGAGCCTCTCGGCCGGCATCCCTGCCCGGTTCTACATGAACTCAGTGCCGGCCGGTGTCGACCTCCCTCACCGGCTGATAACCAAGGCGGAGTCAAAGCCGCTCGATCTTGGCGATGCGCGTCGATCGAACAAGCGCCGCCTTGCCATGTATATCCATCCGGAAGTTGCGCCATCATGCCTGCTGCTGATGGGTATCACCGATCTTGCCGAAGGCAGCGTATGGAACACCATGCCGCCGCACCTGCACGAGCGGCGGATGGAAGCCTATTGCTACTTCGACATGGCGCAGGAAGACCGGGTCGTCCACCTGATGGGCCGACCCGAAGAGACCCGTCATCTACTCGTTGCCAACGGCGACGCCGTGCTTTCCCCCGCCTGGTCGATCCACATGGGTGCAGGGACCGGTCCTTACGCGTTCGTCTGGGGCATGACCGGAGAAAACCAGGAATACAACGACGTGGCCCCGGTAGCTTTGGCGGATCTGAGATGATCGATATCAAATCCCACATGAAGCGAGCCCTGAAACCAGGTGAGGCAATTCGCTACTGGCAGCTCGGAGCAATCGCCGAAGAGCGTTTCGACGTTCCGGACACCCCGATGAAGGGTGAAATGGATCCCTTCTTCTTCCTGACCAAGCACAAAAATTTCATTCCACACGAGTATCCTTGCCGTACGATTTTTGCCGAGCGCTATCGCGGTCAACGGCCAGATGTGCGCGGTGCATTCGACGCCGCGCGGTGGTGGCTGCCCTTCGGCTCGCCGCGGCTCGATCTGTCAGGCTTCTGGTTCCGTCCGACGCGGCTTGCCACCTGGGCACGCACCTTTGTACACGCCGAAGAGGCCGGTGCTGCCAAGGTACGGCTCGGCACTTGCGGCGGCGCTGTGCTGTGGCTGAATGGCACCGAAGCCGGCTGGATGGCACCTTACAGCCGCAATCTCGAGGTGAAATCCGAATACGACTTGCCGCTCGTGGCAGGTATGAACGAGATCATCATTTTCTTCGACGATCTGGCCGAACGCGATGCGCGCTATTTCTTCCAGCTAGATTATCTGTCGGGCCCGGCTGCGAGCGTCGTCGTGCCGGTTCCATGCGCAAACGGGGTGGCGGAGAGTATAGAAGCCGCACTCGACAGTATGCATTTCGACCGCACCGCCTATTTCGATGGCGACATCACCCTGTTCTTTGCCAAGCCGCTGCCCGTCGACGTTGGGGTCAATGTCGCAGTCGAAGGTGACTTCATGTCCACCGAACGTTTCGACCTCGACTTCGTGCTGAGGGCGGGCGATGCGCGTCTGACCCTTGGCCCGTCGGGCAAGGCGCCAGCGGATTTTCGCCACTTCCGTATTTCACTCGACGCCGGTGGCTTTGTCGCGGCCCGCTCGCTGGGCGTCGAGATCTGCCATACAGGCCGCCAGGGAGCCGCCCCCGCCGCGCTTGCCGACCGGATTGCAGAAGCGCTGGACGAAATCTCCGAATTTTCCGAACGCGACACAGTTCGCGCCTTCGCGCGACTGGCGAGCGGCCGAGCGGGCGCCGACACCGACGCCATGATAGAGGAAATCCTGCCATCGATCGAAGATTGCCACGACTGCGCCGATTTTTCGATTGTTCCACTGATCTGGGCACGCACCGTCTGGGGCGCGGATATCAACGAACAGACGCGCGGCCGCATTGATCAGGCAATCCTCAACTATCGCTATTGGATGGACGAGCCAGGCAATGACGTTCAGTGGTATTTCTCCGAAAACCACGCGCTCCTGTTCCATACCTCGGCCTATCTTGCCGGGCACCTTCTGGCGGGCTCGACCTTTGCGCGCTCCGGCCGCAAGGGAGAGGAGCAGAGCAAAGTGGGTGCCACTCGCGTGCGTGCGTGGCTTGACCACTTCGAGGCATGGGAAATGGCGGAGTTCAATTCCGCGCCCTATTTCCCAATCGATCTCAAGGGTCTGACCGCACTCGCCGCCCTGTCGCCCGACGCAGACATCGCAGAACGAGCCAGGAACGGCATCGTGCGTCTGTGCGAGATCATCGCCCGCTCGGCTCACCACGGGATGGTCACGGCCGCCCAGGGTCGCTCCTATGAGCACACGCTTTGCGCTGGTCGCTCGCTGGAGCTTTCCGGTGTTGCGCGCCTGCTCTGGGGCAAGGGTTGGTATGGCCGCCGCGTCCACGCCTTGCCGCAGCTTGCCGTCTGCCTGCGCGATCATGGTCTGATCGTGCCGGCAACTTTGCAGATGGTCGCTTGCCATCAAGCTGACCAAAATCAGGAATGGCGTTTCGCGCAGGGAGAGAACAGCTTTGCCGCGCTCTACCATTACAAGAGCCGCGATTTCGCCATGGGATCGGCTGCACACTATCGCTGGAACGAATGGGGCTACCAGGAGACCGTCCTGCATCTGCGACTTGGAGAGCGTCCCGAAGCCACAATATGGATCAACCACCCCGGGGAGACAATTCAGTTCGGGTACGGCCGACCCTCCTATTGGGGCGGCTGCGGCACCCTGCCCCGCGCGCATCAATATCGGGGTCTGGCCGTGCTCGATTTTTCCACGTTCGACGAGCAGCCGGATTTCACCCACGCCTGGTTCCCCGTCGCCGAATTCGACGAAACCATCGTCAACGGCAATCTTGCGCTCGCCCGCGGTGGGCAAGGTGCGGTATTATTGCACGGCAACGCGGAACTTGTAGCTATCAAGGATGGCCCGTCCGCCAACGCGGAACTGCGCCAATATGGCCGCAAGACACGCTGGATCGTGCGCGTGTGCGCAGCGTCGGACCTGAAGATGGTCGAGGCCAGGTTCGCAGGTCTCGCCGTTAGCGAGGGCACGGACGGCACGCTCGTGATCGAGGATCCCGACTACGGCATTGTCAAATTTCATCGGGACGGATCAACGGAGGCTGAAGGCCGGACCATTTTGCCGAAGGATTTCACGATTGCCGGCGAGGTTATCATGCTGGCTGCCAAATAAGGCGGAGGGCCCGGGCCTAGGAAGCCGGTTTTACGAGCGGGAGAAGGCTCGTCCATAAGAGGAGGAAGGTTATGACCAAGACACGTACGATGCTAGCGGCATTCGCCGTCGGACTTTTGACATCGACGGCCGCCATCGCCGGAGACGTCCGCATCATGTGGTATTCCGACGGTGTGGAGGGCGACGTCCTGAAGGACCTCCTCGGCCGTTTCATGAAGGAAAACCCCGGGATCAATGTCATTCTCGACAATGTTTCCTATA
>NZ_JBBNAN010000022.1:0-9377 GCF_037994405.1 Phyllobacterium sp.
TGCGGGTCCGTCCCCTGCCCGGCATGCTGCATATCGTGGAACGGCTGATCAGGGAGACGCCGGAAATCACTGAGTGCGACAAGGTGACAGGTGACGACTGCTTTATCGGCAAGCTGCAATTTCGCACGATGGAGCAGCTCGATACGATTCTTGACCGTCTGGCAGAAAAAGCCGAGACAAACACCTCGATCGTCAAGTCGTCGCCGGTCAAACGCCGCCTGCCGCCGCTCTCCTGAACTGCTGTACTACTGGAAATACGATGCGCGCCAATTACAAAATGCACAGGCTCTATGTCACTGCCGATCTTACCGCAGGCAAACGCGCGCAAACTGGTCCGGAAGCCGTCAATTATCTTGCCAATGTGCTGCGGATGAAGGATGGCGACGAAATTCTTGCCTTCAACGGTCGCGACGGTGAATGGCGTGCGGCGCTGTGTTTTGAAAGCAAGAAGAAACTGTTCCTGGAATCTCTGGAGCAGACTCGCGAGCAGCCTGCCGCACCCGATCTCATCTACTGTTTTGCACCGCTCAAGCAGGGCCGGCTTGACTATCTGGTGCAGAAGGCCGTGGAAATGGGTGCAGGCGTTCTACAGCCGGTCATAACCCAGCACACACAGGTCGCACGCATCGGTGTCGAGCGAATCGAGGCCAATGCGATAGAAGCTGCGGAACAATGCGGGGTGCTGGCGATACCGCCGACGCGCGAACCAGTGAAGCTCGATAAGCTGCTCGAAGGCTGGGGCTCTGAACGCCGCCTGATCTTCTGCGACGAAGGACATGACACGCACAATCCGTTGCCGCTGCTGCAATCATTGCCGCGCGGGCCGCTTGGCGTCCTTATCGGGCCGGAAGGCGGTTTCTCCGATCAGGAGCGCCAGATCTTGCGCAAGCTGCCCTTCGTTACCGCGATTCCACTTGGACAGCGTATCCTGCGGGCCGATACGGCAGCCGTTGCGGCGCTCGCTCTTATTCAGGCGACGATTGGCGATTGGTGAGTTACAATTTCTCTTGATGGGAGCATAAGCGAAATTTGCTTGCGCTCCTTCCCGAAAACCGCCAATCACGCGCAACAATCTCATCTTTTCGGAAAGCACCATCCATGGCGCGCGACACGACAGACGAAACACCCATCTCCGGTACCGAAGAACTGGCTGCCTATCTTGCGCAAGGATCCAAGCCGGACTCGGCCTGGCGCATTGGCACCGAGCATGAAAAATTCCCGTTCTATACGGAAGACAACAGCCCGGTACCCTATGAGGGTCCGCGTGGCATTCGCGCCATCCTCGAAGGGATGCAGTCGAAGCTCGGCTGGGAGCCGATCGTCGACGAAGGCAACATTATCGGCCTCGTCGAGCCAACAGGCCAGGGCGCCATTTCGCTCGAACCAGGTGGACAGTTCGAACTTTCCGGCGCGCCGCTCCTTTCCATTCACCAGACTTGCCGCGAGTCCAATGCACATTTGGCGCAGGTTCGTGAGATCGCCGAGCCGCTTGGGATTCGCTTCCTTGGTCTTGGCGGCAGCCCGAAATGGACCCTTGCCGAGACGCCGCGCATGCCGAAGTCGCGCTACAACATCATGTCGAACTACATGCCGAAGGTCGGCAGGGATGGGCTGAACATGATGTATCGCACCTGCACGATCCAGGTGAACCTCGATTTCTCGTCCGAAACCGATATGCGCCGAAAAATGCAGGTCTCGGTGAAGTTGCAATCGATCGCAACAGCGCTGTTCGCCATGTCGCCATTCACCGAAGGCAAGCCAAACGGCCTTCTCTCCTGGCGCTCGAATATCTGGCGCGACACGGACAACAATCGCTCCGGTGTCTTGCCTTTCATTTTCAGCGAGAATTTCGGCTTTGCCGACTATGTCGAATGGGCGCTGGACGTGCCGATGTATTTCGTCATGCGCCACGGCCGCTATCACGACTGCACCCATGTGACGTTCCGGCAGTTCATGAACGGCGCACTCAAGGATGAGATCCCCGAGGGCACACCCAATATGGGCGACTGGACCAATCACCTGTCGACGCTGTTTCCGGAAGTGCGCCTGAAGCGCTTCCTCGAAATGCGTGGCGCGGATGGCGGTCCATGGCGCAGGATTTGTGCCCTCCCGGCCTTCTGGGTCGGCCTGCTTTATGACGCCGAAGCTCTGAATGCTGCCGAAGCGCTGACCCGCGACTGGACCTATGAAGAAGTCCAGGCCCTGCGCGACGAGGTTCCGGGCAAGGGTTTGCAGGCAAAGCTGCGCAATCACTCGGCGCACGACATCGCGCGCGATGTACTGGCAATTTCGCGTCTTGGCCTGAAGAACCGGGCGCTTCTTAACAGCGAAGGCTTTGACGAGACGCATTATCTCGCGTCTCTGGACGAAGTCGTTGCGCGTGGCACGACATCCGCCGAGCAGATGCTGTCGCAGTACCACACCGCTTGGGGCAGCTCGATCGAACCCGTCTTTCTTGAATACGCCTATTAGTCAACTCGAGGATCGGCCATGACCAAAACCATTGTGATTACCGGTGCCAGCCGTGGCATCGGCCGTTCATCGGCAATTCTGGCCGGTCAGAGGGGCTGGTCGGTCGGCGTCAATTATGTGGGCAATAAAGTCGCGGCCGATGAAGTCGTTGAAGCCATCATTGCGGCCGGCGGCAAGGCGAAAGCCATTCAAGGCGACGTCGCCGTCGAGGCCGAGGTCATCTCGGTATTCGAACAGGCTGCGGAACTTGGCAAATTGGACGGCGTCGTGGTCAATGCCGGCATCGTCGCTCCCGCATCGAAGCTGATGGACATGGATATTGAGCGCATGCGCCGCGTCTTCGACGTGAATGTTCTCGGCGCCTATCTCTGTGCACGCGAAGCTGTGCGCTACCTCGCCCGATCGCGTGGCGGGAATGGCGGTTCGATCGTTCTGCTCTCCTCGGCAGCCGCTCGGCTGGGCGGACCCAACGAATATGTCGATTATGCCGGCTCGAAGGGTGCCATGGATTCGCTCACCATCGGCCTTTCCAGGGAAGTCGGGCCCGAGGGGATCCGTGTGAATGCCGTTCGCCCTGGGCTGATAGAGACCGATATTCATGCAAGTGGCGGTCAGCCGGACCGGGCCAAGCGTCTCGGCGTTACGGCGCCGCTCGGGCGCGCAGGTACCGCCGATGAAGTTGGTGAATCCATTGTCTGGCTGCTCAGCGATGCATCGTCCTATGTGACCGGCGCTCTCCTTGACGTGACCGGCGGGCGCTGAAGCCAGCAAGATCGACAATTATGACTCCCGTTGCCCGCCATATGTGTTATGCGGGGTCCATATCATTTCACGCGGATTTCTTAACCATGCCGAAACACAAAGCGCTATCGCAAGCCTATATTCCCGAGCTGCCGAATTACTACAAAGGCAAGGTCCGCGAGAATTACGATCTGGCGGACGGCCGCCGTATCATCATAGCGACGGACCGTATCAGTGCTTTTGACCGCATCCTCGCGTCGATCCCGCTCAAGGGGCAGGTCCTGACCCAGACTGCGCGTTTCCAGTTCGAGCAGACGCATGACATCTGCCCAAATCACGTCATCGAATATCCCGACCCGAATGTCCTTGTCTGCCGAAAGCTCACAATCCTTCCTGTCGAGATCGTCGTGCGCGGTTATCTCGCCGGGACCACGGGAACGTCAATCCTGACGCTCTACAAGGCCGGCCAGCGCGAAATGTATGGCTTTACCTTGCCGGACGGCATGCAGGACAATGAGAAACTGCCCGAGCCAATTATCACCCCGACGTCCAAGGCGTTCGATGGAGGCCATGACGAGCCTCTAACGGCAGACGCCATTTTGGCCCAAAAGCTGCTCACAAAGGACAAATGGGAGACGGTCTCGAATTATGCATTGCAGCTTTTTGCCCGCGGCCAGGAAATTGCCGCCAGTCGCGGCCTGATCCTTGCTGATACCAAATATGAATTCGGTACCGATGACGATGGCAATATCGTTTTGGCGGATGAAATCCACACGCCGGATTCAAGCCGCTACTGGTTTGCCGATAGCTACGCACCTGGCAAGCGGCCTGTCAGCTTCGACAAGGATTTCGTCCGTAACTGGGTCGTAGAGCGCTGCGATCCCTATAGGGACGCGATTCCAGAGATTCCGGAAGATGTCATCGATGCGACGACCAAGGTCTACATCCAGGCCTATGAGACGATCACCAACCGGAAATTTGAGCCAGGTGATCCGGCTATCGATCCGCTGCAGCGCATCCGAAAGAACCTCGCTGCCTACTTTTAGGGTCAGGACCTGTTATATGATTGAAACGGCAAGAAGATGCGAGGAGAGGCGTGAAGGACGGGTCTTTCTTTCGGCCGAACGGTTCGACACAGCAGCTTGCGGCCGCTTCGGCGCCCGCAAGAAATGGTCTTTTCGACCCTATTAACAGGTCCTGACCCTAAACCTATAAAAAGATTGAAGTCTGCGCGCCTGCGGCGCTAATCTTCCATCCTGTTTAGTGCAAGGGAGGATCGGTGCCATGAATCTCGTAGATATGTTTCTGAAGGGACAAGGGGGCCAGAACATCGAAGCCCTTGCCCGCCAGTTCAACCTGTCCCAGCAACAGACTGTCGCCGCCCTCGAAGCGCTGATGCCGGCGTTTTCGCAGGGCTTGCAACGCAATGCGGCCGATCCGATGGGCTTTGGTGCGTTTGTCCAGGCCCTCTCAACCGGCCGGAACGTCAATTATTTTGATAATCCGCAAGCTGCCTTCAATCCATCGGGTATTGCCGACGGCAACTACATCCTCGGCCAGCTTTTCGGTTCGAAAGATCTGTCGCGCGCGGTGGCCGATCATGCTGCAAACGTAGCTGGCGTCGGTGCTGAAACATTGAAGCAGATGCTGCCTGTGATTGCTTCAATGATGATGGGTGGACTTTACAAGAAATCAACCGGACAGTTCGCTGCCGCTGGCCTCGGCGGCGGCAATGTCATTGGCGACCTCATTGAGCAGATGATGCGGCAAGGTGGAGGCGGCATGATGGGCGGTCAACCATCAGCCACTCAGACAAGCGGTCCAGACGCTTCGGCCAATCCCTGGGGACAGATACTCGAAGGAATGTTTGGCGGGGGCGCTGGCGGCCAGCGGCCGCAAGGTCAAACCAATCCATTGGGCGACAATCCGTTGGGTAAAATCTTCGAGGAAATGATGCGAGGTGGTATTCCCGGCAGCGCTGCACCTCAAGCGCCACCATCACGCGGCAGGGTTCCACAGGACGATGCTCAAGAGCCTGCACACAATCCCTTTGGAGACAATCCGCTGGGCCAGATTTTTGGACAGATCTTTGGTGGCGGCGCACCGCAGCAAACGACCCCTCCGTCGCAACAACCGCGGCCCCAGCAGCAAACCGCTCCTTCGGAGAACCCGCTAAAGGACATACTGGGCCAGATGTTCGATACCGGAAAAAAGGCCAATGACCAGTATCAGAAGGGTCTGGAATCCATCTTCGACCAATACCTGCGCGGCATGGACCGCAATCGCTGAAAACCGCGCAAGAAAAAGCCCGGCCACTTTGCGCATGCAATATGGGCCGGGCAGGAGGCAGGCTGGGCGCCGGGAGGGGATTCCGGCGTGAATGGGCGCCTGCTAAACAGTCAAATCGTCAGACTAGATGATCGAGCGGGCTGCGCGAAGGCGGGCCCTGACATCGGCCAGTGCGCCGAGCCGTTCGCTCGGATCATCGAGCAGAGAGGTGCCAATAGCCGAATGCAAATCAGCACGCGTGATGCCGATATCATGCAGCATTTCGTCATTCCACTCGCCGAGGCTCAAAATGGTTTTACGATTGCGGCGAGCGACGATCATTCGGGTGACAAAGTTGGCAGCCTGCGACGCAAAAGCTGCGATCAAGCGGGTGAAACCGTTTACTTCAGTCATTCTCGTTGTCGTCGTCATCGCCGTTACTCCTTTTGAATGGCGCTGATCAAGAAAGTTAAACCGCGCGAAAACCATTTCTCACGCACCACGCTCGTGCCATCTGGCATCAGCGCTTCCTGAACATCTGCAGAATGATCCATAAAAATTGATTATTCAAACGAATGTTTTTAATGTAAACGTTCAATAATAATGATGGATCAACCATACGGGAACACCGCTATGAACGCACCGCTTGATCTCGACCAATTGCAGACATTCACCGCCATCGCCGATCTCGGCAGCTTCACCAGGGCCGCCGATAAGGTAAACAAGACACAATCTGCCGTATCCATGCAGATGCGCAGGCTCGAAGAGCGCGTTTCGAAGGCGCTTTTCGAGAGAGATGGCCGCACCAATCGGCTGACCGAAGACGGCGAACGCCTGCTCGCCTATGCGCGACGCATGCTGCAGCTCAACAACGAAACCATCGCAGCGTTTGATGATACGCAGTTGCAGGGCCATATCCGCATCGGGACGCCGGATGACTATGCCGACCGGTTCCTGCCGGAAATCATGGCGCGGTTTTCGCGCTCGAATCCGCGCGTTGAACTTTCCGTTGTCTGCGAACCGACAGTCAATCTCGACGAAATGATCCGCAAGGGCCAGCTTGACATCGCGCTCGTGACGCAGTGCGACGAGCACCGGCGCTCCGAAGTGGTGCGCAGCGAGCAGCTGCTCTGGGTGACCTCAGCGCACCATAATGTGCATGAAGAACAAGTCCTTCCGCTTGCCGTGGGCCGCCCGACCTGCATCTGGCGCGCGGCGGCCGTTGAGGTCCTCAACACCATGCATCATGATTACCGCATTCTCTTCACCAGTTGGTCAGCGACCGTTCTTGCTGCTGCAGTGCTGGCTGGGCTTGCGGTCTCCATCCTGCCGGAATGTGCCTTGCGGCCCGGGATGCGTGTATTGACCGAAGCCGATGGTTTTGGGCGGCTGCCGGAATTCGGCATTGGTATCATGCGCGGTCACACAAAGCCGTCAGCAATTGTGGACGCGCTGGCACAGCATATCGTTGAGAGCCTCGACAATTTGTCGATGCCGACGCCCGTCAGCATAGCGCAGGCTTCCGCGCCAAATCTGGCGAACCAGCGGCTGCGGCAGGTGCGCGCGAGCGAGCTCGTTCCTGGCTGGTAAGGCGGGACTAGGAGCCTAGATCCCGCCCTGCCAGGCCTTTATCGCGTCAAGCGGGTAAAGCAGCATCACGATGTTGAGGGTGAGGTTGTCACGGATAACCCACCCGGCCAAAAGCTCGAAGAAGATCGCCAGAACAACCGTAAGCCAGAGCGGGGCGCGGGCGGCGAAAAAGAAGCCGAGGACCATGAACAATATATCGCTGACCGAATTCAAAACGCTGTCGCCGACATAGCCGAGGGCGATCGTCGCCTCGCGATAACGATTGATGACCATGTCGGTGTTCTCGAAGATCTCCCAGGACGCCTCGACCAAAATAGCGATCAACAGACGCGGCCCGACCGGCCATTTGCGGGCAATCAGCCAGAGAATCCCGTAGAAGAGAAAGCCATGGATAATGTGCGACAGCGTGTACCAGTCGGCGATATGCTGGGAATTGTCGGATGAGTTGGCTTCGCCTACCCACAACTTTATTGTCCCGCAAGTGCAAATCGGGTTGCGCCCCATCAGGAGCAAAATCGCCGCGGCGGCCGCGATCATCAGCGCTCCGATCAACAGATAATGACGTAATTTCAGACCCTTGGCGGTAACCGATGCTGTTGAAGACATGTCGCCTCCCTTTTTTCCAGTTAAAGGCGATTTTTTTCGCGCTGGCAATGCTGCAATCGAGGATTGCCCAGACTTGACCTTGCCCTGCGCGAGACTAGGAATAGGGCATGAGTGAAAAGCCCGAATCTGCATCGAACGTCGCCGAATATACCGTTTCCGAGATTTCCGGGGCGCTCAAGCGTACGGTCGAGGACGCGTTCGGGCATGTTCGGGTTCGCGGGGAGATTTCCGGCTATCGCGGCCCGCATTCCTCCGGCCATGCCTATTTCTCGCTCAAGGACGACAAGGCGCGCATCGAAGCGGTGATCTGGCGTGGCTCGATGAGCCGCCTGCGCTTCCAGCCGGAAGAGGGCATGGAAGTCATCGCCACTGGCAAGCTGACGACCTTTCCCGGCTCATCGAAATACCAGATCGTCATCGAGCAGATGGAGCCGGCGGGCGCGGGCGCGCTTATGGCACTGCTTGAAGAACGCAAGCGCAAGCTCGGCGGCGAAGGGTTGTTCGATCCGGCAAAAAAGCAGCGATTGCCCTATATGCCGCACATCATCGGCGTCATCACGTCGCCAACCGGAGCAGTGATCCGCGATATCATCCACCGCATCACCGACCGCTTTCCGCTGCACGTGCTCGTCTGGCCGGTGCGGGTACAGGGCGAAACATCAGGCGCCGAAGTTGCCAATGCGATCAATGGTTTCAATGGGTTAGAGCGTGGCGGCCCCCTACCCCGTCCCGATGTGCTGATCGTGGCACGTGGCGGCGGCAGCCTGGAAGATCTATGGGGGTTCAACGATGAGGCCGTGGTGCGTGCCGTCGCCGCCTCGCGGATCCCGCTCATATCCGCGGTCGGCCACGAGACAGACTGGACGCTGATCGACCTTGCCGCCGACGTTCGCGCGCCGACACCGACCGGCGCGGCGGAAATGGCCGTGCCAGTCAGGGCGGACTTGCAGGCAACCGTCGCGACGCTGGGCGCCCGGCTTGCCGCCGGCATGTCACGCTGTCTCGACCGCCGCCGTCAGACGCAACGGGCACTCGCCCGCGCCCTGCCCTCGGCCGATCAGCTGCTTGCTTTGCCAAGACGGCATTTTGACGAGACAGCAGCGCGGTTGGGCCGCGCGCTGCAGGCCAATACGCAGAAGAAGCGCGGCCAATTCGATGGCTGCGCACGACAATTGTCGCCGCGTCTTCTTCAGCAGCGCTTTCGTGAAAAGCGCCGTGAAATCAGCGTTTTGGCCAATCGCCTGCCCCGCGGTCTCGAGGTGTTCGTAGGTCTTCGGAGGGGCTCTTTTGACAGGCGTGCGGGGCGGCTTTCGATCGAACCAACGGCACGCCTCGCCGAACGCGGCCGCCAGCATCTTCAGCAGTTGGAGCGCCGCCAGATACAGGCTGTGGACCTCATTGTGGACCGCAAAAAACGCCGCAGCGGCGAACTTGAACGCCTGATGAAAACCCTGTCGCATGAGAGTGTTCTGGAGCGGGGTTTTGCCATTGTGCTTGATCCCTCAGGCGCCCCTATCAAGCGCGCTGCCGCCATCGTCGGCGGCGATGATTTGACATTGCGCTTCCAGGACGGGGATGTGGAGGCAGTGGCAAAAGAGGCCAGTGAGCGTCCATCACGGCCGAAGATCGAGCGCTCTGCGCCTGCCAAGAAGCCGACGGTTCCGAGCGGGTCGCAGGGCTCACTCTTCTAGACTTAGACT
>NZ_JBBNAN010000023.1:0-3660 GCF_037994405.1 Phyllobacterium sp.
CTTCCCGCGACCGTCAGACTGCCAAAGCCTCAGCCGCTGCGATCGCCGACATATTGACAATACCCCGGCTGGTTACCGACGGAGCCAGGATATGTGCCGGGCGCTTGGTACCCATCAGAATGGGGCCCACCGCAAGGGCATTGTTCAGCTCCGTAAGCAAGGTCATCGAGACGTTCGCCGCTTCAAGCGACGGAAAGATCAGCAGGTTTGCTTCCCCCTGAAAAGCCGTTTGGGCCAGGTAGCGCTCACGCAAGGCACCGTTAATGGCAAGGTCTCCCTGCATTTCGCCCTCCACAAGCAGATCGGGTGCAGCCCGCTTTAGCAACGAATAGACTATACGCATTTTTTCTGAGGACGCACCTTCGCGCGAGCCGAAATTCGAGTAGCTCAACAATGCGGCCTTCGCATCGATGTTGAAGCGTTTGAGATGATCGCGGGCCTGCAATGCGATCTGAACGATCTCTTCGGCGCTCGGGTCGATGTTCATATAAGTGTCAGCAAGGAAGAACACCCCCCTCGACATGATCAGCATCGACAATGCCGACAGCTGCGCTGAATCGTCGGCCAGCCCGATGATGGAGCGGATGTCACGTGCATGCTTGATGAAGCTTCCCTGCAACCCGCATATTAATGCGTCCGCCTCTCCGCGACGAACGGCCAATGCTCCAATGACGGTGGTATTGGTGCGCACGATCGTGCGGGCTGTGTCGAGTGTTACGCCCTTTCGCCCGACGAGGTCGTGAAAGAGGCTGACATAGTCGCGGTAGCGTGGATCGTCTTCAGGATTGATGATCTCGAAATCGCGTTCGGGTTTAATGGTAAGGCCGAAGCGTTCTATCCGATGTTCGATGACGGAAGGCCGGCCAATAAGGATTGGCCGACCAATGGCTTCTTCCAATATTACCTGAGTGGCGCGCAAAACACGCTCATCCTCACCATCCGCAAAGGCAATGCGTTTCCCCTGACCTTGGGTGCGCTCGATCATCGGTTTCATGACCAATCCCGAACGGAAGACGAAACGCTTCAGGCCGTCTTGATAGGCGCGCATGTCCTTAATCGGCCGGCGCGATACGCCGCTGTCCATCGCGGCTTGTGCAACCGCTGGAGCAATACGCAAAATCAGACGCTGATCAAATGGCGAGGGAATGAGATAGCCGCTGCCGAAGGTAGCAGAAGCCTCGCTTCCCAGGGATTCCAGAACGGGCTCGTGCGCCAATTGCGCGATGGCGTAAGCGGCTGCGCGCTTCATGTCATCATTGATGGTTGTCGCGCCTGCATCCAGCGCGCCACGGAAGATGAAAGGAAAACACAGGACATTGTTGACCTGGTTGGGATAGTCGGATCTTCCCGTGCAGATCATTGCGTCCGGACGTTCGGCGATTGCCAGTTCCGGCATGATTTCCGGAATTGGGTTGGAGAGCGCGAGAATCAGCGGATCGCGCGCCATCTCGCGGATCATTTCTGGTTTCAGGGCCCCCGCCGAGGATAGACCAACATAGATGTCGGCTCCGGCCATGACGTCCGCCAGTTCGGTTGCATCGGTGTCCTGCGCAAATGCCCCGCGCCAGCGGTCCACGGAATTTGCCCGCTTTTTGGTGACGAGGCCCTGACGGTCGGCCAAATAAATGTTCTCCCGCCTTGCGCCTACGGTCTCCAGCATGTTCATACAGGCTATCGCCGCGGCGCCTGCGCCCGACGTACAAATCTTCACGTCGGCGATGTTTTTTCCAACAAGCTTCATGGCATTGAGAACGGCCGCAGCAACAATGATCGCCGTGCCGTGCTGGTCATCGTGGAACACCGGGATGTTCATGCGTGCCCGCAGATTCTCTTCAATGTCGAAGCAATCCGGAGCCTTGATATCTTCGAGATTGATGCCGCCGAAGCTCGGCTCAAGTGGCGCAACTATCTCGATGAATTTTTTCGGATCGGTTTCATTAACTTCGATATCGATGCTGTCAATTCCTGCGAATTTCTTGAAAAGAACTGCCTTGCCTTCCATAACCGGTTTGCTTGCCAACGCCCCGATATTGCCCAGACCCAACACGGCCGTTCCGTTGGAAATGACCGCCACCAGATTGCCCTTGGACGTATAGGCATAGGCTTTCTCTGGATCGGCAGCGATTTCTTCACATGGTGCAGCAACCCCGGGTGAATAGGCCAGCGCGAGGTCGCGCGCATTGGCCAACGGTTTGCTCGGGGTAATCTCAAGCTTGCCCGGTTTGGGGAACTGGTGGAAATCCAACGCTGCACCGCGCAGACTCGCTTTCGGATCCTGTGACAAGGTCATTTACTCCTGTAATACGCTTCGGACGTCGCTAAAAATCGCCTCGGTCTGGCCTGCTTGGATTGTTTTGCTGGATACTACGATAAGCTTTTTGGTTGCATGTTCAAACATTACCGGTGCCGGGGACGTTGTAGTCAACGCCATCATCTCAAACCGTGCGTCCTTAATTGGAATAAGGCCTTGCAACGCATTCAAAAACCCCGCGCTGCAGAACAAAACTATCTCACCAATTCTATCTTGACTTAATAAACGACGCGATTCTCCGCTGGCGCAAGATAATGAGGAGGCATACCTTGTTGATCAAGAGCGTGGCGCAGAACGCCAAGCGCCTCCGGACATTGTACCTGGTCTGCGCAATCAAATTTCATTTTGCGAATAGGAACGGTCATCGGCACGCAAGGCGTGGCTCCGCTGTAGAGGTCACCCCTGCAATCACGCTAATTTTACGACGCATAAGGTCGTCAACGGCTTTGCGTCATGGCCGATTTCTTGATCAAATTGCCGTTGTGTCCTGCGATCAGCTATTCATGGGAACGTTGCGGCGCTAGCGCCAAGGTTTGCGAATACGCCAGTGGTGAACGATTCCCCGGCATGTTTGCGTCAAGGACCAGGGTTTTGATATCATCCGAGCGAACGTCCAGTGCTACAACACGATCAAGCTTGTCAACTTGCCACACCGCATAGCCGAGTGCAGCGCTATAACCACAATCGCATGCGCATTTGTCACCAGTGATTTCTTTCGGATCGCTAGGCAAATACATGATCTGCGGCCTTGGCAACTTATAGCAATGACCTTCATAGGCATACCCGTATATCACGCCAATACTTTTGATGCAGCTATCTGCAACCGGATATTTATTCGTGGTTACAGGGAGTATTTGATAGTTTCCGTTGTCAAATACTGCAAGCGTAACTCGTTCTCCAAAAGCCGCTGCAGTAGCGTTGCTAATTTGATCAAGCATCGGCTTGAATGCAGAGTTTGCTACGTTATCAGCATTGCCGCCAATGAAATCAAATTTTTCAAGCTCTACTTTAAGCTTATCTATAATTTCTGCGTCGCTCAACGGAAAAATCGGTCGATTGAGAGCTGGGCGCCCATACAACCGCACCTCGCCTGGGTTATAGGTGTCATAGACCGGCAATGGGTTGTTTCCGGTTTCGAGTTTATCGCCCACGCCGGGATTTCCGCAACAGTTGCTCATTTTCCCCTCCTGTTAAGGCTCACCTTGAGCCGATGATTTCACGCCATGCAAAGTTTGACTCCAGCCGTTCGGCAGCCATACTGTCCGCGGCGATAATGACGGCGTTTGCCGCCTGGTTAAGGCGCAATGTGTTCGGATCGAGCGTCCTCAACGAGGCGGCAAGCGCCTTGC
>NZ_JBBNAN010000024.1:0-3468 GCF_037994405.1 Phyllobacterium sp.
TTGCAAGTCGCCGCACCCACAACGTTGCAAAAAGACTGCCTTTCATACGCGTCTTCGTCAAATCACGTTGACGCTAGCAAAGACAGAAGAAGTGAGGCCCGGGTTGGCCACCTCGCAGTGCCGGGCCTCACGGTCAGGCGAGACTATCCCGTTGCCCTGACTACGCCCAGACTGTCTTTCGATTAGGAGGATGTCAACCGTTCAGGTCGCGGCCGAACGCTGGCGGGCTTTTCACGTTCTATGATCTCGGCCTCGGCTAGCTCTTGTGCCACCACGTCAGATCGACATTGCTTTGGCTTCCGTTCCCTATCGCCTTGGCAGACTCGACGGAGATTGATTGCGCCCACTCTCTGCAGTCTCATCGGTCTCAAAATTGGCCGATGAAATCCATCGGGCTTAAATCGAGGGCCTGGCAGATTGCCTCCCCGAGTTCGCGTTGCGTCAAGCCTGCCATCAAGCGAAACTCTCGAAGCCTCTCGCCAATTGCGAGGTCCATTGACTCAGTTTGCGGTCTGCGAGCCAATCTGGCGCTCCATTGTCGTTGGCGAAGGTCAGCTTAGTTTCAGACAGGACCAGCTTCATGCCCGGCGCTTCGGCTATGGGGCGAGACTTTCTTTTGCGTATTGGAATCTGTGATGGATTCATTGTCTAGCCCTCTTCATATTTATAGGATTCCGACCTCAAAGGTAATCGTAAAATATCCCATTTTGATGGGTTGATAACTCTACATAATTCAATTATATGACCCATCAAAATGGGTATGTTTATGCATTTGTCTCTTCAGATCCATTATGATGGCAATTGGCATCAGGCCGGAACACTAGAGCTCCGGGATGAGGCACTGGGCTATCGCGGTGCTGCGGTTGTCGATTACGATCTCGAATATTATGTGGAAGCTGCATCACAAGATTTCAGCAAAGGGCAGGCGGTGCGTGACCGCCGCGCGCTTTCTGTACGCTACCCCGTTGATCTGGAAAACCGCTACAGTCGCCACTGGCCCGCATTTCTCCTTGATCTTATGCCGCAAGGTCATGCTCGTAGAAAGCTGGCCGATCACCTTGGTTTAGACGAAACCTCTCGGCAAGCGGATATTCCGCTCCTGCTTCGTGCATCAAGTAGTGGGATTGGTAATCTACGCATAAAGGAAGCGGCGGTGGCGGAATCCAATCGCTTGCAGGGTGTCGAACGAAGAGGCGTGACAGAGCAGGCAATTTTTGAGCGTTCGGATTTATTTCTCGAGGTCGTCGATCGCTTCGGCATGCTAGCGTCCGGTTCTAGTGGCCTGCAAGGTGAATGGCCCAAGGTTTCGATGACGCAAGCGCAGGATGGGCTATATTATCCCGATGGCTTTGTTGCCGACGATGAGGCGGTGCGTCACGTGATCGTCAAGCTTCTCCGGAGCCGTGACCCGGCGGACCAGCTCATTCTTGAAGGTGAAGCGCTCTATTCACGGATCGCGACCGAAATTGGGCTCAATGTCCTGGAGCCATCACAATATGCCAATGGCGTGCTCGTCATTCCCCGTTTTGACCGGCAGAGTGACCAAAATGGTACTGTCGTTCGACTCGGACAGGAAAGCTTGGTGTCGGCGATCGGTGTTTCGGAATTTGGTCACATCGGCGATCACGAGACCTACATTGAGGCACTAAGGGAATTCTCGTCTGATCCCTTTTCTGATATTGCCGAATATATGAAACGGGATATCGCCAACCTTGCTTTGGGAAATCCCGACAATCATGGGCGAAACTCTGCGTTGAGCAAGCATTCCGACGGCAGAATTAGGCTTTCGCCTTTGTTCGATTTTGCTCCTATGCGTCTTGCGACCGAAGGCATCGTCAGGTCCACTCGATGGGCCGCAATGCGTGATCAGCACAGCGATTATTTGCCCGATTGGCAGAGGATTAGTGCATTACTCTTCCCCGACGACGACGATTACAGACGGCTACTGAAAGAGCTTCAGCAGTTCGCGGCGCGGCTTCGACACGCGCCCGAGATAGCGAAAGAGATGGGCGCAAAGCCTGATATCCTTGACAGAGCAATGGCCCGATGCACTGAGATTTCTGACAGCGTCTTGGCGATTTCCGAATAACTATGGTGGGAGTATAACTCCGTGGCACGATGGAAGAAGCCGACCAAAGAGGAAATCCGCGAGCTGCGCCAGATTTTGGCAGAAAGATCCCGCAACGGTGCGCTGCGCTTTCCTGGCGCCATTGTCGAAATCCGCAAAAGCTTTGGAATGACACAAGAGGAATTTGCAAAGACCGTCAGCTTGACCCGACGCCAGATTGCGGAGATGGAAGCTGGTACGGCAAATCCGACCTTGGAT
Organism: Phyllobacterium sp.; assembly: GCF_037994405.1. GTDB lineage: Bacteria > Pseudomonadota > Alphaproteobacteria > Rhizobiales > Rhizobiaceae > Phyllobacterium. Next base: position 2,327 of record NZ_JBBNAN010000024.1, read on the forward strand.
ACGATGGAGAAGGTCGCCAGGTTGTTCGGCTTTACCGTTGGTTTCGTCCCCAGAGCGGCACGCGAGGACGAACCGCGAACGCCTCTGGCCAAATGAAAGCTAGCGTTTCGAACGCGTCATCCATCACGCAATCGCATTGCGATCCAGCTTCCCTCAATATGCCGGATGCCTGTGCGCAACGATGGCACCTATGACCGTGAGTCCCTTCAAGCCAATAGCAGCATGTTGCCGATCTTCATTTCAAGGATCTGAGTGGAGTACATCCTTGCCAAGGACAGCGCTTGGGCGTGCGCCAACGTCCCTCCGTCAAGCGCCACCTTCTGCGCCCGTGCCACCGTTGACAAGCAACTGGGCATCTCAGCCTGAGAATTTGCCGATGTTAATGTGCGTCATGGCACGAAAAGGTGTATTATTCTAGCAATCCAGCACTTTCAAAATATGGAGGTTGTTATGAAAGTCTCCGAAGCAATGCATAAGGGGGTGAATTGGGTCACACCTGATGTCCCACTGGCACAAATCGCAAAAATTATGAGAAACGATGACATCGGCGCTGTACCGGTCGGCGAGAACGATCGCCTCATCGGCATGGTCACAGATCGAGACATGGCGCTCCGAGCCCTTGCCAACGGCAGGGATCCGGCTTCATTGACGGCGCGAGATGTCATGACCAAGGGGATCGTTTATTGCCGGGCCGAAGAGACCGTTGAAGACGCCATACGGTTGATGGAATCAAAGCAGATTAGGCGTCTGCCGGTTATCGACGATAGTAAACGGATGGTCGGAATGCTCTCTGTCGGCGATATTTCGCACCACAGCGGACGGGAATTCATGGGAGAACTGATGATGGCTGTCTCCTCGTCGCACCCCTAGGGCCCGAGGGCACACCGATATCGGAGCGGGCTGATCTATGGTGAGTAGGTGCGTTTCAGCGACCACTCGCTGATCGGTTCCGACAGTAGGTGCTGTCGGAACTCTTGAGACATTTCAGCACAATCCACGTATAGTAAGTCAACGTCTGTCGGGGGCATAAGAATGTGCATTTCCACGATCCGGGCGATGACTACCTGGGCGGGTTTCCTACTCGCATTGAGTTTGGCTGTCCTCTGCACCAGCGTCGCGGTTTCACGAGCGCAGACTGCAGT
>NZ_JBBNAN010000025.1:0-1599 GCF_037994405.1 Phyllobacterium sp.
ATGCAGCCTCTACCAACGCAGATGAGCAGTTAGTTCGGGTGACACATCCGTTTCATCCTCTATTCCCACGGCAGTTGCCGTGTGTCGGCAAGCGCTACAACCGGCATGGTGAACGCCTTTTGCTGCAGACCGGAGACGCCACCGTTTGGTCGGTTCCCCCGCAATGGACTGATCTTGTGAACCCGGATCCTGAAGTCATCATGAGCAACGGACGATCGCTCTTGCGTGTCGCTGACTTAATGGAATTGGCCACTCTGGTGGAGCGCCTTTCCAGCAAATCGGGCACGTGATGACGTGCTGGCGTGTAAAGATAACTATGCCGCTTCTGTAAAGCGGATTATGCCGCAAAGGGTAACTCCAATGAAGGAATTCGTTTGTTCGAACCGCATTTTCTCGGTCATAGACCATCACGATAGCCTTGACGAGGCGGCAAAAGACGTCATAATTAAATTTACGATAATGTCGCTTCACATCCTCGGAGCCATCGATGCCTGCGAAGTACGACAGCAAGCGCACAAAGACGGATGTCCTCATCGAAGAGGGCACGCTCAACCCAACCCCCGAGAAGGTGCGCGATCCAAAGTTTCGGGGCAGCGAGTTCTTCGATCCGCACGACACCGTGCAGGTCAAATACGAGATGCTGCGTCGCGTCTCCATCGACAAGGTGTCGGTGACGGAAGCCTCCGACGAATATGGTGTTTCCAGGCCGACCTACTACCAGGCCAAGGTGAACTTCGACATGGCCGGGATTGCCGGACTGGTGCCGACAAAACCGGGCCCCCGCGGTCCCCACAAGATCGACGACAAAGTCCTGGCATTTCTGCAGGCGCAGATCGCCCCTGGCGAACCCGTTCGCGCTCGGGAACTGGCGAAGCTGCTCCATCAGGAACTCGGTATCGAGCTTCATCCCAGATCGATCGAGCGGGTTCTAAAAAAAAGCGGCAGGTAAACATTGCCGCGACGGTGGCATGTTCGCTCCTGCCGCCGACCATCGCGTCCCAGTACGAGGTGCTGCGCAAGGCTGCTCTCGGCGAAGCGCTGCCACTTATGGCCCGTAGCGGCCTCATCCTCTTTCTGCGCCGGGGCATGTGGGGATGGGCTCAGGCGCTGACCGCAACAGCAAGCACCCCGCGAGAGCAGAATTACCCATCGTCAATTGCTTGGCCGCTGCACGGCGGGCACAGCGCCGTCGTTCACGTCCTTGCGACAATCGCCATGAGCATCAACGATCGGAGATCACAATGAATGTACATCTCAAAGTCCAGCCTCATCACCTCGAACGCAGCGCCTACCTCTACATCCGCCAATCTTCGATGCGGCAAGTCATCGACAATACCGAGAGCGCCATGCGGCAATATGCGCTTCGCGGGCGCGCTATCGCCCTTGGTTGGCGCGAGGAGCAGATTATCGTCATCGATAGCGATCAAGGTGAATCCGGCGCATCGGCGGTCTGGCGAGAGGGATTTCAACGGCTGGTCAGCGATGTCGGCATGGGACATGCCGGGATCGTCATGGGCCTCGAGGTCTCCCGTCTGGCGCGCAACAATGCCGACTGGCAGCGTCTACTCGAGATCTGCGCCCTTGCTGACACCCTGATCC
>NZ_JBBNAN010000026.1:0-16869 GCF_037994405.1 Phyllobacterium sp.
AGATGACCGTGATCCCAGCGTGCCCGGCGGCTACTATGGTTTCGAACCAAATGCAGTTCGCATCGCGTGGAAATCGACTGAGCACAATATCGATACCGTTGCTGTCTCACAGTGGTTGTGGATGACGACAGAGGATCCCAAATGGCAGAGTCTGGCGCAAAATGCGCTGCGATTCATATCAAAAATGCACGATGATCGAGATGGCTTTCTGATCGGTACGGATGTGCAGGGGCAGCCGGTCCACAGCCGGGACTTGTGGCTCGATGTACAAATATGGCCTCTCCTCGCTGTACCCAAATCTCAGCGGCCCGCGTCATGGGATGCCATAAGCCTCATCGATTCCAGGCTCGCTGTTCCGGGCGGGTACGATTTCAACGGTGACCGCGACGGCCTGTGGGTCGAGGGAACGGCACAAGCTGCACTGATGTTCAGCCTGGAGGGTGAATCAGAGCGTGCTTCGAAACTGATCGGTAGCATCTCCCAGTATCGCGATCCTCAATGGGGCTGGCTTTACGCAACGCCGATCGAACAACTTTCAACAGGATTGACCATCGACGCAATGGGGCAGGGTGGAGCGTTCACGTACCGCCATTGGCCGCATCTGGGTGCGACGGCTTGGACCGTGCTCGCCGCAATGGACTTCAATCCATTCCAACCCAATTGAGGCTCCCGAATGTTTTTCAACGTCGACGACGATGTAGCAAGTGCCCTGCTTTTCGACGTTGGGGTTGCACTCACATTCATGGTCTTTTCCAAGGTCGCTGATCGGGAACGCCTCGCTGACAGGATATTGTTTGGTAGCGCTACGATCCTCTCGCTCGTGCTCTATATTTCATGGCGATGGCTCGATACGTTGCCGGATCTTGAAATAACCGGAAGCAGTCTCTGGGCTTACTTTTATGTCACGTTCGAAACAGTGTCGGTTGTTTATGCGCTCGGCTCAGTATTCATTCTGTTCAGAATGTCCGACTGGACCTCGGAAGCCGACTTAGCGCAGGAACAATTGATAGCGCAAGGCGCATACCCTTCAGTCGACGTCTTTATCTGCACCTACAACGAGCCGATCAACATTCTGGAGAAGTCGGTCATCAGCGCCAGGTCGATGGATTATCCCAATTTCAAAGTCTATGTCTGCGATGACACGCGACGTTCGGAAATAAGGGACTATTGTTCGCGGGTTGGGGTAAACTACATTACTCGCCCTGACAACCGTCATGCAAAGGCTGGCAACCTTAACAACGCGCTCAAGCTAACCAATCTTGCAACCGAGGCATCCGACCTGATCATGGTATTGGATGCAGATTTCGCAGCGCAAGATAATTTCCTTATGCGCGTCGTCGGATTGTTCCGGAATAATGAGATAGGTCTTGTACAGACGCCGCAGTTTTATTTCAATTCGGACCCAATCCAGCACAATCTCGGCATCAAGTCGTCATTCGTCGACGACCAGCGCGTGTTCTTTGATACCTTCCAGCCCGCCAAGGACGTTGCGGGTTGTGCATTTTGCGTGGGAACCAGTTTTGTGGTCAGGCGGTCCCTCCTCAACGAGATGGGCGGATTTCCGCATGAAGCATTGTCAGAAGACATGCTGTTGACCTATCGCCTTATGGAACGCGGCTATGTGACACGATGGTTGAACGAGAAACTGAGTGTTGGCCTCTCGGCCGAGGGTATTCCTGAATACATAACCCAGCGGACGCGCTGGTGTCTGGGAACCATCCAGATCGGACTTCTCAAAGATGGGCCATTGTGGCGGGGGAGGTTTACACTTACGCAGCGCCTGCACTACTTGCACGGACTTCTGAGTTGGCTATCGAAGCCATTCATTCTCTGCATGCTGTTCGCACCGTCCATCTATTGGCTTTTTGACGTTTCCGCGATTCAGGCTGACGAGCTGGTTTTCATGAAGTACGGAATTTCGGCCCTTTTCGTCTTCTGGGGCTATTCGTCTTGGATTTCCGGAAGCAGAACCTTACCGTTGTTCACGGAAGTGACACACGCAATCACTGCGTTGCCGGTGACAATCACTCTCTGCCAAGCCATCCGCAAACCCTTCGGACGGCCATTCAAGGTCACAGAGAAGGGAGGCGACAGATCGACCATACGAATTCACCCGCCGACCGCCATCTTCTTCGGGTTGATCACGCTGCTGTCCGCATTCTCGGTGGTTTCGACGGTATTCACCTGGAGTTCGCCAGTTGAATTTTCTGCGCGAGACTGCATGAACCTTGTATGGTCGGCGTTCTCGATGCTCATTGCATTTGTCAGCCTTCTGGTTTGTATCGAGTTACCAAGATTTGGACAGGAAGAGCTCATCAAGATTCGGTTGCGAGCATTGCTTCGTTCCGCAGGCGCGATGCGCGAGATCGATGTCGATGCGTTATCTACCGAGCATGCATTGATCAAAGACGTAAAGTTATCCGGCGCGGAAGATGAAGCCGTTTTCTTCAATGGGGTTGGATGGGTCGCAATTGGCGTCGACCCCTCGATGCCGCAGAGCTGTTTCGCGATAATGCCGAGCTTTCAACAGCACAACGACATCCTCCGTCTGCTGTTCCGGAAAGCTCCTGACAATGTCGCGAAGACCGGAACGCTGGGCAGGTCAGTAATTACCCTATGCAGGCGGGCATTTGTGGGCTGACTGTGTTGTCACGGACGACGTTTGGGGAGATGAGATTAGCATACCCACTGGACACATGTTCACTTCCCCAACGCCCGATCAGATCATTGGCGCCATAGAAGAAGCCTAAGAATTGCGATGGCGACGTGATGAATGTTGAGATGGTCGCCGAGACGTCATCAAATTGCGACCGAAATCGTCAGTAGCTCGATTGCGAAGGCGTCAGGAGATGCCGCCAAGACAGACATATTTAAGCTCGGTAAAATCCTCGATTCCATATTTGGATCCTTCCCGGCCGAGTCCGGAGAGCTTGACGCCTCCGAAGGGGGCTTCGGCTGTCGAAATCAACCCGGTATTGACACCGATCATTCCGTACTCAAGTGCTTCAGCGACGCGAAAGACCCGCGCCAGGTCTGCCGAGTAGAAATAGGCAGCCAGGCCGAATTCGGTGTCGTTGGCCAGGCGAATCACGTCGTCTTCATCGACAAAGCGGAACAGGGGAGCGACGGGCCCGAAGGTTTCCTCGCTCGCCAGCAGCATCTCCCCGGTGACGTCTGAAAGCACCGTAGGTTCGAAGAATGTGCCGCCCAAGGAGTGTACCTTCCCGCCCGACAAAATGCGTGCGCCCTTGTCGACGGCGTCGGCTATATGCTGCTCGACCTTTTGAACCGCGGCCATATTTATCAGCGGACCAAGATCGACATTGTGCTCCAGTCCATTTCCGACTCTGAGTTTCGCAACGGCGGCCGAAAGCTTTTCTGCAAAAGCGTCATGGATATTGTTCTGCACGTAAATTCGGTTAGCGCAAACGCAGGTTTGTCCGTTGTTGCGGAACTTGGCGATCATGGCGCCTTCGACGGCAGCGTCGACGTCTGCGTCGTCGAAAACGATGAAAGGCGCATTGCCCCCCAGCTCCAAGCCAAGTTTCTTGATCGTGCCGGCACTTTGCCGATAGAGATCGGTTCCCACGGGCGTCGAGCCGGTGAATGTCAGTTTGCGCACGATCGGATTGGACGTCATTTCCGCTCCGATCTCCACCGCCGCACCAGTGATCACACTGAACAGGCCCTTGGGGAATCCCGCTCGTTCAGCCAGAACGGCAAGGGCAATGGCGGAGAAGGGTGTCTGCGGGGCAGGTTTGAGAACAACCGCGCATCCGGCCGCCAATGCGGGACCAGCCTTGCGGGTGACCATGGCGTTTGGAAAATTCCACGGGGTGATGGCTGCAACGACACCGATAGGCTGCTTCATCACCAGAAGACGTTTGTCCGGATGATGCCCGGGAACAATGTCGCCATACACGCGGCGAGCTTCCTCGGCGAACCACTCTATGAAGCTTGCCCCGTAGACAATTTCGCCCGTCGCTTCGGCAAGCGGCTTGCCCTGTTCCAGCGTGAGTATTCTGGCAAGGTCTTCTTTATGCTTTAGCATGAGTTCGAACCAGCGCCGAAGAATGTTCGATCGATCTTTCGCGGTCTGCCGGGCCCATGATTTCTGGGCAACTCTTGCGGCCTCGATCGCCTCTCGCGTCTCAAGTGTGCCAAGTTCGGGCACGTATCCAAGCTCTTCGCCAGTCGCCGGGTTTTTAATCAGGTTGGCCCTCGCGGGCCTTGCTTCTATCCATTGTCCACCGACCAAAGCTGCCTGGCGGAACAAAGTTGCGTCTTTGAGGATCATGTCGTGTTTCCCGATCGCAATACCCGCCCGGTTAATCACAAAAAGCGTGGGTGGTTGCCGGATCCCAGGTGATCCAGACTTTTTCGCCTGGCGTCAGCCCATTGATTGCTGCATCGCCAAACGGGAGACGAACGGAAAGCTCCTCGTTCGCACCGGTTACCGTCGCCACATGGGTATTGTTACCTAGGAAAGTGATGTCGTTCACCGTCGCCGCGATACCGGCACGACCGTTACCAGCGGTTCGGGACAGATTGATACGCTCTGGACGCAACATGATGGCAGCATTCCCGCCAGCTCGCGCCTTGCCGTGAACGGGTACGCCCGTCACGACGGTCTCGTCACCGAGGCGTATGTCGGCAAGACTGCCATTGGTGGCTGCAACAACGCCTTTCAGGAAATCACTGTCGCCGATGAACTGTGCCACGAAGCGCGTCGCTGGATTTGCGTAGAGCTCAGGGCCCGTTCCCGTCTGATCGATAACGCCGCGACTGAAAACGGCGATGCGGTCGGACAGCCGCAACGCTTCTTCCTGGTCATGCGTCACGTAGAGAATGGTGACGGACGTTTCCTGATGAATGCGCCGGATCTCATACTGAATTTCTTCGCGCAATTTCTTGTCGAGGGCTGACAATGGCTCGTCCATCAGCAAGACAGGCGGATCGTAGGCAAGCGCCCGTGCCAGCGCGACGCGCTGCTGTTGGCCACCGGACATCTTTGCCGGCATGCGGTCTTCATAACCCTCCAGGCGCACAAGCTTGAGCATGCGGCGTACTTTTTCATCGATCTCTGCTTTTGGCAGCCGCCGTACCCGCAACGGGAAGGCGATATTTTCGCCGACGGATAGGTGCGGAAACAAGGTGTAACGCTGGAACACCATCCCGATATTGCGCTTATGCGAGGGCGTTTGGAGCAGCGTCTTGCCTTCAAGCAGAATATCGCCGCTGGTCGGATTCTCGAATCCGGCCAGAATATACAGTGTTGTGCTTTTGCCAGATCCCGACGGGCCAAGAAAGGTCAGGAACTCGCCTCGCTCGACGTTTAGCGAGACGTCTTGCACGGCGGTCACTGCGCCATACTCTTTGCGGATGCCGCGAATTTGCAGAAATGGCACGGTCATGATTTGAATCCTTTGCGCAGAAGTGCCGCAATGAGCATCAGCACCACGGTAAAGACGACGAGTAATGTCGAGGCGGCGGCGATTACCGGTGTCAGATCCTGGCGCAACGTTGCCCAGATCTTGACGGGTAGGGTTTGCAATGTGGGGCTCGCCATGAAGATGGCTACCACCACCTCGTCCCACGAAACCAGAAATGAGAAGATTGCGGCGGCAAACAATCCGTGGCGGATGCCCGGCAGCGTAACGCGCAATTTGGCCTCCAGGGGATGGGCGCCGCAAAGCACGGCGGCATCCTCGATAGAACGATCAAAACTGTCGAGCGCGTTGCCGATGGAGATAATCGAGAACGGCAGAGCCAGGATGAGATGGGCAATAACGAAGCCAATGAGGGTCCCGTTAAGCCCGATCTTCAGGAAGAAGGCATAGAGGGCCACGGCGAGAACGACAACCGGCATGATCATCGGTGTCAGAAACAAAGCGCGGAGGGTTTCGCGGCCGGCAAAGCGGCCACGTGTCAAGCCAAAGGAGGCCAACAGCCCGAGAACGACAGAGCAGATCGTGACGATGACAGCGACCTTGGCGCTCGTAAGGGCACTTTCAAGCCAGCGCGGATCAGAAAAAAGCTCCTGATACCAGTGGAACGTCCATCCGGGTGGCGGAAAGATGAGCCATTGCGATGACCCGAAGGAAAGCGCCACGATAAACAGGATAGGAAGTAGCAGGAACATGGCGACGAGAACGGAAAACCCGGTCAGGACCCATTTCCACATGCCGAGTTTGTCGAAGTTCAGCAGCATTTCATTGTCCTTCCTGGCCGATGCGCCCAACGCCGAAAAGCCTTAGCTGGAGGGCGTAGAGAAGCAACGTGATGACGAGTAACACCAGCGCAGCAGCTCCGCCCATGCCCCAATTGACCAGCGATTGCACTAACTGGGCGATCATTTCTGCGACCATCATGTTTGCCGTTCCGCCGAGTAGGGCAGGTGTTACGAAATAACCAAGTGACATGACGAAGACCATGAGCGCTCCGGAAGCAATTCCGGGCAAGGCAAGGGGAATAAGGACCCGCCAGAGGCTCTGCCATTTCGTGGCACCGCACAGAGCGGCCGCTTGGAGGATGCCAGGTTCTATGCCTTTGATGACGCCGCGCAGCGGCAATATGATAAACGGGAGCATGATATACGTCATGCCGATCGTGACGCCGATCAGGTTGTTGACCATCACCAGTGGCTGGTCAATCAGGCCGAGGCCAATAAGGGTCTTGTTGATCACGCCGGTTCGCTGCAGCAACACCATCCAGGCATATGTACGGGCGAGAAGATTGGTCCACATCGACAGCAGTATGATCGCGAAAAGTACTGATCCCCAGCGGTTGGGGATAATCGCCAGCAGCCATGCGACCGGAAAACCGATAACCACGGACAGCAATGTGACCAGCGCAGAAACAAGAAAGGTATTGGCAAATATCCGCACATAGGTCGAGGACCCGAAGAGTTCGGCGTAATTGCCAATGCCGGGCGTTGGTTCAAGGACGCTGCGCAGAAGCAATGAGGCAATCGGAACAACAAAGAACAGGGCGATGAGCAACAAGGCCGGAGCAATGTAAGCGAAACCAGTTGGACGCCGCCGTTGTTTGGGCTCCTGTACAAAACTGGTGGTGCTGGTCATGACGCTCATCCTGACGATCCCTGTGGCTGTGTATTTCCAAGCGAACATGCGGCCCGGAACAAGCAATGGCCGGGCCGAATGCCTGACGGCTTATTTTGCCTGCCAGGCGTACCAACGCTCGCCGATCTCATCGCGATGTTCGGCCCAGTAGCGCATGTCAGCATTCACCTGACTGGTTGCCTGCTGATCCGGAAGAGTCTTGCGTAGAGCCGCATCCATCAGCTGACCGGACTCCGTATTGACAGGCGCATAGCCGGTAGCCGTTGCCATTTCTGCCTGGCCCTTGGCGCTGGTCGCCAGGGCGATGAACTTCATGGCCAGATCACGGTTCTTGGCACTCTTGGGCACAACGAGTGCATCAGCGGCAGTAATGTTTTGCTCCCAGGATTCGCCGACATTCACGCCTGTTGCTTTCAGCGCAGTGAGGCGGCCATTCCAGAACATGCCATATGGGGCTTCGGCGGACGCAAGAAGTTGTTGCGACTGGGCGCCGCCGCTCCACCAGATGATGTCCTTCTTGATTGTGTCCAACTTCTTGAAAGCGCGATCGAGATCAAGCGGGTAGAGTTTGTCAGGAGTTACGCCATCGGCAAGCAGAGCGGCTTCGATGACACCGGGTGCCGACCATTTGTAAAATGTGCGCTTGCCTGGGAATTTCGTTGTATCGAACAGATCAGCCCACGTCTTGGGACCTTCAGCACCGACCGCGTCGGCGTTGAAACCAATGACGAAGGAATAATAGAAGCTGCCGACGCTGTAGTCGGTCACAAAACGCGGATCGAGCTTGGACTTGTCGATCACCGAAAAATCGAGCTTTTCAAGCATGCCCTTGTTGCCGGCCTGAACGGCGTAGTCGCCCTCGACGTCCACGACATCCCAGCTCACATTTCCAGATTCCACCATGGCTTTGATCTTGCCATAGTCGGTTGGACCATCCTGAAGGACATTGGTGTTGGTCTCGGCGGTGAATTTTTCAGCCCAGGCGGCCTTCTGTGCATCCTGGGTTGTGCCACCCCAGCTGGTGAAAACCATTTCGGCGGCATTCGCCTGTGCGGTGAATGTAATTGCAATGGCTGCAACAGCCATAATGAATGATTTACGCATGTTCCCATTTCTCCATTCTTGTTGTTTATGTCTATCTGCGATCAGGCTTGCGGGTTCCCTTCAGCTGACCAGAACGCTGCCGGTTTCATGATCTTGTTTTCGGCGACTTCGATGAGGTCGCGGATGCGTGGCAGGAAAGCCTGCCAGTCACGATCCGCCATCAGGCGGGTCCTTCTTTCCTCCCGGTCATCGAGGCTCTGGAAAGCCCAGATGTGAACGATTTCGTTGATCGCCCCGATCTCCGAGAAAAAGTAACCGACGAGCTGACCGAGATGCCGCTTCTGGATACCGATCCCGGTCTCTCCGACGGCTTTCAGGTATTCGGGGAGCGCCCCGTTCTTCAGCCTGTAGGTGCGTATTTCGTAAAACATCAGATCACCGCATCACGAATGGATCGGGGATCGGGTCGTCGGATGTTCGCAGCCACACTGTTTTTGTGCGCGTGAAGTCGAGTGCCGCTGCCATGCCTCCTTCGCGTCCGTGTCCGGATTGCCCGTAACCACCGAATGGAGCGATCGGAGAAACCGCCCGATAGGTATTGATCCAGACGATTCCTGAGCGGATTTGTCTCGTCATGCGGTGCGCACGCGCCAGATTTTGCGTGAAGACCCCGGCGGCCAGTCCAAAGGGCGTGCTATTGGCGAGCGCCAGTGCTTCTTCTTCCCCGGTAAAGGACAGCACCGAAAGAACCGGTCCGAACAGTTCCGTCTCCACCGATGGTGAGCGAATACCGTCGCAGTCAATGATTGTCGGACGGAAATAATAACCGGCCTGGTCCGGTGCACTTCCGCCTGTTACGAGCCTTGCTCCAGCTGCGATCGAGTGCGCTACGACACGCTCGATCAAGGCGCGCTGGCGAAGCGTACAGAGCGGTCCGACTTCGGTCTCCATCTTGTCCGGTGCGCCGATGCGGATTGCCTCTGCCTTTGCCTTGAGGAGTTCAAGAAACTGGTCCTTGACCGATGCCTCGACGATCAACCGCGAGCCTGCGACACAGCTCTGACCCGTCGCTGCAAATATGCCGGCGACCTGGGCATTGGCGGCACTTTCGAGATCGGCATCCGCAAAAACGATGAAGGGTGATTTCCCGCCGAGCTCCAGTGACGTGCTTGCAAGATTATCCGCCGAATTGCGCACGATATGACGGGCCGTTTCGGGCCCACCGGTAAAGGCAATGTGCGCGACCTTGGGATGGCGTGTCAGTGCTGCGCCGCACTCGGAACCAAATCCGGTAATGATATTGACGACGCCGGCAGGAAACCCTGCTTCATGGACAAGGCGTGCAAATTCAAGCAGTGGTGCCGGACCGTCCTCGGAAGCTTTGACCACAAGTGTGCAACCCGCGGCCAATGCCGGACCGATCTTGACTGCAGCAAGAAAGAGCTGGCTGTTCCATGGCACGATCGCGGCGACGACACCAACCGGCTCTCGCTTCAGCCAGACTTCCATGTCGGGCTTGTCGATAGGCAGGGAAGCGCCTTCAATCTTGTCGGCGAGGCCCGCATAGTACCGGTAATAGTCGGCAACGTAGGCGATCTGCGCCGATGTTTCGCGAATGATCTTGCCAGTATCCCGGGTTTCGAGCTCTGCAAGGGCCGGCGCATGTGCGGCCACGAGATCCGCGAGGCGATAGAGAAGTTTACCGCGTGCGGTAGCGGTCATGGTTGCCCATGGGCCTCTCGTCAGAGCACGCTCGGCGGCGCTTACGGCGCGGTCAACATCATGGGCCTTTGCCTCTGGCATTTCAGCCCAGGCTGTGCCCGTAGCGGGATCGACACTCGCAAACCGGGTATCGCCATCCTCGAACGCGCCATCGATATAATGCTGAAATTTGCGCATTAATGAGCCTCCGAGAACGCCGGCATGACCTCGTTGATAAATCGTTCGAGCGAAGCCTTCTTGCGCGCAAAGGTCATGCCGGTATCGATCCAGAAGGAATATTCGTCATAGCCCAGCGCTTCGTAATGCTTCAGGCGTGCGATCACATCCTCCGGCGTACCGACGACATTGTTCTTGCGCATGGCTTCTGGCGCGTACATTGAATTGCTGGCAATTTCGTCTGGCGTGAGCCGCTCGATCAGCCCTTGGCTGATCGGTTTTTCGTTTTTGAACCAGGCGCCGAAATAGTTGTAATAGACACTGATTTCGCGCGCGGCCTGCTGGATGTCGGCTTCATCTTTTCCAACGTAGGTATGCCGCAGGACCATGATCTTCGGGCGAGGCGTGTCCGGATATTTGGTGCAGGCATCGTTGAAGCGCTGCATTAGGCTCTCGACTTCTTCATCGCCGAACCAGAGCGGAGTGACTTGAACGTTGCAGCCGTTCGCAACTGCGAATTCATGCGAGTTGGGATCACGGGCGGCGACCCAGATCGGCGGATGAGGGTTTTGCACCGGTTTCGGTGCTGATGTGGTGGAAGGGAATGACCAATATTCGCCTTGATGGGCATAATCGCCTGCCCACAAACCCTTGATTGCCGGGATGATTTCTCTCAGACGTTGCCCTGCGCCCCATGCATCGAGACCGGGGGACAGGCGCTGATACTCGAAATTGTAAGCACCGCGCGCGATGCCAATGTCGAGGCGACCGCCGGTGATGATATCGGTCATGGCCGCTTCACCGGCAAGTTTGATCGGATGCCAAAACGGTGCGACTACAGTACCCGTGCCAAGCCGCGCATTTTTTGTCCGGCGAGCAAGATCTGCTAGGTTGATGAAGGGATTGGGAGCAATGGTGAAATCCATCCCGTGGTGCTCACCGGTCCAGATGGCGTGCATTCCTCCGCGATCAGCCATCTCACACAGTTCGATGAATTCATCGTACAGGCTCTGCTGGCTCTGTCCGGCGTCCAGGCGTTCCATATGCACGAACAAGGAGAACTTCATGGGTCAGGCCTTTCTGCCAATCTGGTGCACTTTGCCGGTGCGTTCGGTGCCGAAATAGACGCCGAAATTTCCAATGCTGCTTTCAGCGGCAAACCGCTGGACTATGTCGCCGGTCGCGGGTGTCGCCATGTGGATGATCGGCAAGTCCTTGATAGAAAAGAACTGACCCGCCTTGGGAGTGCCGCCACCTGCCGTACAGCGATAAACAATATGCTGAAGTCCCGACGCGCGGTTTTCATAGACGGAGTAAATCTGCCCGACCGAGATCGGGAGCCCTGTTGTCATTGTCAGATAATCGTGCAAGCCGTCCGGTCCTGCTGCGCCGGTGATGACGCACTCAGGCAGCTCGAATTTGTGTGCCTGGTTCTCCAACAAAAGGATTTCACCATCCCGCTCGACGACCCCACCGACCATGACGTCTGAATCGGATGCTGCAGCGGATACCGCCTGGCCAATCAACGACGCGGTAAAATATGTCCCGCGCGCGTAACCCAGGCCATTGGCAAGACCATTTGCGAAAGCTTCAACCTTGCCGATAAGGATAACGTGATCGCCGCCTTGAGTGATTTTATGCAGCGAACAGTCAAACCAGGCGGCAACGTCCGAGAATACTGGGGAGCCATGTGGACCCTTGCGCCAATCGACATGGGCAAAGCGGTTCTCTACCGGCCGCGCGAAGGTATTTGAAACCTCTTTCTGTCCCTCCGACAGAATGTTCACGGCAAAGCCTTGGGCATTTGTAAGCGTTTCGAAATTGCGAGAGGTGCGAGCAAGGCAGACCAGCAGCAGTGGCGGATCAAGCGATACGCTTGTAAATGAATTGGCTGTGAAGCCGATCGGTTCGCCATCCTGGTTGTAGGTGGTCACGACAGTGACGCCTGTCAGAAAAGCTCCAAATGCATCGCGAAGGGTTCTCGGATCTATAGCTGTCATGACCGTTCTGGCGCCTCCCTGGAAAGCCACTCGCGCATGATGGCATTCACCGCCGCTGGTGCTGCCAGATTGACCATATGCCGTTCGTTTTCGATCAGTCGAAAATATCCGTGCGGTGCGGCATCAGCCATTGCCATGGCCATGGCTGGAGTGGAATTCGGATCATCGGTCCCAGTCAGGAAAAGGGCAGGGCAGCGTACTGACGGCCACCAATCAGCATAGAGCGCATCACCCTCGGCGAACGCGGAATAGGCCGTTGCATAGCCCTTGGGATCGACGTCCAACAACCAGCGCCGCGTGAGGCGGTAGGCTTCACTATGCTGGTTGTCCTCGCCGAACCAGCGCAACAAAGGGCCGTCATAGTCGATCTGCCCATCCAGAATTTCGGCTGCTCGGGCACGAACTGCTGCTCGGGCATCCGGACTTCTGCGGTAGACGCCATTCAACAGAGCGACGCGCCTCACCCGTTGCGGCTGTGTGGCCGCGATTCCACCGGCGATTAGAGCGCCCATTGAATGACCAGCCACGTTCACGACGTCAAGACCGAGATCGTCAATAACAACCGACAGCCAGGCGACAAAGCCGTCGAGCCGGGCATTAGAAGCGATCCGCTCACTTCCCCCATGCCCAGGCATGTCAACGGCAATAACACGGTGCGTGTCGGATAGCGCCGCGATCTGTGGACCCCACGCTTCAAGCCGCATGCCAACGCCGTGGATCAGCAGAAGCGGTTCGCCCATGCCTGTTTCCAGGTAAGCCGCGCCGTTGCGCGTTCTAGACCGCTGCAGGGTTGCCAACGTCACGTCCCATTTCCTTCAAATCCTGGTAGCGGTCGCCGATGCGATGGTGCGGACGGCCACCTACCGATGCGCCAAGTGCCACGACAATTTCATTTGCCGCAGGGGCATCGGGAACTGCGGTCTGGATGGTCAGATAGTGTGACCGGCGGCCTTCATCGTTCTTGTCCATGAGCGGGATCATGATTGGCGCGTTTGCTCCTCCGCGGGTATTGCAGAAGGCAAGGTAGGATTTGGCTCTGACCGCCTCGCGGTAATGGTTGCCAAATCGCAGGGTGTGGATGAGCGCCGATGCGTGCTCCAGTTCCCCATCCAGACCGACGACGGCGGCTTTTCCGTACGCTTCGACAATATCTCCCGATCCGACGGCATCGATGATCATTTTGGTCAGCAGTTCACCGAGAACTGGTGCGGCAGCGTGAATTTCCGGCCGGAGGTCCTCGACATATCCGCGTCCGGCCCACGGGTTCGTGACAACGGCAGCGGCGGTATACAGCGTCAAGGGCTGTGAGGCGGCCCTACCACCTTCGATAAGAACTGACTCTACCTGCAGCAGAGTCTTGCGGATTTGAATTGCCATCATTGTCTCCAGAACAATTTTTCTGTATGCTCATATGATGGTATACCATAAGACCACGTGTCAAGCCCCTTGTTTGCTTCTACCTTTCAGATTAAGAGAGATCATGAAAAACGCCGGACTGGAATCACTGAAAATAGCCACGCCGCCTGCAACCTTGCGAGAGATGGCGCTTGAGCGACTCCGTGATGCGATCATCGCTGGTTTGTTCGAACCGGGCCAAAGACTCGTGGAGCGGACACTGTGCGATCAACTGGGGGTAAGCCGTTCGGTTATTCGCGAGGTTATCCGCCACCTCGACGCCGAGGGGTTGGTGGAAATGTTGCCAAAGCAGGGGCCCATCGTTGCCCGGCTGGATTGGGATCATGCGCGGCAGATCTACGATATACGGGCTGCGCTAGAGTCGGCGGCAGTTGCCGATTGCGCGCGCAGCGTCGACGCGGCGACCAAGACCAGACTTCGAAATGTACTAAACGATCTGGATCGCACGTCGCGCAAGAACGATCCGACGACAATCCTCGACGTGACCACGGAATTCTACGAGATCATCTTCAAGACAGGCGGACATGATATTGCCTGGGAGATTGTCCGTCGTCTGAACAGTCGCATTTCCCGCCTCAGGGTAATGACGCTTAGCACCGGCGACCGCATCGTCGCTGGCCCGGCGCGGATACGGGAAATCTTCGCGGCGATCGAGCGCAATGATCCGGAAGCTGCGGCGAAAGCCTGTCGTGACCATATTGCGGAAGCGCGAAACATTGCTGAATCCATTCTGAAAAAGGTGGAACCGCATCCGGAGCACGCCGCAGCCCAGCGCTGAATGGTCCCGGCACTTCTTTCAGCAGACCTAGCCGAACTCCGCACTCATGCGGTTGAGATCGTTCCAAAGATGTTCGGCAAAACTCCGCAAGACGAGGATTTCAAAACCGTCGTGGCGATACGCCCTATCAGAACGACCACGAGGACGCCAACGGCCAGTTCGAGATGAACTGGGAATATGACGACGCGCTGAAAACGACTGACAAACATTCCTTCTTTAAGTTGATGGTCGTGGCCGAGAAACATGGATTGCGGGCACCTTTGATGCCGAAGCCATTCAAGGGCCTCACAGGAAATGGTTGCCATTGCCATATTTCGGTGTGGGACAGGGAAGGGAGGATCAATGCCTTTGTGGACAAGTCAGCAGAATTCGGACTTTCCAATCAAGGTCGTAAGCAAAGCGAACAAAGTCCAAGCTGAAGAGCGACTGATGGAGGTTGTCGAACAATCCCAAGCGGAACTGATTGTTCTGGCCCGCTACATGAAGGTGCTGTCAGATGCGGTGTGCAAGAAGATGCCTAGCCGGATCATCCATATCCATCACTCTTTCCTGCCATCATTCAAGGGGCCAAATCCGTACAAACAGGCATATGAGCGCGGAGTAAAACTGCTCGGGTGACAGCACACTATGTCACTGAAGACCTGGGCGAAGGACCAATCATCGGAACAGGATATTGCGCGCATCACCCACGCGCAAAGCCCGGATGACCATATCTCCATTGGCCGCGATGTTGAGAGCCAGTTATTGGCATGGGCTGTTCATGCCCATATCCATCACCGGGTGTTCTTGAACGGCAACCGGACAATTGGATTTCCAGCCAGTCCGGGAGGTTACGCATCGGAGCGCATGGGATGATTGGGTGGGGCATCGAACCATCGGCCTCGGTCCCATGGTTATCTCATTCTCACAGCATGCCCAAACATGCTTCATTGTGCCGATTATTTCATCACAGGCTCTATAAAATCCGGGCGGGCATTCTATGAAACCCGCCGGTTTCTCGCGCACTGCTGGATTGGCATAATAATTGCTTTTCTCCACATAGGCCGTCGCCTTTATTGTCAATCATGGAAGGTTTGAAATGACAAAATACAAGCTTGAGTACATTTGGCTCGATGGGTATACGCCAGTGCCGAATCTTCGCGGGAAAACCCAAATCAAGGAATTCGATAGCTTTCCGCAGCTTGAGCAACTTCCGTTGTGGGGATTTGACGGAAGCTCCACAATGCAGGCCGAAGGCAGAAGCTCCGACTGTGTTCTGAAGCCCGTCGCCGTTTATCCGGACACCGAGCGCAAGAATGGCGTGCTCGTCATGTGCGAGGTCATGATGCCGGACGGCAAGACACCGCATCCTTCGAACAAGCGTGCAACTATTCTCGATGATGAGGGCGCTTGGTTCGGCTTTGAACAGGAATATTTCTTCTACAAGAACGGCCGTCCGCTCGGCTTTCCAGATACCGGCTATCCTGCTCCCCAGGGTCCCTACTACACGGGCGTTGGCTATAGCAACGTTGGTGATGTTGCCCGCAAGATCGTCGAGGAACATCTGGACATCTGCCTCGCTGCCGGCATCAACCATGAAGGCATCAATGCCGAAGTGGCGAAGGGCCAATGGGAATTCCAGATCTTCGGCAAGGGTTCAAGGAAGGCCGCCGATGAAATGTGGATCGCTCGCTACCTGATGCAGCGCCTGACCGAAAAATACGGCATCGATGTCGAATATCATTGCAAGCCTCTTGGTGACACCGATTGGAACGGCTCCGGCATGCACGCCAATTTCTCCACCGCCTATATGCGCGAAACCGGCGGCAAGGAATATTTTGAGGCGCTGATGGATGCCTTCGAAGTGGCGAGGGCCGATCACATCGCTGTCTACGGCCCAGACAATCACTTGCGCCTGACCGGCAAGCACGAAACGCAATCAATTCACACGTTCAGCTATGGTGTTGCTGACCGTGGCGCATCGATTAGAGTCCCGCATAGCTTCGTGAACAACGGCTATCGCGGTTATCTTGAAGACCGCCGCCCGAATTCGCAGGGCGACCCCTATCAGATCGCTTCGCAGATACTGAAAACAATCGCATCCGTTCCGACCGAGAGCAGGGTTTCGGTCGCCGCTTGATGTTAATAGTCGTGGCGAGGACCAGTTGCCCTCGCCACGATAGTCATTAGCTCCGAAGGTCGATTCTTCGATAACGAGAGCGCCGAACACTCAATTCCCGTGCCCCTGCATGACAACGTCTTGGCCCGCATAGCGGATATTGAGCATCACCATCCAATAGCGCGTGGTCACGGAGCCTTGAATTCGGGCAGGTCGGTATCGGCACCAAAGTGCCTATGCCTGGAACGGTATTGATCCCTATATTTCTGTCAGTTCTTTAGCTGGCCCTGTCCGGGACCAAGAGGTCCGAAACGAGTTCGCCCGCCCATGACGCTGCGGTTGGTAGTCCTGTCGCAGGATGGCCAAAGAAAGTGGTCCGGTGACGACTTTTGCGTAGGTCTTTCAAAAATTTCAGGTGGAATGACTCCGGTAAAATGTAGCTAATCATCGTCGTGTGATTGCCGCAAAACTTGCTCTTGCGCGTTTGAAATTCGCAAAGCCAGATTGTCGCGCTGTGCTCAATAGCGATTGCCAGTTGGCCGAGAAGATCGCATTGATGAAGTGATTATTTGC
>NZ_JBBNAN010000027.1:0-2499 GCF_037994405.1 Phyllobacterium sp.
ATCGCCTTCTGCCAGATCCACGTGCTGCGCTTCGCGCGGCAAGCTCACAGGATCGATGCCGAGGACGTGCAGCCGCGCGGCGCCGAGACGCAGCTGACCCTCCAGGACAGGAGACACCATCCAGCCAGCCCGGGTGAGATCGACAAAGACCTGCTGCGGGATTGTTTCCCCGTCCGCCGATACCAATTGTTCGAGGCGATCCTGTCCCAGCATCGACGCTGCACGATCGTAGCTGGCACGCGCCTCAGCATTGATCGCCTGAACACCCGACCAGAGGGCGGTCGCCAGTGAGAGACCCATGAGCAGCATCGCCAGTTGCATCGGTCGCCGGCGCCAATGGGAAAGCAAGGCGGACATGCTCGCATAAAACATCAGGCGATCCGCCCGGCCTGAAGGTGCACCCGTGCATCGAGCCGTTCGGCAAGCCGCGTCGAATGCGTCACCATTAGTAGAGCTGCCCCGGTCTGCACCACCAGTTCCAGCATCAGCGCCAGTACCGCATCACCGGTCGCCTCGTCCAGATTGCCCGTCGGCTCGTCGGCGAGCACCAGCTTCGGACGCGCAGCCAGCGTTCGCCCGATCGCCACCCTTTGCTGCTGGCCGACGGAGAGCTGTTCGGGGTAGCGCTTCAACAGGGCTTCAAGCCCAAGCTTCTCGACCAATTCCGATTGCCAAGCCGAATTGTGGCGTCCGGCAAGGCGCGCGTGGAAGGAAAGATTGGCTGCTACATCAAGCGAAGGGATCAGGTTGAACTGTTGAAACACCAGTCCGACCACGCCGCGCCGTAATGCGGCGCGGCCGACGTCGTTCAGCTGCGAGATATCCTGATCGGCGATTTCGATGCGGCCGGAGTCCGGATAGTCAAGCCCTGCCGCCAGGTGCAAAAGTGTGCTTTTGCCGCTGCCTGACTCTCCGGTCAAAGCAAGGGTTCGGCCGATTTCCAGCCCGAGGTCAACCTCGCGCAGGACCTCCAACGGCCCTTCTGCTGTTCGATAGGATTTACTCACTTTTTGAAGCGCGACGAGCATTGGCTCCTTCGTGGTCAGGTCACCACGCAGATTTCTTAACGACTGATCTAATCGTGCCTAGAACGAATAAAAGGCGATACCGGAAATTTGGCGCATGTTCGGGTGACCTGCATCGGTTGATTACGTCGCATATGATAGCCGGGAACTTTAAGAGTGAATAGAAACGTTTACAGTACAAAATATCGTGGAGGCTAGAACATGAGCGATCAGCACAATCCTAAGGCCAGCCTCAATCCCGGATCCAATACGCGGAAAGACCCTGACGATTGGGTCAGCGGGACGAGCCAATGACCGGCGCGCAGCGATCCTACCTGAAAACTCTCTCGCAGCAGGCGCATGAGCCGGAAGCCTAGGTGAAGATCTCGCCATACGCTACGGACGCGCAAATGCTCCGATCTTCCCTCGGGAGAATGATTGACCACAAGAGTCTCGATGCCGGCAACCCGACTATGCGGGAGCGGATGTTCGCAGACTGGCCAGCCCCATACGCGCCTGCGTATGAGCAACTTTATATGATTGGGCGTCTTTCCCGTTTGCCGCACCAAAAGCTGATCGATCAACGGAAGACGCGCCTTTGCAATGGAGGCGTTCAGTGCCAACGGCGGCGGTGTGTCGATGACATTCAAAGATAAGCCACCTCCGTTTACAGTTTGGACATATCGAGACAAGCTCGGCGTAGCGTCCACCGGAGTAGGAGCGCATCCCATCTCAGATGATCCTGCTGCGGCGCTCACAGTGTTTCAATTTGATCCGGACACGATGGATTTCAACACTGTCCCCGGCGCCAAAACTTCTGTCCGAGAAATAATGGAATGCCGCGTGGAGCAATTGGAATTTGATGCTTTGCCTCTGTTTCAAGGCGCGCTGCAAGGGGCGGTTCAGATCGTAGAATTGAGTGCGTTTCTTCTTAATCAACAAACCTTGCTATTTATAACGGCCCCTGAACATTGAAAGGGCCACTGACGCCTGAGCAGGCCCTTTATCCGCTTGGCGTTCACGCCATACTTGGCTTCAGCGATCGCACAGACTTGATGATCATCCTTAAAGGAATATCGCTGCCTTGCGCTCTTCTTAGCCGCCTCAATACCTGGCGACCGTCGGACGTAATCCGGCCCGAACTTATGACCCCATCGGCGGATCGTTTCGTAGGAAACCACAATGCCACGCACCAGTAGCATCTCCTCTACCAAGCGCAAGCATTTGCTGTTTGGCATTCGCCGATCGGTACCACGCGGGTTATCAACCGGTAGGCGGCAAAATTTGAGCGGTTCAGCTGCAAGTGAGAATGACGATCACTCTCACTGCGGTGGCACTGGTGTCGGCGTCCCGCCAAACCAACCAGCAGCATAGGCAATCACGATCAATACCACGATCACGGCTACGCCGTACCAGAGGCGCCTGTCCTTGAGATCCATCATTACCTCCTGTTATCCTGCTAAGTGTTGGCCAATGGGCGAATTCTTTGAGTCTT
>NZ_JBBNAN010000028.1:0-5797 GCF_037994405.1 Phyllobacterium sp.
AGCTTCAGAGAAATGATTGAACGGCATGTCGTCGGTTGCTCCTGAAGCAGTGCGTTCAATTTCCGCTGAATGTCGGAGTAAGATCGAGCCTGCTCCATTTTTCCGACAGCGTTTTGATGACTCCCGCGTCGGCCGCAGACTTGATCGCCGCGTCAAATTTTTGCCGCAGATCATCCTCGCCCTTGCGCGTGCCGAGTGCGACTTCCGTGGCAAGCATGGCGCCCTTTACCAGCGGGCCGCTCATCTGCAAATCCTCATTGCCCGGCTTGGCAAGCATGGAGGTCCCGTAGACGCCACTGTCGAAACCCGCATCGATCCGTCCCGCTTTCAAATCGAGATCGCGTTCGGGAGAGCTCTTGTAGGTGCGTACTGTAACCGTGTCGCCGAAATAGGACTGGATGAGCTGTTCCTGACTTGTCGAGCCGACAACACCCACCGACTTGCCTTTCAATTCCTTGCCAATCCCGGCCATTACCGCATCCGCCTTGGCGTGGTCGTTAAGATTGAGGCGTTCGCCGGTCATGGGCAGGGCTGGCACAGAGCCATCCTTCAAGGTCAGGAAACTTGCGACGCCACTGGCATACGGCACGGTGAAGTCGACGACCTGCTTGCGCATTTCGTTAATGCCCAGCGTCATGACGAGATCGAACTTTCCAGCGTTCAGGCTTGGAATGAGGCTGGTCCATTCGCCGGTGATCAATTCGCATTGGACGTGCGCTCGCTTGCACAGGTCCTCAATGAGGTCGACATCGAATCCGGACAATTTTCCGCTGGAATCAATCATGTTCCAAGGCGGAAAAGCACCCTCGATTCCGACTTTCACGTGAGTCCAGTCCTTGGCGTTTGCGGCTGCTCCAGACAATGCAGCAGCTACGATCACCAGCATCAGCTTCTTCTTCATATTCATTCCCCTTTTTTGGAGGCCGCGATGACCTCATTTTTAACGATGCTGCATCAACCCGCATTCATGTCAGCGCTGCCTCCAATGCTGCGCTGGCCTCTCGTAAGGCATGGGCGACGCGATTTCGCGTCTGCCTCGCGTGCACGGCGTAAAACCGCGCCTCCGGCGAATCTTCCGGTTGCCGCGCAAGTTCCCGGATACCTCCCAGTGAAGGCCAGGCGGTATGCGGCAACGCGGGATCATGATGGAAACGTTCGCCGCTCGTATAGTTGAGCGCAACAAGCAACCGCGAGGCCCGGATAAGTCCGGCATTGATGCGTTCGGCCTCGGTATCCGAGGCCGATTTCGATTTCACTAACAGGCGTGCCGTTCTGTCTTGAAGGGCGGCTGTGGCATCCTCGAGCGCGCTTATGTCGAGCCTGTTGCCAAGCTGACTTCGTAGATCGGCTATCTCGGCAGCAAGCGAGGCTGCGTAGGTCGTATAGTCATAAGGCAGGATACGGGATGTCAGCAGCTGTTGCAGGACCTGAAGAACGATCCTCGTATCGCGGACAAGGTTTTGCGGATCAATATGTTCAATCGTGTCGTGCGGCGTATGCCACCACCAGCCGAGCGCCGTCAGCGTCTTGACCGGTCCCGGCGGTTGATGGCTGAGGCTGCCGAACATCGAAGGAACCCCTATACCCCAGAAAGACTGGTCAGCAGCCCTGCCCTGGCGGCGTCCGCCATGCTTTTGCCCCGTGACCGCTTCAATTGCTTCGAAGGCAACCCCCTTCAGCTCGTCAACCACACCGGAGTTGGTGAGTACATCAGCGCCTTGACCGCCGGTTGAATCCACATTGACGTGGGCGACACAGCGCTGCTCTAGTTCGTTCCAGCATTCATCCGCATACCATGCTGAACCGGAGTAACGCCCGTGCGAATGACCGGACCAGAAACAAATACGAAGCCCCCTGCGCCACTCGCTGCGTCGAGCGGCCAGCAGGCGTGCTGCCTCCAGCATCGTCGCATTGGCACCGCCATTGTCCATGACGCCGTAATGCCAGGTGTCATGATGGCCGGAGAGGAGCACGAAGGGAAAGTTTCCTGTATCGCCTGACGGTGCCAGTTCGGCGATTAGCAAGGGTATTTTGCGCCAGCCAGTATCCACTTCGGCTTGTATTGAAATGTAGACGATCTCGCCAAGCTGGCAGCGCTGCCGTAGACTCGTGCCTTCATTATGGGGGATGGAGCAGATCACCGTCTTGGGAAGCCGTGAACGTGTATGCTGCGAAGGACTGCCCCACACAGGTGACACGCACATTTCATAAAGATGTTCGTTCGGGCTGATGTGGAGCTGACCAATTGCCCCGGCGCCGCTCGCGCGCGCCGCGACCTCTTCTGTGGCTATGCCGTCGACGAGAACAATTTTCTCCGCGACTTTGGCGGCAGCGAAGTTAGACTCCAGACCCTCGCCTATGTAAACCAGTTCTGCCGAAATGCCAGATTCCGGAGTAGAAACAGACATCGAATGGGTAATGCATCGTAGTGCGATCCCCTCGGCAACGACGCGCGCGCTACCCGGCAGACTAATATATGCATCATGCTGGAGAAGCCGCGTATGGTAGCCATAGGTTTCCATCTGCGCGTGCAAATAGCGAAAGCTTTCGAGCTCTTCAGATGTGCCGGACAGCTTCACTCTCCGCGCGAACTCGCGGATATGCCCCATCAGTTGGTCACTATCGGGTGCCACGCTTGTCTCAGACATCGTGGTTTTCCGGTAAAGGCGGCTGAACGTCATCCGGAATCGGGTTGACGAATGAGATACCGTCGAGGCGGCTTCGGTGATCGGCCTTGGCCGCTTCAATCAGCTCAGGTCTGGTGAAGAGCTCGACAGCGGTGCTCGCCATTACCTTCGCCGCGTGTTCCATGCCTTTATGGGCGGCCGGAAGCTTGCCCTGTGCGACGAGCTGCCATGAATGGCCTGGCGTGCCGATGGCATACGTGGCTCCGCGCATCTGAACCGTTGGAACAACCCAGCTGACTGTTCCCACATCCGTCGAGCCAACAATCGACCCGTCACCGCTTTGCGGCGGAAAAATGCTGTCACACAGCGCCTGCCCCTCTTTCGGAAGAACATTGAAGCGCCGATATGAGTCCGCGATATCTTCTGGCGAAAACGTCCGTTGGAATTTTCTCGCGGTCTCGTGATCCGCATCGCTAAAATCAGGGGGGCCGAGACGCTCCAGTTGCGAATGCATCAGGCTTTCAAGTGGCGTATTGCCGATCAGATTGGCGTCGCCGCTGATAATCCGACTGCGCACGGTCGTTTCGGTCATCAGGGCTGCGCCATCTGCCACCTTCTTGACCCGTTGCACAAGATTATTGAGTTCAGGCAATGTCCGCGCCCGCACCAGATAACGCACCGTTGCGCGCGCCTGGACAACATTCGGAGCCGACCCGCCAGTGTCCGTTACAGCATAGTGAATTCGGGCGGTCGATGGCATATGTTCGCGCATGTAGTTCACGCCGACATTCATCAGTTCCACGGCATCCAGCGCGCTGCGCCCGAGATGCGGCGTCGCTGAAGCGTGCGATGCGCGGCCGCTAAAATGAAAATTGATTTCGTTGCAGGCAAGTGAAATTGGATTATTTACCCCGGCAAAGGCTGCTGGATGCCAGGAAATAGCAATGTCGACGTCGTCGAAAACGCCGGCGCGAACCATGAACCCCTTGGAAGATCCGCCTTCTTCGGCCGGGCAGCCGTAATAGCGCACGCGTCCCTTAATCCCATTTCTTTTGAGATAGTCATTAACGGCTGAAGCCGCGAGCATCGATCCGGACCCGAGAAGATTGTGACCACATCCATGGCCGTTTCCGCCCTCGACGAGAGGCCGCTCTTCGGCCAGACCCGCAACCTGACTAAGTCCGGGTAGCGCGTCGAACTCCCCCAGGATAGCAATGACCGGCCCGCCTTCGCCCGCCTCTCCCATCACCGCAGTCGGCAGGCTTGCTATCCCGCGTGAGACACGGAACCCTTCCCTTTCGAGGAGCGCGGCATGCTCGTTTGACGAGCGATACTCCTCATAGTTTGTTTCGGGGGTCTCCCACACGCAATCGCTGAGTTCAAAGAACGCCTCGCGCCTGGCCTCTACTCTTTCCCAGACTTCTCCCGAATTTCTCATGATTTCCCAGTTGGCTGTTTTATGATAGTTACCAAAATTGGCACCAATTTAGACGCAAATATTTTTTACGCAACCTCTGTGTAAAATTATTTCGGTCACGTACATCTTGTTGGGAACGAGTCCTTTCGGGCATGCAGTTACTTTGGGCGATCGGGAGGCGAAGCATGAGCGAGCTAAAGGCAAGAACCAAGTCGCAGCAGAAATCCAGTGATGTCACTGACTTGATCTTGCATGACATTCTCGCCGGAGTGCTGGCTCCGGGTGTCTGGCTGAAACAGATTGATCTTGAACAGCGTTATCAGAGCACGAGGCCGGAAGTGCGCCGCGCGCTCGATAGATTAGTACAGAAACGGCTTGTCGAGCATGTTCCCAATCGCGGTTATCACGTGTTCGAACCAGACGGTCGCCAAGCGACGGAAGTCAGCGATATTCGCGTCATCCTGGAAACGGCAGTCGCGGATAAGGTCGTAGCCAATGCCTCGGAGCTGACCATAAAGAAGCTGCGGGAACTTGCGCACCGTTTCGACGATCTTATTATGAACGGGACCATGATCGAGCTTTATGAAGCCAATCTCGCATTTCACCACGAACTGCTTGCGCTCTGCGGCAACCGGGAATTGGTGAACCTCATTACCGAGATAAGGCAGAGGACCTCTTCCGCGCCTGTCTCACAATGGAAAACACGCGCCCGTATCGAGCAGTCATCGCGGGAGCACCATCAGATGGTCGATGCGTTGGCGACCCGTGATATTGAGGAACTGAAGCGCGTGACGGTGCGCCACATCAAGCAGGTCGAGTAGAGGCGACGTGACTGAGCTTTTTGGACGCCCCAGCGTGTGACCATGGCGCGGGCGATGTCGGTCACTCTGGAGAGGTCGTCGGCAGCCCCTGTCGACAGGTGATCACAGAATGACCGTTGTCTCTGGTATGCTCAATGGTGCCGATTGCAGGTCATTTTCATCGCCGTTGTTAGACGGACATTGCCACGCTAATCTGGAACCCGGCGACACTATTACTGCATGCTAATAGTCCGCGGTCCAAAGGGGATACGGTTGAATACGCCGATAACGGCAGTTCTTGATTTGTTTCCTGAGAACCTACAATGCCAAATCTAGAATAAATTTGCGAGGACACGTTTGTCAGACAGAGCGCGAGGGCGCTTCTCAAATCAGATGATTAAGAGATCTAAGGCCGGATGAAGTTTCTTCAGATTTGGCAGTGATTTCGACTGCCACGGTACGTCAGAGGATCCACGGACCACAAGTCTCGTATTGGGATGCTTACGGACTTCGATTGTGAACTTCGCCAACAGATTAATCCCTGAGGAATTCAGAAACTCGAGATCAGACAGTTCAAGCGTGATCGCTGCGGGTGCAGAGTCAAGAACGCTCATCATCAAAGACATGACAGGCGCATACGCCTCAAAGCTGGACAGCCGCATGACGCCGTCGAAGTGGATGACGCTTCCCTCGGACCACACTCGATATTGTTCTTCTTTAATTTCCATGTCGTGTTTCGATTCCGTTCAGTTATAAGTCGGTGCGATGGGAAGGGACGCAAAAACTTCCAGACAGACGAGATTATTGTCATCTGGTTGACTAAACACCCATGCCAGCCGCGCATTGTAGTCGCTCATTAATGTCAACAGTCCAAGCCCGGAGCCTGACATATCAACCCTTTCAGCATTTGCCTCTATCCGCCTGATCAAAAGTTCCCCTGGATCGCCCTCCGT
>NZ_JBBNAN010000029.1:0-5089 GCF_037994405.1 Phyllobacterium sp.
CCAGTATCACCATACCCAAACCTAAGGAGTTCGACATGAGCGATCATGAAATCGTCGATTCAAGCTTCACAGCAATCATCAACGCGCCGATCGAGAAGATCGATATTCCCAAATGGTGCTTCACGCTGTCCGAGCAGGAATATCAGGGATGCTCTCCAGCCCACATAGCGGCAGGCTTCACGACAGCACCGGACGGTAAGCGTATGTCGATCAATGTCGAGATCATCGGGGGCAGCCTGATGGTGCAGCACTATGTCGAGACGCTCGGCCAGAAGGACCACCTCATACTCGAGTCGGTCTCCGACGTCTTCACCCCCACGGGCCGGACCACGATCCACGTCCTTTGGGAACTGAGCGTCAAGCCCATCGACAGTGAGAAATGCGAGTTCACGAACCACGTTCGATCCAAGGCCACGGAGGAATTCACGACTTTCCTCGACCGGCAGGGCATCCCGTTCGATGTGTTCCGTGCGCAGCGCCAGCCGATGTCGATCGCCCATAACAAGGGCGAAACGCCGCTCTTTGCGGCAAGCATCGAGCGGGCCGCCCTGAGGACTTGACCACCGGCTGACGAACATTGATTGGAGGTGCAGCATATCGCAACTAAAATTACAGGAGCGCACGACTGCACTCCTGGTTGCCGATCCGTATAACGACTTCCTTTCCGAGGGTGGCAAGGTCTGGACGCGCATCCGGCCATTGTCGATGAGGTGGGTGTTCTTGATAATCTACGCCACGCCTTTCGCAAGAAATGATGCACGCCGCGTACGAGCTGAACGGCGCCACCTTCGCCCACGCAATCATGACGACAGACGAACTGACCGCAATCTTGCCCAAGGCATCTGATCCAAAGGAGACAAGGCAATGACCATATTCATCAACGCGCTTGCCGCAGTGGCGGCTGCCATGGTGTTCACCACGAGCGCATTTGCCCAGACCGCAGGCGCACCACAGACGACGGCATCGACGGTGGCCGCATCAGCTGCAAGCACACAGGCAGCTGAAGATACTTCGATCCGGCCATTCAGCGTCCATGTGCCGGAGGAGGTGCTCACCCAGCTGCGGCGCCGGATTCAAGAAACCCGTTGGCCCGACCGGGAGACGGTCTATGACCAGTCACAGGGCATACAGCTCGCGAAGCTCAAGCCACTCGTCGAGTATTGGGGCACCGGCTACGACTGGCGGAAGGCGGAAGCGAAGCTGAATTCCCTGCCTCAGTTCGTCACCAAAATCGACGGAATTGATATCCACTTCATTCACGTCCGCTCGAAGCATCCCAACGCGCTGCCCGTGATCATCACCCATGGCTGGCCGGGATCAGTGTTCGAGGAACTGAAGATCATCGATCCGCTCACCAACCCGACCGCCCACGGAGGCAATGCCGAGGATGCGTTCGACGTGGTCATTCCGTCGATGCCGGGCTACGGCTTTTCCGGCAAGCCAACCGGCATCGGCTGGGGCCCCGACCAAACCGCGCGGATCTGGGCTGAGCTGATGAAGCGCCTCGGCTACTCCCGCTATGTTGCCCAGGGCGGCGACTGGGGCTCTCCTGTCTCCAGCGCAATGGCGCGCCAAGCGCTGCCGGGATTGCTCGGCATCCACATCAACTTGCCGGCCGTCGTACCACCCGAGGTGGCTGCAGTTCTTGCAGCAGGGGGGCCCGCGCCGGCGGGATTGTCTGAGCAGGAACGCGCAACATTCGACGTGCTCAGTGCCGCGGCCAAAATGGGCAACAGGTCCTATGCGGTGATGATGGGGACGCGGCCGCAGACGATCGGCTACGCCATCACGGACTCCCCTGCCGGCCTTGCGGCATGGATGCTCGGGCATCCGGGCTTTGCGACGTGGACGTACAGCAGCGACGATCCTGAAAAGTCTCCCGACGAGGTGCTGGACGACGTGACGCTGTACTGGCTGACGAACAGCGCGACCTCGTCAGGGCGGCTGTACTGGGAGTACGGCGGTGGACGCAGCCCCGTCCTCGCGGCCGGGGAGATGACCTCCGAGATCTCGCTGCCAGTGGCCATCACCGTCTTTCCAGGAGAAAGCTATCGCGCTCCGGAGACATGGGCCCGTCGCGCCTATCGGAACCTGACCTACTTCCACGAGGTCGATAAGGGAGGTCATTTCGCAGCCTGGGAAGAGCCTGAGCTTTTCAGCGCAGAGCTTCGAGCCGCGTTCAAGCCGTTGCGTCAGTAGATTGGAGAAAAACACGGCGCGTGCTGCGCGCCGCCGCCATGTCATGCACGCAGTCAATTTGATCGGGCAAAGGACAAGACCGTGCTGGTAACCGGCGCCGCCTCCGCCGTCGGCATCTGCGCACTGGCCCCAGTGTCGCGCTGCAGTTAACTATGAGAATACTGAGTCATTGATTTCAACGAGTTAGCTTATTTGACCAGTCTACAGCAATCGCCCCCAATTCAGCTGTTCCGAGCTGGCCGCGCCAGACCCACAAGCGGTCATTCGCAGATTTTAAGGGATGGCAGCTACGCCCCTTGGCCGCCGATCGTCCGGAGCGCGCCGCTTCCCCAGGCTCTTCCATTTCGACAAGCCTAGTTGACGGGAAAGAGTGGATCGATCGTCATTGTCTACTCTCCGGCGCGTAATGGAGGATGACAACACCTGACTTGAGCGTCCTCGTCTCCAGATGCTTCAGGGGTATCCGGTTCGGGCCGCCCCTGAAGAGCGGCGTGCCTCTCCCGAGAATGACGGGGTTGATCCCGAGGTGATACTCGTCGATCAGGCCGTGCTCCATCAGGGTCGCCGTGAGGTCGGCGCTGCCGAACACGAAGATGTCTCCGCCGTCCCTGGTCTTCAGCTTGGAGACTTCTTCCGCGACATTGCCGTTGAAGAGCTTCGTGTTGTTCCAGTCGGCGCTTTTCAGCGTGCGCGAGAAGACCACCTTCTCGATCTTGTTCATGAAGTCCGCGATCCAGCCTTGCTCGGACGGCCAATAGGCTGCCATGAACTCGTAGGTCACGCGGCCGAAGATCAGCGTGTCGGCGTTTTCCTGGGTCTCACGAATGTAGTTCTCGAGTTCTTCTTCGAAGACGAACCAACTGATGTCCCTGTCCGAACCTTCGAAGAAGCCGTCGACGGTCACCATGTCCCATATGATCAGTTTTCTCATAGAACCCTCCTCTTCGTGTATCCCTTTGTGAATTCTCGGCCCTATCCCGCGAAACGGAAGCGCATGTTGGTGATCTGCCCCGCTTCCGAGACCTCGGTCTTCTCCAGCCTGACCGGCTCCATGCCCTTCTGCTGAAGAGGCGAATGCCGTCGCCGATGAGGACGGGCGCGACATGGATGAGGACCTCGTCCACAAGCCCTAATTCGAGCCGACGGGATGTCGCAGCATTTCAGCGGGATGCGACGAAGCGTTCCAGTTTGCCCAGAGTTTGCAGTCCCAGTTCCACGGCACCGAAGCCCTTCGCCTCCTGGAACTCGGCAGCCGTGCTGAATACCATGCCCAGCGTTACCTTTGTTGCCCCGTCCTGATCCTCGAACGAGGCCCAGGCGTCGGCATGTTTCGGCCCGTTCTCGCCCCAATGCAGCGTATAGCCGATCCTCTCCTCGGCCCGGACCTCGTTATAGAGATGGTGGTTCGGGAAGACCGTGCCGTCAGGCGCAATCATGTCGAAGACCCATTCGCCGCCCGTCCGCAGGTCTATCCTCTTCGTCCGACAGGAGAACCCGTCCGGTCCCCACCATTGCGGCAGCGTCTCAGGGTTCATCCACGCGCCCCAGACTATGGTTCGCGGCGCCTGTATCACTCGCTGCAGCACCATGGTCCGCTCAGCCGCGCCCGCGAGATTGTCCAGTCCCGCGCCGAAGCCCTGTCGGTAGCCCGCCTCCATATCCTCGGCCAGCGAGGAAAGTTGCACCGTCACGACCAGCCGGCTGCACTCGCCCGTGCCTGAGAAATCCGCCGTCACCAGCGCTACCGATTGCGTCACGCCCCCAGACGAGATCACCTCGTAGTTCACACTGCACACCGCTGACTGCAACTCCAGCCAGCCATTCTCGCAGCGGATGTCTGGCTGGCCCTCCATCTTGCAGAGCGAGACCTCGCGTCCACCCACCCTGGTGTCGGCCTCCAAAAATTCCACAGTGACCGAGGGCGTGGGCGCGGCCCAGACCGCCCGAGCGGCCGGGGCCGTCCAAGCCTGCCACAGCACCGACAACGGCGCGACCACGTCCCGCTCGAAGGTCAGCGTCGCAAAACGGTCCCTCCTATCATCAGGCGCCGTACGGGTCGTGCTGCTTGGATCCAGGTTCAGTGTCATTCTGCGCGTTCCTTCATCACGTTCATCACAAATGCGTCCAACCGATCGAGCCGAGCCTCCCAGATGGCCCGCTGTTCATCGAGCCATGTCCGCACCGGGTCCAGAGCCTCGGGTACGATGGCGCAGGTACGTATCCGCCCGTCTTTGGAGGTGGAGATCAACCCTGCCTCCTCCAGCACGGAAAGGTGCCGCATCACCGTAGGCAGACGCAGTCCCGTGGGGGCAGCCAAATCCGTCACCCGCGCGGGTTCTTCGGCGAGGCGCGTCAGGATCGACCGGCGGGTCGGGTCGGCCAGAGCGTGGAAGAGCAGCGATAGATCGGGATCATGCTTAGCCATGATGCTAACTATCACCCAATTGCCGGTGGCGCAAGCGAAAACTTCGTCAAGTCGCTAAGTTTTTTCCGCCCAAACGCGCCGAGTTCTTGGTGCAGGCGGCTTCCGTTGCTAAGTCCGCTGAGAAGTTGCTCGCAGCGATGCGAGCGCACGCCGATGCCTGCAATTGAAGACAAATTCCTGAAGCCGCCAGTCCACTTCCCACCAAACCTCGTCGTTTTCCGATGGCTCGATTATGCCGAATCGCCGCATAGCTCGGAACAGGTTTGCTCGCCGCAAAGCTCGGCCATGCGGCATAATCCGACTTACGGCATAATGAATTTTATGCCGATATCGGCATAAGACCTATTGGACCGGTAATCGCTTCGAGGCCGACATCAACGCTTCCAAGGCGCCCGACGAATTCAAGAAGGCGGCGATCTACGCCGCAAAGACCTACCTGCCGCCCATACGCCAGCGCATGGTGGT
>NZ_JBBNAN010000030.1:0-2646 GCF_037994405.1 Phyllobacterium sp.
AGAACGCGCTGGAAATCATCCAGATTTCCAACAATCTCGGCGATTCAAAGAGCTTGATCACGCATCCGACCACGACAACGCACAAGAACCTCACGGATGAGGCGCGTGCTGAACTCGGTATTTCCGACGGCCTGCTGCGCCTCTCTGTCGGCCTTGAAGACGTAAACGATCTCATCGAAGATCTCGATACAGCGCTTCGGGCCGCTAATTAGCTCAAAGTGCAAGCCGCGCCGAAATTGATTTCGGCGCGGCTTTCTTCCAGGCCATAGCCATGGCATGTCTCACCATCTCCGGATCGGCATGATCAAGAATGACGAAGGTCGATCCTTTTTCGCCCCAGCTTCCCGGAACAGGCTCGAACATCTCTCCCGACGTTTCGCGCACGAGCGCCTGATCACCGCGTGTCAGCAGTAGAACACCGCACTGCTTTTCAGGGCGGAGGGTTGCGAATATCCTTCCGTTCACCCGAAAATCCGTCGTATTGAAATGGCTTGCCTGAATGCTTTCCGGAAAGGAAAGCGCCATTTTGGCAAACTCTTCCAAAGTCATCATGGCGAGTTCCTTCTAGTCTGACCACACTTCACTTCAATATTGGTAATAAAAGTTGCGGTTCACGAAGGTTTTAATTCAATCCTATATCAGAACGGTTGACGCGATGGCCTTGAGTCGCGATATCAGGGACATTAGAGCAAGGCCAAGTTTGCTCTAACAGAGAGTAGGTATGTACAAAGCTATTACACGCGATATCGAAGTGACCGTCGAGCCATTCTATCTGGAGGAACAATCCAATCCGGAAGAAAATCGCTATGTGTGGGGTTACCGGATTACCATTTCCAATGAATCCGAGAACACGGTCCAATTGCGCGCTCGCTACTGGAAAATCACCGACGGAAATGGCCATGTCGAAGAAGTGCGCGGCCCTGGCGTGATCGGCGAGCAGCCCATTCTCGACCCAGGCGATAGTTTTCAATACTCGTCCGGATGTCCTTTGACGACGACATCCGGCGTCATGGTCGGCCGCTATTCGATGCAAACCGACACGGGCGAGCGCTTCGATATCGAGATTCCGGCCTTTTCGCTTGACCTGCCCGATCAGTTACGGACATTGAATTGATGACCGAGATTGAGCGTACACAATCGCCTTATTTGAAGGCTCTTGCCTGTTCAGCCATCGCGTTCGTGGTTGCGATCGGCGCCTATTTTCTCGGCTACACCTTGCCCAGTTTCAAGTCGCAAGCCGAAGCTGCCAGCCAATTGTTGGCCCTCGTGCTGGTTCCCGGTCTTATCGTCGGCTTGCTGGCGAAGAAATCCACCCGGGCATGGCCACTTTGGCTGATCGTCTGCGCATTTATCGTTATCCTCATCGTGGTGACCGTTACCCACGAAGTGACTGCACCAATGCGGGCCTGATCAGGCTTTCTTCAGAAATTCTGTCTTCAAAACCAGGCCCTTGACCTGCTTGGTGTTGCACTCGATTTCGCCTTCACGCCCGTTCAACCTTATATTCTTGACGAGTGTGCCACGTTTGATCGTCTCGGATGTACCCTTGACCTTCAAATCCTTGATCAAGGTCACGCAATCGCCGTCGTGAAGCTCGGTACCGTTATTGTCTCTCACTTCCATCCTGGCATTCCCGATCGCTAGTTCTTCGGCAGAAATTCTGCCGGATCGAATTCATACTGCGTCGAGCAGAATTCACAGGTTACGCTGATCATGCCCTCTTCGATGCTGTCGGTGATCTCCTCGGCAGTGAAGCCAGAAAGCACACCGGCGATCTTTTCACGCGAGCAGGAGCAATCATCATTCACCGCAACGGCATCGAAAACCCGCACGCCGCGTTCATGGAACAGGCGGTACAATAGCCTTTCCGCGCCGACCTGCGGATCGGTCAGTTCCGAGCTTTCGATGGTTGCGACGAGCGCTTTAATCTCGGCCCAGTCGTCATCCTCGACGAGATTGTCGTCATCCTCATCAACATTCGGCTCGTCACCAGCTGGAAGGTCACGCTGGCGCATGCGCAGTTCCGAATCAGGCAGGAATTGCACGATCAACCCGCCAGCACGCCACTGCTCGACGGGCTTGCCATCTTCACCGCGCTCAATGAGCTTGGCGACGGACAGCCGGACGTCCGTCGGTATCTGCTCCGACTGACGGAAATAGGTCTTGGCAACTTCTTCGAGATTGGAACCGTCGAGCGCAACGATACCCTGATAGCGCTGTGTGTATTCACCCTGATCGACTGTGAGTGCCAGCGTTCCGCTGCCCATCAGCTCTTCCTGCGAGATTTTATGCGCCGCCATCGCTTCAGCCAGCCGCTCTTCATCGTATCGCGCATAGGCGCGAACCGAATTGGGCGTGCGGAAGTCAACCACCAGCATGTCGACCGGACCATTGGACTGCGACTGGAAGATAAACTTGCCGTCAAATTTCAGCGACGTGCCAAGCAGCACGGTAAGGACGATTGCCTCTGCGAGGAGCTTGGCGACCGGTTCCGGATAATCGTGACGGCTCAGAATATCGTCAAGCGTCGCCCCTAACTGGACCGCGCGCCCGCGTGCATCCAGGTTGGCGACCTGAAATGGAACGACGGCATCATCACCGGCAAAAATATACTCGTCGCTACGCATTGTGGTATCAGACACTGGG
>NZ_JBBNAN010000031.1:0-9593 GCF_037994405.1 Phyllobacterium sp.
GATTTTCAGTTTCGAGATTTTCGAGCCAGCTCCTCACCTTGAATGCGACGTCCTCCGGGTGGACTCTTTCCGCCCATCCCCAGCCAACTGCGCCCGCACCACGGCGTCTTGCCCATGACCGTTTCTATCGACGGCTCAAGCCGGCCGGTGCGAAAGTCGATCAGCTTGACGAAATACTCAAGCACGTCGGTCGCCACTGATCCAAGCGGCCCGCAGCGCTCGCCCTTCTGCCGCTCGGGCAGCTCGTAGCGCTTGGCGGCGCTAAGCACCTGCTGGACTTCCCGCCGCGTCGTCGGCCGCCATATGCGGCTTTCCGATTGCCTATGAGATAGCTGTGCCGGCGAACCGGCGTCGGGCAACGGTCGGCCCCGGGGGCGGCATGACGCAAGCTAAGGGCCGCCTGTCCGCTGCCCGCCAGGTGTCCCTACTTCGCTGCCGCAGGCTACGAGGCACTTGAACGGTTTCCGCTCTAGAGAGTTGCGTCGAGGCTACCCTTAGGTCCGCACCCTAAGGGTCGCTTCCATCCTGTCGGCGATATGTGTGACAGTGTAGGCGATCACCATGTAGATCACGACGGCAATCACAAAGGCTTCGAGGTAGTAGAAGTTCAGCGCGGCGGTCAACTGGGACTGGGCAAAGATATCGACAACCTCGATGGCAAACCCAAGAGATAGCGCCTTCATGATCACCATGAACGAGTTCGCGAGGTCCGGAATCGCCGCGACGATCACCTGGGGCAGCATGACCCGTCGGAACAGTTGGCTGCGCTTGTAGCCCAACGAGTAGGCCGCGTCTGCCTGGCCGGTGTCAAAGGAGTTTAGGGCGCCCTTCACGACCTCTGCCTGGAACGCGGCGACGCAAGCGGTCAACGCGACGATGAGCGTGACCCAGTTCGGCGTCGCGTGACCGTTGAACTCTACCCCGATCAGCGAGGCCAGGAACTGGAGTGCCGGGGGAAGGCCGTAGTACGCGAGGAAGATCACGATCACCATCGGCACGCCCTTGAAGGCGACCTTGTAGGCCACGACGAATTCCCGCAGCACGGGTATCCGCCGATATTCGATCATTGCAAACAGGCTGCCGATGATCGTGGAGAAGACAAAAATCGCCAGCGCCATGGCGAGCGTCACGGGCACCGCGCCCAGGATGCTCCAAAGGTCCGGGAGCAAGACTTCGATATCGAACATGTGGTGACCCTCTCTTGATCAGAAGCTTGCCATGATCGTGGTCTTGGCGGGCGCCGCTTTCGGCGCGAACTTCGATGAGCGAAGTTCGAAGAAGCGCACGACGAGCCACGCGATCAGGCACAGCAGCGCATAGATTACCGCCAGCACGAGATAGGTTTCGAACTGGTACTGGTTGTAGTCCCGCTCCATGACGAGGTGCGCGGTCGCCATCACGTCCGCCGCGCCGATGTACATGACTAGCGCAACATTGTGGATCAAGTAGATGATGGAGTTTCCGTAGCCGGGCAATGCGATGTGCACCGCCTGTGGGCTCAGGACGCGAGTTAGCTTCTGTCGGAAGGTATACCCCAGACTGTCCGCCGCGTCATGCTGACCACGATCGACGGCCAGGTATGCCGGCCGCATGACCTCGGACAGATAGCCCCCGTGATAAAGGCTGAGCCCCATCATCGCAGCTACCGTGGGCGACAGGAAATCTTCGACGCCGAACAGGCCTACCAGCAAGGGAAGCCCGTAGAACGCGACGAACAACTGGAGCACGACGGGGACACTCCGGGCATAGGACACGTAGAGATCGGCCAGTTGACTGATCACTGGTACCCTGCGAACCCGGAACGTCGTCGCGATCAGAGCCAGGCAGAAGCCGACGATTATGGCTGTAAACGTGATCGCGAGCGTCAGCGGCAATGCCGAGAGCAGCTCGGGGATCATTTTGGAAAGGTCCACCTTGGAACACTCCTTCTTGCGGTTTCAGCCATGGTCGCCGGCATGCAGAGACCCGGTCTTGGGCGAGCTTTGGCTACTTGATGTAGGTCGTGACGTCCTCGCCGAACCACTTCTGCGAAATCTTGCCTAGCGTGCCGTCGTCCTTCAGCTCCTTGAGCACCCTGTTCACGTCGTCGAGCAGGGCCTTGTTCTCCTCCGACTTGTGAATCAGGAGGTAGGTGTTGTTGATGGCGACCGGCTCGGACGCCTTGATGTCGAGCTTCTGATTGTCGATCACGGTCTGCTCGCCAAGGTTCGACGGCAGAACCAGCGCGTCGTACTTGCCGCTCTGGACTTCCTTCAGGCGATCCGGGTAGGGGACGCCGGCGCTCGACGCGGTGATCTCGATCTTGTAGTCCGGGTTCTGCTCCTGCCATTGGGTGGCAAACTTGTAGATGCCGCCGCCGGCCGTGACAGGCACGATGTTCTTGCCGACCAGATCCTTCATCTCGTTGATGTTGCTGTCCTTGCGACTATAGATCTTTATCAGACTTGCCCCCATTGGGTTGTCCGGAATGAGGAACTGCTTTTCGCGCGCTGGCGCCTTGTAGTAGCCGCCGGAAGCCATGTCGTACTTCCCAGTGGCGAGGCCGGTCTCCTGCGCGATGTCCGCAGCGCCTTCCATTTCGAACTTGTACTGGGGCAGCTTTGCGTTGATAGCCTTAAGGACGTCGGGCTCGTACCCTTGCGGCTCAACGCCGATAGCGCCCCACGACAGCGGTTTGGATTCTGCCGCCGTCGCGATCTTGATCGTCCGGAGGGAGTTCTGGCCATACGATACGCCCGCGGTTGCAAGGGCGATTGCGACACCGGCTACGGCAAGGCCGAACCGACGGTACGATGATGATCTGATAGAAGACATTTCAGGCATCCTTTCTCTACTGGAGTGCAAGCTCGGAATTGAGGAATTGGGCAAGGCGCGGATTCGAAGGCGAGTCGAAAATCTCGGTCGGGGTGCCTTCGGCGGCGACGACACCCCGGTCCATGAAGACGATGCGGTTCGAGATGCTCTTTGCGAACTGCATCTCGTGGGTAACGAGGAGTGAGGTAATTCCCGACGACGTGACGTCTTTGATCACCTTCAGAACCTCGCCGACGAGTTCGGGATCCAGCGACGAGGTGGGTTCGTCGAAGAGCATCACATCCGGCCGGACCGCCAGCGCACGCGCGATACCGGTTCGCTGGAGCTGGCCACCCGAGAGCTGGGACGGATAGTTGTCCAGCTTGTCGGAGAGGCCCACTCGTTCAAGTTCCCGCCGGGCGATTTCACGCGCCTCGTCCTTGGATTTGCGCTGCACCACCACGAGTGGATCCATCACGTTCTGAATGACCGTCATGTTCTTGAAGACGTTGAATTGCTGGAAGACCATAGCTGTCCGGAGCCGAATCGCCTGGACTGCGGTCTTATCCGCACGCTGGTAGTCCATCCGAATCTGATCGAACGTGATGGTTCCAGACGCCGGCTTGACCAGGTAGTTGATGCACTTCAGCAGCGTGGTCTTGCCGGTACCACTAGGGCCGATGATCGAAACCACGTCACCGCGTTTCACCGAGAGATTGACGCCGTTCAAGATCTGCGTGTTTCCGTAGGACAGCTTTAAATCTTTGAGCTCAAGCATTTCCGGTCGGTGTCCTTTCGAAGGCGAGGTCGATGGTTCGAAAAATGTCAGGTGGCATCGCTCACCTCCTCTCGGGCGTCGGCGTCCGCCCATTCGTCTCCGAGGAGTTCTGGCGTGTCGAACGCTTTGAGATCGGCGAAATGGCGCTCGCGGTCGGCGACGAAGAGCGCCCTCACGATGCCGCGCGCGAGCCGGTCGGCGCCTTCGCTGATGGCGGGAATGTCGCCCGTGAGCTTGCCGTGGCTCAGCGTGGCAGGAAAATTGAAGCAGTGTATTTTCGCCAGCGCCGGGCAGGCGCCGGGCTCGGCTTCGAGAAACTCGAACGCATCTCCAAGGTCGGGCGAGCCTTCGAGTTCGCCGTTGCGCATGTCCGCCGGCACGGGGAAGCGGTCGCGCCAGAGGCGGATGTGGGATGCGACGGCGGCGAGTTCCGGCCGGCTTGTCAGATCGACCTTGAAGCCGGTGCCGAAGATCAGGAAGTCGACCGAATGGCGGCCTTTTGGCGTCGTCACCACGAGATGATCGTCGTCCTGCGCCAGCGCGGTGATCGGGCTTCCCAAGTGGAGGTGAGCCTGCGGGAACGCGCTGACCCGCAGAACGCTGGCGCGGGGCGGCGGGGTCTGGGCGCGCATCGCGTAATCGACAAAGCGCCACTTCCAGTTGTCGGGCAGACCGGCAAAACCGTGCACCACGCCCTGGCTGCCGATGCCGGTGAACTTGTTGATCCGTGGCAAGTCCGTCCGGCGCACGAACATGTCGAGCCGAGCCACCCCGGCCTCGAGTGCGGTGGCGGCGTTGTCCATCGCCGAAGCCCCGGCTCCAACGACTGCGACGCGCTTGCCGCGCAGCGCGGCGAAATCGATCGCATCGGCGGAATGGGCCCAGAACTTCGGATCTATCTCGTCGGCGATAGGAGGCACGAAGGGGCCGCCGAGACCGTCGCGGCCGGTTGCGAGCACGACGTGGCGCGCGATCGTCGTTTCGGTCCGGTCCTCCTGACGGCAAACGACGTCGAGCAGGCCGTCCCCGCGCGTGAGGATCGCGTCGACGGTCGTCGCGTTGCGTACCGGCAGGTCGAGAACGCGCCGATACCAGACCAGGTAGTCCATCCATGTCTCGCGCGGCGCCTTTTCGAGGGCGACCCATGCGTCATGCCCATGCAGCGCTTCGTAGTAGGCGCGGAAGGTGAGCGCCGGCACCCCCATCGCCGGCCCGGTCAGTTGCTTGGGAGAGCGAAGGGTCCGCATCCGCGCGAAGGTGACCCAAGGGCCCTCCCGACCGGCGGGCGCCTTGTCGAGGACGATGTGATTGGCGACACCGAGCCGCTTCAGCATGGCCGACGCGACAAGCCCGGCCATGCCCGCGCCGATGATGACGGCGTCGACAACGCGATGCCCGTCGACGACGCGGGGCGGCACCCAGGCTTTGGCCGGAAGTTCCAGCCAGGCGAGATCCTGCCGCAGGCGCGCCTCGAGGGCGTCGAGTCCGTTCGGAAACGTGGACATGTCGCTCATGACTGCACTCCCTCGGGCAGCGAGGTCCGCCCGTATACGGTGTCGGCCAATGCCTCGGCCCGGCTCGAGTCATGTAGGCGACAACCGGGCATCGCCAACGCCACCGCCAGCGCCGCTTCGATTACGGCGGCGACGGTCGGCGTAAGCGGTCGCGCGGCAGGCGAAATTGCGCCGAACAGGAAGGGGATCGTGTGGTCGAGCACGCGCATCACGATGCCCTCGAGCGGAACGCCGCAGACGGTCGCGGGCTCGACGATGGCGACCCCAAGTCCGGCCCGCACCATCGTGAGAGCCGTCATCGAGGCGTTGACGTCGATAATCCGTTGCGGCGTCACGCCCGCCCGTTCAAGGGCCTCGTCCACCCGGTGTCGCAGGCGGTAGGGGTTCGCCAGGGTGATGATGCGGCGTTCGGCAAGATCGGCGAGCCGCACAACGTCCTGGCCGGCGAGCGGATCGCTCGCGCCCAAGGCGACGACGCACGGTGCATCGGCGACCCAGTGCACATCCAGGCCGGGATGTTCTAGCGGCAGGCTTGCGATCCCAAAATCCGCCGAGCGGGCGAGTACGGCCTGCACGACGTTCTCGGCCGCCAGCGCCTGCACATGAAGATGGCGCGGAAGCAGGTCTGGCGCGACCGCAGCGATCGCCTGCGGCAGAACGCCGGCCGCAAGCGACGGTGTGGCCGCGATCGTCAGCGTCGACGGTTCGTCGAGACCGATGGCGTTCGCCCGCTCGCGGATGTGGGCCAAGCTGGCGAGATGGCGCTCCACCACGGCGTGAAAGAGTACGCCGCGCGAGGTCGGAGTGATGCGCGGCCCGCTCCGGTGCAACAGCGGATAGCCGATATCGGCTTCCAGGTCCTGAATGAGCCTGGTGACCGCCGGCTGCGATCGGCCAAGCAGCCGTGCCGCCCCGGTCACGCTGCCGGCGGACATCACCGCGGCAAAGGCTTCAAGTTGTCGGATATCAAAAGAGTTAGAATGCATAATGGACATCAAACACTCTCCTTCATGTCAGTAAAGCATGAGAATTCTCTCTTGGCGATCGGAAATAGATAATTATTCCGCATCAACCGCGGCCTCTCATTCCTAATTGACATGATAAGGTGGCGCGCCTACCTAGGTTACATGCCTGCTGATGTACCGAGGAGTTTGTTTTTGACACTCATCGAAACCCTAGTCTCCGCAACGCCGGGCTCCGCGCTCGCCCAAGCCATGGAGAAACGCGCTGAGATCTTGCGCCTCAGCCAAGCTGCCCACGACGCCGTCCTTCTGCCGCGCGATCCCGGTGGCCTGACTCACGGCCTAAGGGCCGCGCTTGCCGCGCGTATGGCGCGTCTTAACCGCAACGAGGCGCTCGCAAGCCACTATGACACCCTGGTCGCCCGCGCCGACGAACCGGCGACGGCCTCGCTCGCCAAACCCGACACAAACGTGACGGACCGGCGTACCGGGGAGATCGTCCGTCATGCAGATCGGCTCACGGTCGCGCCACGCGAGGCCACGCGCTCCCATGTGGACGCGTTGCGCGAGGTTGGCGTAACCGACGCTGACATAGTCCGGCTCTCGGAGCTCGCGGCCTTCGTCAACTACCAGGTGCGCGTCATTGCGGGTATGGCGCTGATCGGAGGAATTCAATGAGCGACGTCGTCCACACCTTCACGACCACAGTGCCGCGCTGGCAGCCCTACGTCGTTCCGGTCGATCTTGCGACTGCGACCGACGAGCAGCGAGCGGCGATGCAGGTGACGCCGTCCAACAAGGGCATCTCTACCTATGTCCTCACGCTCGCGCACGACCCCGAGTCGCTCGCGGTCCGCTCGCCCCTGTTTAACCTGATCATGTACGGTCAGGACGGGCTGGCAGCGAGCGAGCGCGAGCTGGGCGCCGTCGCGGCGTCCGTCGTCAATCGCTGCGTCTACTGCGCCGCCGTGCACGCCTCGCGGTTCAACAACCTGACGAAACGCACGGACGTCATCGAAGCCGTGTTCGCCGACGGTCTCGAGGCAACGCTCGACGACCACCTCCAGGCGATCTTCGACTTCTCGGCACGGCTGTCGACCACGCCGCCCGAGGCGACGTCAGCGGACGCGCAGGCGCTGGCCGACGTCGGGCTCGACGAGCTGGAGCGTCTCGACCTTGTTCTGTCCTCCGCCATTTTCGGCTGGGCGAACCGCCTCATGCATACGCTCGGCGAGCCGATGAAGGACTAGAACGGTCCGGGTGTTCGGCCCGTGGCACGCTGAAGCCGCGGGTGCAAGAAGCTCGGCAACCTCATCGAGAGTACGTCCAACACTGCGCCTCGTTCGCGAGGTGGGCATGGTCGCGGTCTTGCCGAGCACGATTTCGGCAGAAGGCATCCAAGCGAAAAAACATTGTGCGCCTGCCGATCACGATCGCAAACGGGCTCGACGCATACGGCATCATAAAGCGACGCCACGAGCTCCTCCCGTCCGATGCCGCGGAATACATCGACATCCACAAGGGGTTGTGCGACGAGTATTTGAAATCGGATAAGAAACAACGTCCCTCAGTTGGTTTTTTCAGATCTATCGAGGTCGAGCGTATCGGTAAGCTCCTATGATCAATGAATCGATTGTGATGTGACGGAGGGCCGCGAAGCTGATTGAACTCCGCTTTGAAGAGGTGGATGATGGCGAGAGGGTTACGACAATCTGCAGGTCAGATAACAGTCCTTAATCATGCAGGAACAAGCAAGCGCCAGGCTTCCTGGCGCTTTTTGCTGTTTGAGAAAGGTACTTCCCAAGAGTCCTTGGGCCCATTAGCGGTCATTGCCCCCTTCCGCTTTCGGGATTATCCCCAAGTCGAGAGTGAACACAATCATGTTCCCGGAACCCGCCGCAGCAGGCCGGGCGGCTTTCCTCGACGAACACCGCCTTTACCAACGAGCACCTGATCGGCTGCTAGCGCGATGACCTCCTGGACCGCCTGATTCACGGATATTCCGCGACTGCCGTTTCGAAAAGGGCAATCGCCTTGAGGGTATCGCGGCGAGGATACC
The DNA here is from genome assembly GCF_037994405.1 of Phyllobacterium sp. Classification (GTDB taxonomy): domain Bacteria; phylum Pseudomonadota; class Alphaproteobacteria; order Rhizobiales; family Rhizobiaceae; genus Phyllobacterium. Next base: position 8,107 of record NZ_JBBNAN010000031.1, read on the forward strand.
CTTGGTGACGCCATTGATATTCAACTCGGCTTCAATCGTTAACTTGGAGGCCATCAGTTTCAACTCGTCAATGACCGCAAGGCATGCGTGCCGTGCTGGCGCATGCCGCATAGTTTCCCGATAAGGAGTTCCATTTTCGCATCGCCAAAACGGGCTAGGATTTTCTCGGCGCGCGCAAAGGCAAGCCTTTCGGCATCGGGAAAATCGGATGGCTTCAAGCCGCTTCCCGATAGCCGCGCCCCGGCGATATAGCCGCAGAATTCCGCAAAGTCGCGCTCATCGAACGACAAGCTGGCAAAGCCGCCGGGGACAAAATCGACGGCGGCGCTTTTCAACGAGGGATGGTCGGTGACAATGATGCTTTCGATGTGATGGCCAAAGCTTAGGACCGCGAGCAGCTTGCCGCACAGAACGCTCATTAAGGCGCGGCGCAAGTGATGATCGATTTCAGCAGCGTCAGGCATGCCATGCACTATCTCATATTTTTGCGCATCCGGCACCAGCCCGCCCATTGCCCCTGAATGCCCCGCCTTGGCCGCATTATCGGGAGGAAGGGTAGGCTATGGCGTTCCAACACCGGCGATGGTCGAGGCAGTTCGGCTGATGGCAAGCCGGGAGGGCCTGCTGCTTGACCCCGTCCACGGCGGGAAAGCGTTCGCCGGCTTGCTGGCGGACATCTCGGCCGGACGATATGCGGCCGGGGATAACGTCCTCTTCATCGTGACCGGCGGGAGCCCCGGCCTCTACGCCTACGCGAACGATTTCCTCGGCGCAGACCACAAGCATCCGATCTGAGCAACGTCCTCACCTCCTTGCCACGCAGCGGCTCGAAACACCGCAACGCCTCTGGGAAATGCTGAGCACCATCGTCCCCCCGTTTCTTACGTTGCAGAACAGATTTTTTTCAACACCATCGATGAGCGCGGCGGCTGTGGGGCGTAGGCTGAGCCGGGCGATCCGGACTTACAAGCTGCGGCGGATTTCGCGCACGCCGCGGCCGAGCCTCTGGCGCAGCAGCGCGCGCAGAATCGCGCCTTCGGCATAGCCGACTTCGGCGGCGATCTGGTCGACGCTGGCTTGGCTGATCTTGAGCAGGTGCACGTGTTCTATCCGCAGGTCCTGGAAGTAGGCGAGCGGTGATTTGCCGAGCACGCGCTGCATCCGGCGCGCCAGGGTGCGCTTGCTGGTGGCGAGTCTGGTCGAGCGAGAAGCCCTCGGCCAGGCGTAGCCGCGCCCAACGTTCGAACTTGTGCACCAGCGGATCCGCGTGGGCCAAGTGGCCGGGGATCGTGTACACCGCCTGCGAGGTGCGCGCGTCCGCCACCAGGTACCGCGCGGTGAGGCTGGCCAGCTCGGGGCTGGCGCGCCGGATCAGGGTCAGCGCCAGGTCCAGATGGCTAAGCGCCGCGCCGGCGGTGACCACCGCGTTGGACTGCACGATAATTCGCGTCTCGTCCAGCCGCACCCGCGGATAGCGCTGCCGGAAC
>NZ_JBBNAN010000032.1:0-13932 GCF_037994405.1 Phyllobacterium sp.
GGCAATCAGCCGGGTGATCCGGTCCGCGCGGCAAAGGCAATCGTCCAGGCGGTCGAAGCCAAGGATCCGCCGTTGCGCTTGCTCCTTGGCAAGCAGGCCTTTGAAAACGCCCACAAGAAGATCGCGGAATTGCAGCGTGATTTCGGCGCCTGGGCCGAAGTCACCTTGGGCGCGGATTTTCCGGAGGCTTGATTGCCTTGTGCTGCTACCTCGGGGAATCTTCGCCTTTGAACGGATGAAAGCGAAGATTTCTGATATTAGCTAAGTTAGCTAAGTTGGAGCCATGCCGTTGAGGTCAACATTCGCGCAGCAAAAACGAATTTGTCGAAATTGATCGACGCCGCTTTGTCCGGTGAAGAGGTCATTATTGCCAAAGGAAACAAGCCGGTCGTCAAGCTCGTTGCGATACCGGACAGATTGCAGCGCTCACCCCCGAAATAAGTCTTCTAGCAGGCATGATGGATTGGGCGCACCGCGATCGTTTCGATCGGATGCTTGCGGCGACAGCCATTCATTATGGACTGCCCCTGATATCAGCCGACATCACATTTGATCAGCTGTCGAACCATGATGGCTGGATAGCCCGGTTGTGGTGACGCAATGAAAATGGCCGGCGCAAACCGGCCATTTTCATATTCTCCGAAGCTAGAGCAATTTCCGATCAAACAAACGCAGTTCTGTTTCTCGGATGGCGAGCCAATCCACTTGGAAGGTGGCGAGGCCGACGTTTACCCATAGGACGAGGCCGCCTGACAAAGTGGGTGTCCGCCTCTCGAGTTTATCAAGGGGCGGAAACCCAGCCGTTAGTTTGCCAAAGCAAACCAACCAGCTTTCAAACCCGCTGGTCGAATTATCCGCATTTGGAGAGAAATGCGGTTCGACCAGTGGGCCCGGGCCAAATCCACCGGGCTTTAGCATCGTGCGATGCAAAGGCATCGGCCTCGCCAAACCCCTTGACCTTGTCCGCGTATTCCCTCCGGCAGAACGCGTCTATTTGGTCGGAATTTGCTTTAGATGCAGGTGCAGCACCTGCATTTTACTTTGGCCTCGGCTATGGTCAGAGGCTGTCGCGGCCAGTATTTGCATCGCCGGCCGCCGGCGTGCTTGACCTGATCGGTTGTCAGGCCGGCGTTGCTTAGGATCTGTTAGTCCGTTTCCTGCACAATTGAAGCGAGTTTCAGCTGCGGCCGCTTGCGCACCGTGCTGAGGACTGCTGCCAGGATCGCGGCTGGGCCAATCGCTCGGTATTGTGAGGCAAGATTGTCGGCACGGGCGCTTTCGCGCGGCTTTGCCGTCTGTTGTTTGTTGTTCATGGGTCTGGTCCTGTTAAGCGGGGCCTATTCCCCTTTAGTCTAAGACAGAAGGATTCCCGGTCAATTTGGCCGGAAAAAAGGCACTTTCCGGGAGGATTTTGGGCTATTCGGTTAATTTGGATTAACCATCGCCGAGGCGACAAAAATGCAACACTAAGGTTGCGGTGATGGACGCTTGACGATTGTCGCGCACTCGACCATAAATGCCCGCATGAAAACGTTGCCCGCTACGATTATTATTACCTGTCGGATCATTATCAGCTAGCGCTTTGCTGGCCCGGCCGTTTTCGTCTCAAAACTCAGTCAAAAGATGCGAAACACTCCGGTCAGCAGACCAGCGCGTTGGTATGAACTTGAACATCTGAACCCGCAATTTGAGACAACCGCCATGCCGCATCAATTGAGCCTTTACAACACGCTCACCCGCACGAAAGAGACGTTCGTGCCGATCGACCCGAAAAATGTGCGCATGTATGTCTGCGGCCCGACGGTTTATGACAATGCCCATATCGGCAACGCCCGGCCAGTGATCGTCTTCGACGTGCTGTTCCGTCTGCTGCGCCACGTCTACGGCGAAAATCATGTCACCTATGTGCGCAACATCACGGACGTTGATGACAAGATCAACGCGCGGGCTGCCCGCGACTATCCGGATCTGCCGTTGAACGAGGCGATCCGCAAGGTCACCGAATCGACCAACAAGCAATTCCAGGCGGATGTGGCTGCACTCGGCAATCTGCAACCATCGGATCAACCCCGGGCGACCGAATATATTGCCGAAATGGTGGCCATGATCGATCGCCTCGTCGAACGCGGTGTTGCCTATGTGGCCGATGGCCATGTGCTGTTTTCGCCCTCGGCAATGAATGCCGCCAAGGGGCCGCGCTATGGTCTTCTCGCCCGCCGTTCTGCCGAAGATATGTTGGCCGGTGCGCGCGTCGATGTTGCTTCCTACAAGCGCGACGAGATGGATTTCGTATTGTGGAAGCCATCAAAGCAGGATGAGCCGGGCTGGCAGTCGCCGGCCGGCATTGAAGGGCTGGGGCGTCCCGGCTGGCACATCGAATGCTCGGCCATGTCGATGGCCAAGCTTCTGGACCCATTTGGCGGCGGCTTGCAATGCGACGATCCGATGAAGAACATCTTTGACATTCATGCCGGCGGCATCGATCTGGTGTTTCCGCACCACGAAAACGAGATTGCCCAGTCTTGCTGCGCGCTTGGCACCGACCGCATGGCCAATGTGTGGATGCATAACGGCTTCCTGCAGGTCGAAGGTCAGAAGATGGCAAAGAGCATCGGTAATTTCGTGACGATCCATGAATTGCTGGCGACAAATGTATTTGGCGACCGGAAATGGCCGGGTGAAGTGCTGCGCCTTGCGATGCTGATGACCAACTATCGCGAGCCGATCGATTTCAGCGTGCGGAAACTGGAAGAAGCGGAAAACATCCTCGCCAAAGCCCGTGAATATGTGGGCGATGCCGGGGTCGGCAGCATTCCGGATGTAGCGGTTGAAATCTTGTCCGACGATCTTGCAACACCCAATCTGATCAACTGGCTGGCATCCATCAGGAAATCACGGGTCCTTGATCCAGCCGATTATCGCGCGGTGTTCGGATTGCTCGGTATCGACCTGCGTGCAGAAGCAATTTCGCCTGAACTTGAGAACGAGATCGAAGTCAACATCCGCAATCGTCTATCCCTGCTTGCGGCCAAAAGCTTCGCTGAAGCCGATCGCATCCGCGACGAACTCTTGTCAAAGGGTATCCAGCTGAGGGACGGCAAGGATCCGGCAACGGGCGAACGGGTCACAACCTGGGAGGTGAAGCGATGAGCCTCGACAACAGACCCGTCTACACTGGCGGGTGTCAGTGCGGTGCTATCCGTTTTCGCGTCGAAGGCAAGCTCGGTGACGCATCGATATGCCATTGCCGCATGTGCCAGAAGGCGTTCGGCAATTTCTTTGCGCCGCTAACTTCGGTTAGAGGCACTGATTTTCAATGGACCCGGGGTGAGCCCAAGCGGTTTCAATCCTCCAACCATGTCAAGCGTGGCTTTTGCGGTCATTGCGGAACGCCGCTGACCTATGAGGCGCCGGACGGGATGGCGCTTGCCATTGCTGCCTTCGATCACCCGGAGGAACTGGCCCCGACCATCCAGTGGGGCCTCGAGGGCAAACTGCCATATATCGACGATTTGTCCGCTCTTCCCGGATACAGCTCCGAAGGTGACCCGGAATCGGCAGAATTCCTGAAAACAATGATATCCTATCAGCACCCCGACCATGACACGGATCAGTGGCCGCAAAAGGGGTCGCAGGGGGAGGCGGACAAGTGACCAAGGAACGGATCTATCTCTTCGACACGACATTGCGCGATGGCCAGCAGACGCCGGGCATCGACTTTTCGGTCGAGGACAAGAAGGTTATCGCCGATATGCTGGACGAGTTCGGTTTCGACTACGTCGAGGGCGGCTATCCGGGCGCCAACCCCACAGACACCGCCTTCTTTGCTGAAAAGCGGACGAAACGCGCGAAATTCGCGGCTTTCGGTATGACCAAGCGCGCAGGCGTGTCGACCTCCAACGATCCAGGCCTCGCAGCGCTCATTCGCTCATCGGCCGATACAGTGTGTTTTGTCGGCAAGAGCTGGGATTATCATGTGCGGGTCGCGCTCGGCTGCACCAATGAGGAAAACCTCGAATCCATCGATGCTTCGGTCAGAGCCGCTGTTGAGGCGGGCAAGGAAGCCATTGTCGATTGCGAACACTTCTTTGACGGCTACAAGGCGAACCCGGATTATGCCCTTGCTTGCGCCAAGACCGCCCATGCCGCCGGTGCCCGCTGGATCGTTCTTTGCGACACCAATGGCGGCACGCAGCCAGCGGAAGTCGCGGAGATTGTCCGTAAGGTGACCAGGCATATCCCTGGCGATCATCTCGGCATTCATGCACACAATGATACGGAGCAGGCTGTCGCCAATTCGCTTGCTGCGATCGATGCAGGCGTGCGCCATGTGCAAGGCACGTTGAACGGCATAGGCGAGCGCTGCGGCAACGCCAATCTGATCACGATCATCCCGACGCTGATGCTGAAGCCCGCCTGGGCGGACCGTTTCGAGACCGGGATCAGTCCTGAGAAACTGCAGGGGCTTTCGCGCCTGTCGCGCAGCTTCGACGAATTGCTCAACCGGGCGCCCAATCCGCAGGGTGCTTTCGTCGGCGCCTCGGCGTTTGCCACCAAGGCCGGCATTCACGCCTCGGCGCTCATCAAGGAGCCGGCGACCTACGAGCATGTGCCGCCGGAAACGGTCGGCAATCGACGAAAGGTCATGGTCTCGGACCAGGGCGGCAAATCCAATTTCATCAATGAGCTGGAGCGGCGAGGAATCGAAGTTGCCAAGTCGGATCCGCGCCTCGATACGCTAATTGCGCTGGTCAAGGAGCACGAGGCGGAAGGCTATGCCTATGAAGGCGCGGATGCGAGTTTCGAACTGCTCGCGCGACGCACCCTCGGCACGGTGCCCGAGTTCTTCAAGGTCGATTCCTTCCGTTGCATGGTCGAGCGGCGCTTCGATGCCAATGGCAATGTCAAGACGGTCTCGGAGGCTGTGGTACGCGTCGAGGTTGATGGCGAAACCCGTATGTCGGTTGCGGAAGGTCATGGTCCGGTCAATGCGCTGGATCTTGCGTTGCGCAAGGATTTGGGCCGCTATCAGCACGAGATCGATGATCTGGTGCTGGCAGACTTCAAGGTACGTATCCTCAATGGCGGCACGGCGGCCATCACGCGGGTCCTGATTGAATCGACCGATTCCAGCAATGCGCGCTGGTGGACCGTGGGTGTTTCCGACAACATCATCGATGCTTCATTCCAGGCACTGATGGACTCGGTTGTCTACAAGCTGATGAAAAATCGGGATTTGGCCGGCAAGATTGCCGCTGAATAAGATATTCTCGGCAGAGTTTGCACAAATAACGCTCTATTTGCCGCAAAAAACATCAACCGTCTTGATGGATTGATCAGCCGAATTCAATGGACGGCACACGACGCGAAGAATAGGACTCCGCGTCATGACCGAACAAATCAATCATAGTCCAGCGGTAAGCGCGAGCCTTGTGACCCACGAGACAGCCATTGGCATGTCGGATGGAAGGAAGGGGTTCATCTTCGCGCTCTCGGCTTATCTGCTATGGGGCATTCTGCCGTTCTATTTGAAGCAGGTTGCCTATATGCCGGCGCTTGAAGTGGTTGCGCATCGTATTATCTGGTCGGTTCCGATCGCCGGTGCGCTGCTGTGGTGGCTTGGCCTGTTCGGCGATCTGAAAGTCGCCCTGACCACCCCCCGCATGCTGGCCATGGCAACCCTGACGGCCTCTCTCATCACCCTCAACTGGGGAACATATGTCTGGGCAATTGGTAGTGGCCATGCGATCGACACGGCACTCGGCTACTATATCAACCCGTTGGTGAATGTCGTTCTCGGGGCCATTTTCCTGTCAGAGCGCCTGTCGAAACCGCAGATGGTCGCCGTTGCGCTGGCGGCGTGCGCCGTGATTTTGCTGACGATTTCGTCTGGCGGCCTGCCATGGGTTTCGCTGGTGCTCGCCTTCAGCTTCGGTTTCTACGGCTTTTTCCGCAAAACGCTGCCGATCGGTCCAACGCAGGGCTTCATGCTGGAAGTTCTGCTTTTGTCGATCCCGTCGATCGGCTTCATATTCTGGACGGTATCGCAGGGTACGAGCCATTTCTTCAATGGCAGCGCGCATGACGTCGGACTACTGTTGTTTGCCGGTCCTGCTACAGCCGTGCCGCTCATTCTTTACGCCTTCGGCGCGAAGCTCCTGCGCTATACGACGATCGGCCTGATGCAGTATATCGCGCCGACAATCGTCTTCCTGAGTGCGATCTTCGTATTCGGTGAGCCGTTCTCGCACATCCAGTTCGTTGCCTTTGCCCTGATCTGGTCTGCGCTTGCAATCTATACTTGGTCCATGCTGTACAAAGCCCGGAAGGTGCGGTCGGCGGCAATGGCCTAATTCCGCGTTCCGCCGATCTTGCGGACGAGCAGATACACCATCGCTGAAATCACCAGCGCCACAAAGGCCACGATCCAGAACCCATGCTCGCTGCTGGCGAGTGGCAAACCCCCGGTGTTCATACCAAAGAGGCCGCTTATGACCGTGCTCGGCAGGAGCACTGCAGTCATGACAGACAGGACGTAGAGAAACTGGTTTGATTGGTCCGTCATCTTTGCCATGAGTTCGTCCTGCAGCAGCCTGGCCCGCTGTTGCAGTTGGTCACCTTCTGCGTGCAATGTTGCGGCACGGCGTGAAAGTGCCTCGATCATATCATCCAGATCCTCGGGGAGGGCGCGACGATCCGCGTGATCGATATGCCGGAAGAGACTGGTCGCGGCCGTCAGATAGCGATGAAAAACAACGATCTGACGCCTGACAGGCACCAGCCGTTCACGCTCACCCTGCCAGTTCTCGCCGACGATGTGATCCTCGATTGAATCGAGGGTTTCGGAAAGCTTGGCGATTTCCGCTTTCAGAAGTTCTAGAAAGCGGCGGAAGATCGCATTAAAAAGCGCGATCGGCGATGCGGGCTTGATCTTGCCTCGGCTGATGGATTGGCGAATGTCATCGACGGACTGGAGCGGGTGGCGGCGGCCGCTGATGAAGAGCTCTCCATTGAAGGCAAAGCGCAGATAGCCCAGCTCTCGAGAATCACCATAGTGCTCGTGCTGAAGATCCGGCAATTCACCAAACAGCCATCCATCTTCATAGCTGATCTGGTATTGATCGCCGGAGGAAACAAATGCCTGCCGGATCATCTCCGGCAGGCTATCATCTGTCTCAAGAGAGCGCCGCGCCCGCGCATCGGCGAGGGCGTAGCTTCTCCATACCCACGCGGCACGCGCCGAGGCCTTAACCTGTTGCAGCGCGCCATCCGAGTCAAAGCCATGAATGATGACGAAATCATCATTGTGCAGCTTCTTATCAGCAGATGGGGGATCGGAGGGTGAATTGTCCGCCATGCGATCCCTTCGCTTTGCTATAACCGTTCTATGATAGCTTCGTTGCCTTCCCGGTCGCCTTTTGCGGCGGCATTCAGGATCGCAGGCACGATGTCTTCGGGAGCTTCTACCACAAGCGGATTGACCAAATGTGACGTATGCACGAAGCCTTCTGCCTTCATGTGATCGATAAGAGCCAGCATGGGATTCCAGAAACCATGGATATTGGCAAAGACCATCGGCTTGCGGTGGCGGCCGAGCTGCGCCCAGGTCATGATCTCGACGATTTCCTCCACGGTGCCAATACCGCCGGGCAATGTAACGAAGGCGTCCGAACGCTCGAACATCTTGTGCTTGCGCTCATGCATGTCTTCGGTGACAATCAGCTCTGAAAGCTGGCCAAGCGCGTGTTCGGTGGCTTCCTTGTTCATCAGGAATTTCGGAATTATTCCGGTGACCCTGCCGCCCGCAGACATCACGCCGTCTGCGACAGCACCCATGATGCCCTTGGTGCCGCCGCCATAGACAAGCTCAAGCCCGTGCTCGGCGATAGACTTGCCTAGGAGCTTGCCGCTTTGCTTATAGACCGGATCGCGCCCCGGCGAGGAGCCGCAATAGACACAAATGGATCGAATCTTGCTCATTGGAAGAGTGGTGCCTTGTGCATCGCGAAACGTCAAGTCGCTAGGGCGCTTAACTCAAAAAACTGATTCGAGGACGATGCCCCAGCGATGGACCTGCGTTTTTCCTTAAGCATCCGATTGGATGTGCCTCGGATTAATGCAACGAAAGTTTCATACGCCGACTTTCTTTTGATAAGTCTAAAGAATAGGGCTGAATCTAAAGGGTTTTCTTGTAGCGTGACAGAAAAGGCGCTAGACCAAAAAGAACAATAGGATTGGGGAACAATGTTCGAGAATAAATTTGCGGTTTTGGGCTTTGGTACTGTCGTTGCTGTTGGCCTTGTTGCCGCTTATATGGGTCTCATCCCGAGCCAGCCGAGTTTGGACAAGCCGGTTGCTGCGGTAAATGGTACTGCGCAAACGCAACAGGCTGCGCCTGCGCCCCAACAGCAGGCTTCGACTTCTGAAACTGCGCCGGCACCCTCCGCGAATACATCTCCTGCCGAAACTGCCACGGCAACGCCCGCACCGCAAAGCGAGGCTGCTGCATCGAACGCCCCAAGTTTTGATGTTCTGCGCGTTGAGCCCTCCGGCTCCATTGTCATCGCGGGCAAGGCTGCCAAGAATGCAACCGTCGATCTTCTTTCGGGCGGGGCTGTAATCGGCACGACAAAATCCATGGATAGCGGCGACTTTGTCATTGCCCTGGATAATCCGCTGAAGCCAGGCGACTATCAGCTGGTGTTGCGTTCAACCACGCCGGACGGCACTGCCATGACTTCGCCCGAAACGGCGATTGTCTCCATTCCCGAAGCAAAGACTGGCCAGGTCCTGGCCCTTGTCGAGCAATCCGGCCAGCCGAGCCGCATGATCACCAAGCCGCAGGCGGTCGAGCCTGCTGCGCCAACGCCCGGTCAGACCGAGACTGCCGCCGTCGCGAAGGGTGATAAGCCCGTCGCTGCTCCCGCCGTGAAAGCTCTGATCGCGGTCGAGGCGGTCGAGATTGAAGGCAACAAGATCTTTATCGCCGGTACGGCTGAAGCGGGCTCCGCCGTCAAGGTATACGCCAATTCCGATTTGCTTGGGACGACAAAAACCTCGCCCAATGGCCGGTTCCTGCTGCAAACAGTGCAAGAGTTGGCGGTCGGAGATTACATTATCCGCGCTGATATGTTGGGTAAGGATGGTGTGACGGTTGTTGCGCGTGCTGCTGTTCCATTCAAGCGTGAAGCTGGCGAGCGGGTGTCGGCCGTGGCGCCTGAGACGACTGCAACTCCCGGCGTCGGTACGGATACCTCCACTGGTGCAGTCGCACCGCAGGGGGACGGGCAGGATACGCAAACTGCCGAGGCGCTGAAGAATGTCGACGGCTCCGTCATCATCCGTCGCGGTGACAATCTATGGCGAATTTCCCGCCGGACTTATGGTGCGGGGATGCGCTATACGACGATCTATCTGGCGAACAAGGAGCAAATCCGCAATCCAAACATGATTTTCCCGGGCCAGGTTTTTGCTCTGCCCGACAAGGATAAATCTGCGGTCGAATAGAACATTCGCGCGGCTTTTGGGCTTACCATGGAAAAGCTGCATTCGTTTTTTTCTTGCGTTGGAAAATCATATCGTTTATCGCCGATGAACGATGAAATGCAGCGATCGAGTTGAACTGCCCATATCGGATGCCGACACGGCCCGTATACTTGCCGCGCTCGCTCACCCGGCACGGTTGCGCATTGTTCGTCAACTTGCGTGCCTCGACGCATCGTGTTGCAAGGATATCGTCGCGCAGCTTGATTTGGCGCAATCGACGGTATCGCAGCATCTGAAGATTCTGGTCGATGCCGGTCTTGTTTGCTATCGGCCGTCGGGACAAAGCTCGCACTACAGCATCAATCCGGACGCATTTGCCAATGTCGCCTCGTTCGTCAGCGACATGGCCAGACTTTGCTGTCCGCAACGAGAAATTGTCCGGGAAGCGGCGCAGCCGCAGACCGAAGCCATCCTCAAGGATTAAAAGTGGCCAATAAGACCGTCTCAGCTGACTCTGGAAAGACCCTCCAGACCATTCGCAATCTCTGGCCATACATGTGGCCCGCGGAACGTCCGGATCTAAGGATGCGGGTGGTCTGGGCATCGGTTTACCTGATCATCTCGAAGGTCGTATTGATCCTCGTTCCCTATTTCTTCAAATGGGCAACAAATGCGCTTAACGGCAAATTCGAGCCTTCCCATCTTGTGCCGGCGCTTCTGGTGGGCCCGCTCATGCTTGTGGCTGCCTATAATCTGGCGCGCGTGGTCCAGGCGGGGCTCAATCAGCTGCGCGATGCGCTGTTTGCAAGTGTTGGCCAATATGCCGTGCGAAAACTTGCCTATAAGACCTTCGTCCACATGCATGATCTGTCGCTTCGCTTCCATGTGGAGCGCCGCACTGGCGGTCTCTCTCGCATCATCGAGCGTGGCACCAAGGGCATCGAGACGATCGTTCGCTTTACGATCTTGAATACCGCGCCAACCATTCTTGAATTCCTGATGACTGCCGTCATCTTCGCGTTTACCTATGGTCTGTCATATGTCGCCGTCGTGGTTGTGACGGTCTGGCTCTACACCTGGTTCACGGTCAGGGCCAGTGATTGGCGCATCACCATTCGCCGTGACATGAATGCGTCCGATACCGATGCCAATTCCAAGGCGATCGACTCCCTGCTGAACTTCGAAACAGTCAAATACTTTGGCAATGAGGGAATGGAAGCCAAGCGCTTTGATGCAGCCATGGCCCGCTATGAAGTCTCTGCGACGCGTATCTGGACGTCGCTCGGTTGGCTGAACTTCGGTCAGGCGGTTATCTTCGGGGCGGGCATGGCCGTCATGATGATCATGTCGGGCAGGGAGGTGCTGGCCGGAACGCAGACGCTTGGCGATTTTGTGTTCATCAACGCCATGCTGATGCAGCTGTCCATCCCGCTCAACTTCATTGGCTTTATTTATCGCGAAGTGCGCCAGGGTCTGACCGATATTGAACAAATGTTTGATCTCCTGGACGTAGAACAAGAAGTAACGGACAAGCCGCACGCCAAGCCGCTGGCCATTAATCATGGTTCTGTGCGTTTCGATAATGTGCAGTTCGCCTACGATCCAAGGCGTCCGATCCTGAAAGGCGTCAGCTTCGAAGTGCCAGCAGGGAAGACCGTTGCCATTGTCGGGCCTTCGGGCGCCGGCAAGTCCACGCTTTCACGCCTGCTGTTCCGCTTCTACGACATTCAGAGTGGATCGATCAGCATCGACGGACAGGATATTCGTGAAGTGACGCAAGAGAGCTTGCGTTCCGCCATTGGGATGGTGCCGCAGGATACGGTCCTCTTCAACGACACGATTGCCTATAACATCCGTTATGGCCGCATTAGCGCCACTGAAGAGGAAATGCGCAACGCTGCGGAGCTTGCCCAGATTGGCCCCTTCATCCAGACTTTGCCAGGGGGCTACGACGCCATGGTCGGTGAACGCGGTCTCAAACTATCGGGCGGGGAGAAACAGCGTGTCGCCATTGCAAGGACCATTCTGAAAGCTCCACCGATTCTTATTCTGGATGAAGCCACGTCTGCGCTCGATAGCGCCACTGAGCATGAAATCCAATCTGCGCTTGATCTCGTCTCCCGTAACCGTACGACGCTGGTCATTGCGCACCGCCTATCGACGATCATCGGCGCAGATGAGATCATTGTGCTGAAAGATGGCGTGATCGCCGAACGAGGGACACATTTGAAGCTTCTGGCAAAGAACGGCCTCTATGCCTCCATGTGGAATCGCCAGCGCGAGGCCACCGAAGCCGAGGAGCGTTTGCGCCGTGTACGCGAAGAGGACGACCTTGGCGTGGTCCTGCGAGGAAAGCCCGCTCTACCAGCCTAGAGCTCTTCTCGGTAAATAAGACGCAGTGCTGTTTTGCGGATGGCGAGACACACCACTCTCATGTTCGCCTTTTCAAGTCGCAGGAATAGAAATTCTTTCGCCCGATTTTCTCGGACGTCGTGTTTCGTGTGATTGCGTCCTGGGGAAAGCAGGGGGCACGGTCTATGAACGACGGTGGATCATGCTCGGATACGCGGGTTGGTTACCGCCGGACCTGATGCGTCGCGGAGCTTCCTCAGTCTAGGATGCAGCGTCGGAATGAATCCGGCTGGTAATTCGGGCCAAATCCTGCGGGCTTCGGCTTCGTTTGATGCACACATCGGCCTCGCCAAACGACCTTGTCCACAAATTCCCTCCGGCACAACGCGTCCTATTTACCAAGAAGAGCTCTAAGCGTTGCTTTTCATTGAAAGAAACCTGGAGATCACGCGAATCCGTTCGCGTGAAAGGTTTGCCCAATCCGTTTATCTCCGATAAGTAACGCGCGAAATCCCTTGGAGCGGCTGTCGTTTCATGGAACATGATGTGCTGATGCAACCAGGAACAAACGAATGAGCCTAGTCGATTCCATCCGCAATACCCTGGTACCCATCCATCGGGAAGGTTATCCGTTCATCGCGGGTTTTGCCGGGGCAACGGTGATCCTCGGCTATTTCTGGGAGCCGCTGTTCTGGATCGGGCTGATCCTCACCGCGTGGTGTATTTATTTTTATCGTGACCCGCAGCGCGTGACCCCGACCGATGACAAGCTGGTCATCAGTCCGGCCGACGGCATTGTTTCGGCTGTCGGACCTGCTGTCCCCCCGCGTGAGCTCGGGCTCGGCGACAAGGAAATGACCCGCATTTCGGTCTTCATGAATGTCTTCTCGTGCCACATTAACCGTGCTCCTGTGCGGGGCCGTATTTCGACGATCGTGCACAAGCCAGGCAAGTTCCTCAATGCTGAACTGGACAAGGCGAGTGCCGAGAACGAGCGCAACAGCCTGTTGATTGATAGTCCGAACGGTGGCGTCGCCGTGGTGCAGATTGCCGGCCTCGTTGCCCGGCGCATTGTTTGCTGGGCCGACGAGAATACTGCCATCTCGATCGGCGAGCGGTTTGGATTGATCCGTTTCGGTTCGCGGGTCGACGTCTATCTGCCCGAAGGATTCACGCCGCGTGCCGCGATTGGCCAGACAGCTGTCGGCGGCGAATCCGTGATTGCAGAATTCGGCGGCGAGGCCAGCGCTCCACTCGTTCGCATCAGCTGAGGCATCCCCGAATGATTGACCAGGAAGCCGATCCATTGTTCGACGAAAAGCCACATGTAGCGGGGCCTATCGGGTCGCGCATACCGATGCGGTACCTCGTTCCGAACATCATTACCGTCCTGGCAATCTGCGCCGGGTTGACAGGTATCCGGCTCGCTTTCGAAAACCGCTTTGAACTCGCGGTGTCCATGGTCCTCCTGGCAGCGTTCCTCGACGGCATCGACGGCCGCATAGCTCGCATGATGAAAGGCTCGACCAAGTTCGGCGCCCAGATGGACTCGCTCGCTGATATCGTCAATTTCGGCGTGGCACCGGCATTGGTGCTTTACGCCTATATGCTCGACCAGGCGCGCTCCTTTGGCTGGATCGCGGCGCTTCTATATTGCATCGCGTGTTGCCTGCGCCTTGCGCGCTTCAACGTGATGCTGGACGTGGTCGGCAAACCGCTGTGGCAGAACAATTTCTTCACCGGCGTTCCGGCTCCGGCGGGCGCCATGCTGGTCATGTTGCCGGTCTATCTCGGTTTTCTGGGACTGGCGCCAACACGTACGCTGGCTTTTGCCGCAGCAGCCTACACTGTTGGCGTGGCGAGCCTGATGATTAGCCGCTTGCCCGTCTATAGTGGCAAGGCTGCAGGCACGAAGCTACGCTCCGACTGGGTGATGCCCACCTTCCTGTTTATCGTCGTCTATGTGGCATTCCTGATGAGCTACACGTGGCAGACGCTGACGCTGACGACTATCGCCTTTTTCATCACGCTGCCCTTTAGTGCAAGGGCATGGAAGCGCTTCGAGGCGGCCGACGCAGCTGCCCTTGCAAACGC
>NZ_JBBNAN010000033.1:0-22746 GCF_037994405.1 Phyllobacterium sp.
GTCAAGCGTCGCCCCTAACTGGACCGCGCGCCCGCGTGCATCCAGGTTGGCGACCTGAAATGGAACGACGGCATCATCACCGGCAAAAATATACTCGTCGCTACGCATTGTGGTATCAGACACTGGGCCGACCTCCTTCGAGACACCAGGCGAGAATGGCCTTTTGCGCGTGCAAGCGGTTCTCCGCCTCATCGAAGACAACGGAATGCGGCCCGTCGATGACGGAATCCGTTACTTCCTCGCCGCGATGTGCGGGGAGGCAATGCATGAAGAGTGCATCAGGGTCGGCGTGCTTCATCAAGGCATCATTGACCTGATAAGGCATGAAAACATTGTGGCCGCGGGCACGGCCTTCCTGTCCCATCGACACCCAGGTATCGGTGACAATGCAATCGACGCCTTCGACTGCCGCAATCGGATCGGTGGTCAACTTGATCTTGCCTCCGGCGCCTCTTGCCCATTCCAGATATTTGCTCGCAGGCTCGCTGCCTTCCGGCGTGGCGATATTGAGATTGAAATCAAAGCGAGCAGCCGCCTCGACCAGCGAATGCAGCACGTTGTTGCCGTCACCGGTCCAAGCAAAGGTCTTGCCTTTGACCGGGCCGCGATGTTCTTCGAACGTCATGATATCAGCCATGATCTGACACGGATGCGTATCGTCGGTCAGGGCATTGATAACCGGAACCGTGGCGTTTTCGGCCATCTCGGTCAGGCGTTCGTGGGTCGTTGTGCGCATCATGATGATATCGACGTAGCGCGACAGCACCTTGGCCGTATCGGCAATGGTTTCGCTGCGGCCAAGCTGCATCTCCGAGCCGGTCAGCATGATGGTTTCGCCGCCAAGCTGGCGCATCCCTACGTCGAAGGAGACGCGGGTGCGGGTCGAGGGCTTGTCGAAAATCATCGCCAACACCTTGCCGGCGAACGGCTTTTCGACTGTGCCTGCCTTCAGCCGCGTCTTGCGTTCCCGCGCATCGTCGAGAATGGAGCGCAGATCGCCCGAGGAAAGCGCTGACAGATCCGTGAAGTGCCGGAGATCCTGCTTGATTGTCATAATCACGTCCTCAAGCGCTTTTCTGTCTGGCGGTCACCGACAGGCGTTCAGCGGCAGTTTCGATCCTCGAGAGAGCATCGCGAGCCTCTTCTTGCGTTGCAACTAGCGGTGGCAGGAGCCGGACAACATTATCGCCCGCACCAACCGTCAGCAGGTGTTCATCGCGCAGCGCTTGCACCATCGTTGTGTTCGCTACCACGCATTTCAGTCCCATAAGCAGACCGCGGCCACGCACTTCGGAAATGACATCGCAATAGCGATCGGAAATCGAGGCCAGGCCCTGCTTCATGACCAGCGCAATCTTTTGAACGTGTTCGAGAAAACCCTCTTCGAGAATTACGTCGAGCACGGCATTGCCGACGGCCATCGCCAGCGGATTACCGCCAAAGGTCGTGCCATGGACGCCTGCAGTCATGCCCTTTGCAGCTTCCGCTGTCGCAAGACATGCACCCAATGGGAAACCACCGCCAATACCTTTTGCAACAGCCATGATGTCCGGCTTAATCCCGGACCACTCATGCGCAAAAAGCTTGCCCGTCCGGCCAACGCCCGTCTGAACCTCATCAAGGATCAGCAGCAGGCCCTTCTCGTCACACAATTTGCGCAGCGCACGCAGGTCTTCGTCCGGCACCGAGCGTACACCACCCTCGCCCTGGATAGGCTCAATCAGAATGGCTGCGGTTTCAGGACCGATCGCTGCTTTCAGTGCTTTCTCGTCACCGAACGGCACCTGGTCGAAGCCTTCGACCTTGGGTCCGAAACCTTCAAGATATTTCAGCTGGCCACCGGCGGCAATCGTCGCCAGCGTCCGGCCGTGAAAGGCACCTTCGAACGTGATGATCCGGAACCGCTCGGGGTTACCATTGACGTAATGATACCGGCGCGCGGTCTTGATCGCACATTCCAGCGCTTCGGCACCGGAATTGGTGAAGAAGACCTTGTCTGCGAAGGTGCTGTCGACAAGACGCTGGCCCAGACGCTTCTGGCCGGGGATCTCGTAGATGTTGGACACATGCCAAAGCTTCTCAGCCTGACTCTTTAGTGTTTCGACGAGATGTGGATGGGCGTGGCCAAGTGAATTGACGGCAATGCCGGCCGCAAAATCGAGGTAACGATCACCAGACTCTGTTACAAGCCAAACGCCCTCTCCTCGCTCAAAGCGCAGGTCCGCACGAGCAAAAGTGTCGTAAAGCGGTTGCGCGTTTGCGTCCGTCATGTCGTTTCGGGCCTCCAATACCCAGTTTGCCAAACCTGCTGATACATACGAGAAATCGGCAGTGATGAAATCAAAAAGCCGCCCCACAATGCCATTCTTGGGGGCGGCCACATGGGTAATATCATCATTCGAATTGCAATTGTCAAATGAACACTTCGAAATGCTCCACCCGCATGCCCAAGGGCACCCATGTCAACACTGCAAGTTTATACAACCTGAGCGGGCAATCGGTAGGAAGGTTTGCCGGCGACGGCATAAAGAGTCTTTTATGCAACAGTTTATCGCGCAAGTTGGGGAAAACCCAAAAAAGCTGGTAACGAGCCGTGCCCGACTCTTGTCACAGAGTCATCCCATATTGTAGTTTGGGAAACGAAATAGCTAGATTTCGTGCGGCGTCCTCGTCATCTGAATAGATATGGTATCAAGCCAATCTGGAGCAATCCAGATGCGAGGAAGGATTCAGTCCGGACACCGCACAAAACAGAGCCCCATACGGAGCTAGGAAACGATGAACTGGACAGACGAGCGCGTAGAACAGCTGAAGAAACTTTGGGCCGAAGGTCTGAGTGCAAGCCAGATCGCAGCACAACTGGGCGGTGTTAGCCGCAACGCCGTCATCGGCAAAGTGCACCGTCTGAAGCTGTCGGGACGTGGTAAAACCACTTCAACCCAGACGCGTAGTAAAAAGATCAACACAAGTGCTTCCGGCAGCCAGCGCAGTGGCGGCTCTTCCAGCCATATGGCGAGCCGGGTTGTCAGCCGCAGCGTCGGTGCAACTGCCTTGCAGACCGAATACAATACTGATCTTGTCCCCCACACGATCACGAAGACCGTGACCAATGTCGTCGTGCCGATATCACGGCGGCTGGAGCTGGTGCAGCTCAGTGAGCGCACCTGCAAATGGCCCGTTGGTGACCCGCTGCAGCCAGACTTCAACTTCTGCGGCAATGATGTTGGCGAATCCGGCCCCTATTGCACTTATCATTCACGCTTGGCCTACCAGCCGGCGTCCGAGCGTCGCCGCATTCGATAGTGCGTCAAACTGTCTGCTAAAGGCGCCGAAAGGCGCCGTTCTTTTTGAAGTAAACCCCTCAGGTACGCTGTGGTCCAAACACGACGGTAAAGGATGATCCTTCGCCGACCCGGGAGCGGACAACCAACCTGGCCCGATGGCGCGTCAGAATGTGCTTGACGATGGCCAATCCAAGTCCTGTACCCTTCTGCGCACGACTCGTCTCAACATTGATGCGGTAAAAACGCTCTGTCAGGCGCGGAATATGTTCATCCGGGATGCCCGGACCAAAATCCTGAACGGTCGCCTTGATCGCTTCGCCGTTCGGCTTCAATTCAATAATAATTTTCTTACCGGACTGGCCATATTTGCAAGCGTTTTCAACGAGGTTCTGGAAGACTTGAGTCAATTCATCCCGGTCACCAAGAACGGTGACCGGTTTCGGATCTATATTGCGCTCGATCTCCACGCCAAGATCTGCAGCCAACGGTCGCATGGAGTCAGCGACGTGGTTGAGCACAACCGTCAAATCGACCTGGTCCTTGACAGCAATGTGCGCCTTCATTTCGATGCGCGAGAGAGACAAGAGATCGTCGATAAGCCGTGCCATACGCTCGGCCTGTTTTTGCATGATTTCGAGAAAGTTGTCACGCGCCGTCGCATCATTTCGCGCCGGCCCGCGCAAGGTCTCGATGAAACCGCTGAGCGAAGCCAGCGGGGTGCGCAGTTCGTGGCTGGCATTGGCGATGAAGTCCGTACGCATACGCTCCAGACGATGCGCTTCGGTCTGGTCACGGAACGACAAAAGATACTGGCGATCGCCGCCTCCCGTTTTATCCAGGAGAAGCACGGTGGCCCGATACCAACGCTCAACCGGAACGCGCTCGGCGTAGTCCGCAGATCGCGGCATAGCGTCGGTCATGACCGATTGAACCAATGTCTGCATCTCAGGCGCGCGAAAGTGCATCAAAAGCGTACCGCCTCGGGCCAAAGGTCCAAAAGCACCATTGGCTGCAGGATTGACATAAAGGATCGTTCCCTCGTGGTCGAAAATGATCAGGGGGTCCGGCAATTGGGCTGCGAGCTGCTGGCCGGACAGGCGGAAGATAGCAGGGTCGCTGGCAGGCGAGATTGCGGGACTGTCTGCGCGTGGCATGGCCGCCGAAAGGACGACGACCGCGAAGAGGACGAGCATCATGATTGCAAAGCTTAACCATCCTGACACCCCGGAGCTCAGGACGAGCGCAGTAATAAACGCGGCAGCGGCCAGAATATAGCGGGCACGGATCAGCCTCTCCACCGCTCGTTGCTGCAAACTCCGGCCGTCCTGCCCCAATATGCTCATGTGCTAAACTCCTGCCCTGCCGAGCTTTTTAGGCTCTGGACGATACAACGCTCTCCCAATAACATGGCTTTATGTCAATTGAGGAAGAATGACGTGGGTAAAGATTCAAAAAAGAAATCCGATGAGCCGCAAGCGATCGACACCACGCTCAATCTGAAGATTGATGGCAAGAAACGCATCTTCACCATCGATGATCCCAAGCTCCCCGACTGGATTGCTGATGGCGCGCTGGCATCCGGCAACTTTCCTTATGCGGAGAAAATGCCGAGCAAGGAATATGCAGAGACGGTTGAACTTTTGCAGATCGAATTGGTCAAACTGCAGTATTGGCTTAAGGACAAAGGTAGCCGGGTAATTTCGGTTTTCGAAGGTCGCGACGCGGCTGGCAAGGGCGGTACAATCTTTACCCTGCGCCAGTATATGAACCCTCGCACTGCACGCAACGTCGCCTTGCCCAAGCCCACCGAAACAGAGCGCGGGCAATGGTACTACCAGCGCTATATTTCGCATTTCCCCACCACCGGCGAATTCATCACGTTTGACCGGTCCTGGTACAACAGAGCCGGCGTGGAACCGGTTTTGGGATTTTGCACGCCGGAACAGCACCAGTCATTTCTGGCGGAAACACCCGGTCTGGAACACATGATCGTCGCTGACGGAACCCATTTTTTCAAATTCTGGCTCGACATCGGGCAGATCATGCAGTTGAAGCGCTTTCACGACCGCCGCCACAGTCCACTCAAGAACTGGAAGTTCTCACCTATCGACATTGAGGGTGCCAAGAAATGGGACGAGTACACCAAAGCGCGTGACACAATGTTCGCCCGCACCCATACGGCGCACGCGCCATGGACAATCGTCCGGGCAAATGACAAACGCCGCGCCAGAATTGCCGTCATGCGGCGGATCCTGTTGAGCCTGCCCTACAAGGGACGAGACATAAGTGTGATCGGGAAGGAAGACCCATTGATCATCGGTTCTGGGCCTGAATTCATCGGATCTACAAATTCATAGGCTGGCTCTGACGGTCGGTGCGGCGTCTTCTCCCATAGAAAAGCTGTCTTACAGAGCTGTCGTACGGTACGCCATGCTGCACCCGACATCCTCAGCCAATAAATTGGCAGATATCACAATATGGGCCCGCTATTTTCCTGCCGATGGTTTGTCATCAGCTTTTGTGTCAACACGGCAGTCCGATCTGTCATGGCCGATTGGATCGTGTTAGCCTTGTGCAAATCACATTGCCACGTTGAGATTGAATGCATATCCGGACAATCGCTGCTTTCACCCTTTGTCTCATCCTGGCCACGCTGTCGCAAGCTGGCGCAGCATCGGACTTCCCGCATTATTGGGATGGCCGCGAGCATATTTCCAAACCTGATCTGTCCACCGTCGAGCGCATCCGTTTTGTGACCACGGTTGACTATCCGCCCTTCAACTTCGTCGACAGCACGGGACGCATTTCTGGCTTCAACGTCGATCTTGCGCGGGCGATCTGCAACGAGCTTGCTGTGACATCAATCTGTCAGATCGAAGCCCGTCCGTGGAACGAGTTGCAACCGACGCTCGACAATGGCGAAGCCGAAGCAATTATCGCAGGCTTGAAACCAACGGCCGCACTACGCGAAAAATACGCGTTTACGGCACCTTATATGCGCCTGCCAGCCCGTTTCCTGACGATGAGGGACACAGCGTTGGTCGAACCACTTGCCAATACGCTCGACAAGAAGACGATTGGAGTCATTGCAGGCTCGGTCCATCAGGCGATATTTGCCGATTTTTTCCCGAGGGGACATTGGGTCGGCTATCCTTCGCGGGAACTCATGCTCAATGATCTGCAGGCGAAAAAGATCGACGCTGTTTTTGGCGACGGGTCAGATCTTTCCTTTTGGATCGGCAGCCCGGATGCCAAGAACTGTTGCGCCTTCACTGGCGGACCCTATATCGCCCCACAGTTTCTCGGCGACGGAATGATGATCGCGACCACACTGGAAAACGGCGAACTTGTCGACGCTTTCAACTTTGCCCTGAAATCTCTGGAGGAGAAGGGCACGATTTCGGAACTCTATTTGCGGTATTTTCCGGTCGACTTCTATTAGATTTCATTCTTCGCCAGAAAATACGCTCGAGCAGCCATCCCGATCACAGATACAATTGACGCGGACAACCTGCCGCCATAGTGTCCGCGCGCTCTTTAAAATACAGGAAAAACGAATGACTTCGCGCCCTAATACCCAAATCGAACTGACCCCCGAATTGATCGCGGCGGCAGCAGAGGCCAAAGCCTGGCCCTTCGAAGAGGCGCAAAAGATCATCAAACGCTACGAGAAGACCGGCTATCCCGACACGATCCTGTTCGAGACCGGTTACGGCCCTTCCGGCCTGCCGCACATTGGCACTTTCGGAGAAGTGGCACGCACCTCGATGGTGCGCCACGCTTTTCGTGTCCTGACCAGGGATAGCGTCAAGACAAAGCTTTTGTGCTTCTCCGATGACATGGACGGAATGCGCAAGATTCCAGACAATGTACCGGATCGCTCGCTCCTGGAGCCGCATTTGCACAAGCCGCTGTCGGCAGTTCCCAATCCCTTTGGCGGTAACTATCGCAGTTTCGCCGACCACAACAACGTCATGTTGTGCCGCTTCCTCGATACATTCGGTTTTGACTACGAATTTGCCAGCGCAACGCAGTATTATAAGGCGGGCCGTTTCGACGAGGTGCTGCTGCGTGCTGCTGAGCGCTACGACGACATTATGAAGGTTATGCTGCCGACACTTGGCGAGGAGCGCCAGGCAACCTATAGCCCGTTTCTGCCAATTTCACCGACAAGCGGGCGCGTGCTCTACGTTCCGATGAAGAATATCGACGCGAAGAATGGCACGATAAGCTTTGATGACGAGAACGGCATCGAGACCACGCTTCCTGTGACGGGTGGTAACGTCAAACTTCAATGGAAGCCCGACTTTGGCATGCGATGGGCGGCACTTGGCGTTGATTTCGAGATGTTTGGCAAAGACCACCAGACCAATGCGGTTATCTACGATCGCATTTGCGAGATTTTGGGTGGCCGTGCCCCCGAGCATTTCGTCTATGAACTCTTTCTCGACAATGTCGGTCAGAAGATATCGAAGTCAAAGGGCAATGGTCTCAGCATCGACGAATGGCTGACCTATGCGCCAACCGAAAGTCTGGGCCTTTATATGTTCCAGAAGCCCAGGACGGCAAAGCGGCTATATTTCGACGTCATTCCCAAGGCGGTGGACGAATACTTCACCTACCTTTCCGCTTATGGACGTCAATCCTGGAAAGACCGCTTGAACAATCCGGTCTGGCACCTGCACAATGGCAATCCGCCATCTGTCGAGATGCCGGTTCCGTTCGCGCTCTTGCTGAACCTTGTCAGCGCCTCCAATGCCGAGAACAGCAGCGTTCTCTGGGGCTTCATCTCGCGTTATGCGCCCGGTGTTACCGCACAGAACAATCCGGAGCTGGATGCACTGGTCGGTTATGCGATCCGTTACTTCAACGACTTCGTAAAGCCCTCGAAGAAATTCCGCACGCCCGACGAAGTGGAATGCGGTGCACTGAAAGCAATGGACAAGAAGCTGGCAACTCTTCCCAGCGATGCTGACGGCAATGACATCCAGAACGCCATTCTCGATGTCGCCCGCACAATCGAGCGCTATCAGGACCATACGAAGAAGAGTCCCGAGGGCGGTCCGGGCGTGTCCGTGTCTTTCTTCCAGATGCTCTATGAAGTCCTCATCGGACAGGAGCGCGGTCCGCGCTTTGGCTCCTTCGTTGCGCTTTATGGTATTGCTGAGACACGTGCTCTGATTGCGAAGGCATTGGCAGGAGAACTATCTTAGACTGGCTTGGCTAAAATCCGTGGGAGGACTGAATGATTGATCATACGGGCGTCAGCGTCAGCAATTACGGGCAGAGCAGGAAATTCTATCAGGAAACACTCGCTGCAATCGGATACGAGCTTATTGTTGAATTTCCAGCGTCAGTCACCGGGAGCGCGGACGTTGCCGGCTTCGGCGAGGGGGGCAAGCCCGATTTCTGGATTGCCAGCGGCATCCCGAACAAACCGCCCGTTCATGTGGCTTTTCGTGTCAGCAGCCGTGCTGTCGTCGATGCCTTTTACAAGGCCGCGTTAGCAGCTGGCGGCAGCGACAATGGCGCACCAGGCCTGCGGCCCCACTACCACGCCAATTATTACGGAGCGTTTGTGCGTGATCCGGACGGCCACAACGTCGAGGCCGTTTGTCACGACGCGTGAAATATTAAGTCTACTGCGGGCGGGGCGGAAATGGGGCGTCCGGCACGGCCAATGGCGGCGGGGCTGGCAATGGCTCGGCCGATTGCAGTGGCGTGTCACTGAACGAGGGCACCGGCAGATCGTCAGTTGCCGGAAGCGCCGGCGGCGGACTGCCGAAGATTCCGAGTTTTGCCTCCTCGGCTTTCTTCATCGCTTCAGCCATGGGCGTGCCGTCTTTGGCGCGCGCCCAGCCGTTCTGCACAAGCCACTCGGCAAGATCAGATTTGCCAAGCTTGCACCCGGTTGCGATGAGCGCCTCGGATGGCTGGCCGGGCACGGTGCATTCGACGGCCCGCGAGCGTAGCCAATTACGGAAGGCCGTCCGTGCAGCCATGCCACAAGGCCAGGTCGTTCCATCGGAGTTGCAGGTCTCCTCTGGCGGCAAAGCGTCGATGCCCTCGATCGCAATCTTGTAACCGGACGCCTCGATCGTACCCGCGGCAGTCGCAACCGGGCGGTAAAGCAAAACCGGCTTTGCAGTATTGTCGACCGGCACCGGGGCCGGTGGTGGCGCGGGCGACGATGCCTGCCCCAGCTTGCTCAGGGGTTGGCGCGGTTGGACGCGTTCGAGTGGAGCAGTCTCATTGTTCGAAGACGAAAATCCATCTGGATCGACTTGTCGCGCTTCGAAGGATTGTGCGGGCACGGCCTCATTTGCCAAAGGTGTGTCCGCAGGCGCGTCATTTTTCATTTCGTCGGGCAATTCGAAATTTTCAGGCGTGACATCATCATCCTGGCGAGCAACGACCGAAGTCTCCAATCCACCATGGAACGGCGCGACAAAAGCATAGAGCAGCAAAAGGGCCACCAGTAAGGTCAGAATATAAAGCGGCAGCTGACGCATGCGGAGTGAATTCCTATTGGCTTGCCCACAGGATCCGGGCGATCCAGTCGATATGGACCGCGTCAAAGGTGCGATTTGGGTGTTCAGGATTCATCGATTGCAGTTCGATTGTTCGCGGGGTCTGACGCGCGAGAATCTTGGCCATGACCTCACCGTCCTTGGTGCGCACCACAACGCGGTCGCCGCGACGCACGGCAGCACCGGGAGCAACGATGATGGTGTCACCATCGCGATAAAGTGGCAGCATTGAATCGCCTGACACCTCAAGCGCGTAAACCGCATCTCCGGGACCAATCGGAAACTCGACGACATCCCAGCCCTGCCCCACGGGAAAGCCGCCGTCATCGAAGTACCCACCGGCACCTGCCTGTGCGAAGCCGAGCAGCGGGATGGAACGCATTGCCGTACCGCCCGCGCGCACCGCCTTGCCAATGACGAGCATCATGAACTCATCCAAGGGTGAACCGGTGGCTTCCATGATCTTGGCAAGAGACTCGGTCGAGGGCCAGCGCGCACGTCCATCGACCGAATAGCGCTTGGATTTGTTGAAAGTCGTTGGATCAAGCCCGGCCCGCTTCGCCAATCCAGAAACGGAGAGGGAATGGCGTTCTGCAAGTGCATCGATGGCCGCCCAGATGCGGTCATGTGAAAACATGATCTATTTCCAGAGAAAAGGAAAAAATACCTTCTATACGGTTTTAGAAAGGAATTTTGGAAATGTCGAGTAGAATTACGGAAAACTTTCTTATTTTCCACGGTTATTTGTACGTGGTTTGCATGTCCAGTGAGGTGTGGGGATCTGATTGAACCCCACACGTCTCTTATCAGGCCGCCTTCTTGTTTTCTTCAGCTGGATAGGGATTGAAGCGCTCGTAGAACGTCTCGCCCGTTTCGGCCATGTCGAGCAGCAGTTTCGGCGCTTTGAACTGTGCGCCATATTTCCGTTGCAGACCCTTGGCTATCTCGACAAACTTCGCCGCTCCCATGCCGTCGATATAGGACAGGGTTCCGCCCGTATAGGGTGCGAAGCCGAAGGCGAGGATCGAGCCGACATCCGCCTCGCGCGGGTCGGTGACGATACCTTCTTCCATGACACGGGCAGCCTCGAGCGCAATCGTGAAGAGGAAACGCTGCTTCAGCACCTCCACATTGATCTTGTCCGGGTCCTGCTGCGGATAAAGCGTCTTCAATTCGGGCCACAGCTGCTTCTTGGCCGGCTTGGCTGGATAGTCGTAGAAGCCCTTGCCGTTCTTACGGCCGCGGCGGTCATATTTGTCGACCAGCGTATTGACCAGTTCCACATGACGCGGATCGACAGCCTTTGGTCCAAGATCGGCCAGCGTCGCTTTCAGGATCTTCTGCGACAGGTCAATTGCCGTTTCGTCGTTCAGCGCCAGTGGTCCGACCGGCATGCCGGCCATACGGGCGACATTCTCGATCATCGCCGGCGGAACCCCTTCAACCAGCATGTTGTAGGCTTCCGACATATAGCGCAGGACACAGCGATTGACGTAGAAGCCGCGTGTATCGTTGACGACGATCGGCGTCTTCTTGATCGCACGCACGTAATCGAGCGCAACGGCGAGTGCCTTGTCCGACGTTTTCTTGCCGACAATGACTTCCACCAGCATCATCTTGTCAACAGGTGAGAAGAAGTGGATGCCGACAAAGTTCTTCGGACGCTGCGAGACCTTGGCAAGACCGGTAATCGGCAGTGTCGAGGTGTTGGATGCGAAGACTGCCGCCGGCTTCAACACAGCCTCGACCTTTTGCGTCACAACGCGCTTGACTTCGCGGTCTTCGAACACTGCCTCGATGACAAGGTCTACGCCTTCCAGATCGGCATAGTCCGAGGATGCGGTGATCAGACCAAGCAGCTTTTCCTTTTCCTCTGCGGTCGCCTTACCCCTGTGCATTTCCTTGGTGATGAGGTCGGCGGAATGCGCCTTGCCCTTTTCAGCCGCCTCAAGGCTCTGGTCGACAAGAACAACGGGAATGCCTGCTTTCGCCGTAACATAGGCAATGCCTGCGCCCATGAAGCCGGCGCCGACGACACCAACTTTCTTGAACTTGGTCTGCTTCACGTTCGCCGGACGGCGCGCACCCTTGTTCAATTCCTGCAACGAGACGAACAGCGAACGGATCATCATTCCGGCCTCCGTCGTCTGGAGGATCTGGGTAAAATAGCGCTGCTCGATCTTGAGAGCTGTGTCGAACGGCACGAGCAGGCCTTCATAGACCGATTTCAGGATCGCGGCCGCGCCCGGATAATTGCCATAGGTTTCCCGGCGCAGGATTGCTGTAGCGGCCGGCCAGAGATTGGCACCGGCTGGCGAATAGATGGCACCGCCGGGAAGCTTGAAGCCCTTTTCATCCCATGGCTGTACAGGCTTGAGACCAGCCTTGATCATCTTCTTGGCTGCCTCGACCAGTTTCTTGGCCGCAACGACTTCATGCACAAGCCCCATGGCCTTGGCACGCGATGCGGTCAGGCTGGAGCCCGTCGTCATCATCTGCAGTGCGTCCTGCTGGTTGGTCAGGCGCGGAACGCGCTGCGTACCCCCGGCACCAGGGAAGATGCCGACCTTGACTTCCGGCAGAGCTATCTTGACCGAAGGATCATCCGAAACCACGCGGCCGTGGCAGGCCAGGGACATTTCGAATGCGCCACCCATGCAGGTGCCATTGATCGCGGAAACCCAGGGCTTCCCGGACGTTTCCAGCTTGCGGAATAGGCCACCCATCTTGCCGGTGTTCTCGAACAGGAGTTCAACCGCCTTCTTCGGGTTCTTTGCCTTTTCGTTTTGAAAAAGCTGGAACATGCGCTTGAGCATGGTGAGGTCCGCACCGCCGGAGAACGTGTCCTTGCCGGAGGTGATCACCGCACCCTTGATCGCCTCGTCCGTCGCGACCCGGTCAACGATGGTGTCCAGTTCCTTCATCACCTCTTCGGTGAAGACATTCATCGACTTGCCCGGCATGTCCCAGGTGACAAGTGCAATACCGTCCGCGTCGACGTCGAATTTGAAGTTTGTATAGCTCATCTTCCGTTCTCCCTCAGACGCGTTCGATGATGGTTGCAGTGCCCATGCCTGCGCCAATGCACAGTGTGACGAGCGCGACATTGAGATCACGGCGTTCGAGCTCATCGAGAACCGTACCGAGGATCATTGCGCCGGTCGCGCCAAGCGGATGGCCCATGGCGATGGCGCCGCCATTGACGTTGATCTTGTCGCGAGGAATGTCGAAAGCCTGCATGTAACGCAGCACCACTGCTGCAAAGGCCTCGTTCAACTCGAACAGGTCAATGTCCGAGATCTTCATCTTGGCACGCTTCAACAACTTCTCTGTCACATCGACCGGACCTGTCAGCATCAGCGCCGGATCGGAACCGATATTGGCAAATGCCCGGATACGGGCGCGCGGCTTGGCACTCAGGGCCTTGCCAGCGCTCTTCGAGCCGAGCAGGACTCCCGCAGCCCCATCAACGATACCGGACGAATTGCCGGCATGATGCACGTGGTTGATCGTCTCGACTTCCGGATGGGCCTGAATGCCGACCGCGTTGAAGCCGCCCATCTCGCCAGGCATGACGAAGGATGGATTGAGCGCGGCCAGCGCCTGCATGTCTGTCGTCGGGCGCATGTGCTCGTCGTGATCGAGGATGATCAGGCCGTTCTGGTCCTTGATTTCAAGAACTGAATTCTTGAAGTACCCCTTCTTCCAGGCGTCCCCGGCGCGCTTCTGGCTTTCCACCGCATAGGCGTCGACATCATCGCGGCTGAAGCCATATTTCGTCGCGATCAGATCAGCGGATACACCCTGCGGCATGAAATAGCCCGGAAGACCTACCGACGGGTCCATGTACCAGGCTCCGCCAGACATGCCCATGCCGACTCGCGACATGGATTCAACACCGCCAGCGATGACGATATCATCCGCACCTTGCACGATCTTGGCCGCAGCGAAATTCACCGCATCAAGGCCCGAGGCACAAAAACGCGAGATCTGCATGCCCGGCGCTTTGAAGTTATAGCCGGCTTCGAATGCAGAAGAGCGCGGAATGACAGCACCCGCTTCGCCGACCGGATCAACGCAGCCATAAATGATGTCGTCGACCAGACCCGTATCGAGACCGTTGCGGTCGCGCAGGGCCTCCAGCACTTTCGCGCCGAGGCGAACGGCAGGCACTTCGTGCAGGCTGCCATCCTTCTTGCCTCTGCCGCGCGGCGTGCGGACGTGGTCATAGATATATGCCTCAGTCATTTCATTCTCCCTGTTCAAACCGGCAGCTCAAAGGCTGCGGGCGATCAAAAGCTTCATGATTTCGTTGGTGCCGCCATAGATCCGCTGGACACGGGCGTCGCGGAACATGCGGGCAATCGGAAATTCGTTCATATAGCCGTAGCCGCCATGCAGCTGCAGGCATTCATCGACGATTTTATTCTGCAGATCGCTGAGCCAGTATTTCGCCATGGAGGCCGTGACAGGATCGAGCCCGCCGCCATTAACGTGACGCTCAACGCAGTGGTTGTAGAAAACACGGCCGATCGTGGCCTCGGTCTTGAGCTCGGCCAGCTTGAACTGCGTGTTCTGAAACTCGATGATCGCCTTGCCGAAAGCCTTGCGTTCCTTCACGTAGTCGGAAGTGATTGCGATGGCGCGTTCCGCCATTGCAATCGCCGAACCGCCAATCTGCAGCCGTTCCTGTGGTAACTGCTGCATCAGCTGAACAAAGCCCTGACCCTCTTCGGTACCGAGGAGATTGGACGTTGGGACCCGGACCTCGTTGAAAAAAAGCTCCGAAGTATCGTTCGACTTCAGCCCGACCTTGTCGAGGTTGCGGCCACGTTCAAAGCCTTCCTGGCCGTCAGTCTCGACAACGATCAGCGAGGTCCCTTTGGCGCCCAGCGAAGGATCCGTCTTGGTGACGATGATGATCAGGTTGGCAAGCTGACCGTTGGTGATGAACGTCTTCGAGCCGTTTATGACGTAGTGATTGCCATCCCTTTTCGCGCTGGTCTTGACGCCCTGAAGGTCAGAGCCCGCACCGGGCTCGGTCATGGCAATCGCGCCGATCAGTTCGCCGGTAGCCATTTTAGGCAGCCATTTCTGCTTCTGCTCTTGCGATCCATAGTGGAGGATATAGGGAGCGACGATGGAATTGTGCAGGGCAATGCCGAAGCCGTCGACGCCAACGTGGCCGATGGCTTCGAGGATCGCGCTCTCATGCGCGTAGGTGCCACCGGCACCGCCATATTCTTCCGGCATCGAGGCGCACAACAGGCCGTTCTCGCCGGCAAGTTCCCATATCGAACGGTCAAATATTTCCTGTTTTTCGAAACGCTCGTAGTGCGGCAACACCTCGGCCTCGAGAAACTTCGTGGCCATCTCCTCCAGCATCACGACGTCGTCAGTCTTCCAGTCGGGTTTCGCAACACCCAATACTTCGTCCGGTCGCAGACCCATCACAAACCTCCTGAAATAGTCCTGAACGAGCCGCGCGATGGCGGCTCGTAATTGGCCTAGGTGCAGCTTAGAATGCTTCCGCGGCAAGCGCCATCATCGTGTCTGCTCCGGTCTGGATGCGGGCAAGATGCGCCGAAGTTTCCGGCATGACACGTTCCATGAAGAACTTGCCGGTGATCAGCTTGGTTTCGTGGAAGGCCTTGTCGCCAGCACCTTCTGCCAGCTTGGCGTGCGATGCCTTGGCCATCCGCGCCCACATATAGCCGAGCGCCACCAAGCCGAAGAGATGCATGTAATCGGTCGATGCCGCACCGGCATTATCCGGGTTCGCCACTCCGTTCTGCATCAGCCACATGGAGGCAGCCTGCAAATCATTGAGGCCTTTCTTCAGATGCTTCGTGAAGAAGGATAGCTTCTCGTCACTGCGGTTTTCCTCGCAGAAATCGCCAACTTCCTTGAAGAACGCCATGACAGCACGCCCGCCATTGGCACCGAGCTTGCGTCCGACCAGATCGAGCGCCTGGATGCCATTGGCACCCTCGTAAATCATGGCAATGCGTGCATCACGTACGTACTGGCTCATGCCATGTTCTTCGATATAGCCATGGCCGCCGAAGACCTGCTGCGCCATACAGGCGTGCTCGAAGCCCTTGTCGGTCAGGACGCCTTTCAGAACCGGTGTCATCAGGCCAAGAATATCGTCAGCCAGCTGTCTTTCGGCCTCATCGCCGGAGCGATGCGCCACATCCGACTTCAGCGCGGACCAGAGAATGAACGCGCGACCAGCTTCGTTGAACGACTTGATCGTCAGAAGGATACGGCGAATGTCCGGGTGGACGATGATCGGATCGGCCTTCTTGTCCGGCTGCTTCGGTCCGGTCAGTGCCCGGCCCTGGATACGGTCGCGCGCATAAATCGCGGCATTCTGGTAGGCGACCTCGCCAATGGAAAGCCCCTGCAGGGCCACACCTAGCCGTGCCTCATTCATCATGGTGAACATGGCGCGCAGACCCTTGTTTTCACCGCCGATGAGATAACCGGTTGCCTCGTCATAATTCATGACGCAGGTCGAGTTGCCGTGAATGCCCATCTTTTCTTCGATGGAGCCGCAGGACACGCCATTGCGCGTTAAGGGATTGCCATTCTCGTCGACAATGAACTTCGGAACGATGAACAGGGAGATGCCCTTGGTACCTTCCGGAGCGCCCTCGATACGGGCGAGCACCAGATGAATGATGTTCTGCGCCATATCGTGCTCGCCGGCGGAGATGAAAATCTTCTGCCCGGATATCCTGTAGGACCCGTCAGCGCTTGGCACAGCCTTGCTGCGCAACAAACCGAGATCGGTTCCACAATGCGGCTCAGTCAGGTTCATGGTGCCGGTCCATGTCCCGTTGGTCATCTTGGGCAGATACACCTGCTTCTGCTCGTGCGTGCCATGAGTGAGAATGGCGGCGATTGCGCCCTGGGTCAGGCCCGGATACATCACCAGCGCCATGTTTGCCGACGCCATATATTCGCCTGCAGCCACATGCAGCGCATAAGGAAGCCCCTGCCCGCCAAATTCCTGCGGCACAGCGAGACCGACCCAGCCGCCTTCGCGGTACTGATCGAAAGCTTCCTTGAAGCCCGTTGGTGTTTTTACAGATCCGTCATCAAGCCGCACGCAGCCTTCATGGTCACCGCTCTGATTGACGGGAAAGAGCGTGTTCTCCGCAAGCTTTGCACCTTCGCCAAGAATCGCTTCGACGATATCGGGCGAGGCATCTCCAAAGCCTGGAAGATTGTTGTAGCGTTCAAATCCCAGGACATCGTTCAGGATAAACAGCGTGTCTTCAACAGGCGCGCGATAACTCGGCATCAGGTTTCCTCCAAAACATAAACGAGCAAGGATAGCACCAAGACAGGGGTGCCGTCAGAATTTCATCTTGTCTAACAAATTTTGACGTTTGCGTAAACGTCAAAATTTTGCGAATTTCTGTTCTTGGTGATTTGCCACCGCCGGCCGATCTCCGCCTCTAACGCCGCGCCATGAAATTCGATGAATCAGACACCGTTTTTGCCTAGCCAAATATATTTTTGACCTTTGACGCCGGGGCCTTAACCAGTTGTTTACCACGTTTCGCCAATGTCACAGTGACGGTGAACCGTGTCTATATGTGATTTGTTTTTCACGGCTTGTCGGACCGCATGGGGTATCAAGCCCCGGCTCTCCGGTTTGGCCCCGACGCGCACAGCGCGACCGGCTGTTTCCCAAGAGCCAAGAATTTTCATTCGCCGGCTCTGTCCGGCGTCAACTCGGGCAGCAGACGTCCATGACGAACCAAAGGTCACTGATGGAACAGGTCAATGTTAATCGCGCGCGGCGTGATGCGACGTCGCTGGACAGTCTCAACCGCACACTCGAAACACTTGAGAGCCAGCTGCGCAGCGCAATGAAGCCTGATATCCCGGAAGAAAACCAGGACATCGCCGACCGCTTCGTCGCCCTTGCTTCCCGGGCCGGGCAACCGGCAACGCCTCGCCACGCGGCTATGCAATCGGAACCCTCGCCTGCAAACCAGCGACCAGGCGCCAAACACGATCTCTCGGCCATAGCCGCACAGCTCAAGCATCTTCGTGATGAGATGCGCGGCGAAATCGAAGCGCCTGCCCGAGGGCAATACGAGCCGTATCGCGACGCGATGCATGATCTGCGTCAGTCGACGGCTTCTGATGCACATCCCGCAAATCATAGCAAGACAGACAGCGCCCACCTTTCCATGCTGCGCGGCGATCTCGATGAGCTGAAGCGTACCGTTGACACCCTGACACGCGAAGAGCCGGTGAAAAGTCTTGGCAATCGTTGGGATGCGATGGACGAGCGTTTCGATACTTATCATCGCCAACCGTTCAAAAGTGGCGAAACGGGTGCCTCGCTTGAAACAATTGAAGGTAGGCTCGATGGGATCCGGCAGGCAGTTGAAGTCCTGCCGCACTCGCTGCCGCTGCACAATGTCGAAGACAAGCTGGTTCTTCTGACCGGCGCTGTCGAGCAGATGTCGCGTAAACAGGGCGCGTCTTTACCTGCCAAATTCATGCAACAGGTCGATGAGCGTTTGGATGAAATCAGCCGCGCGATCGTTGCCACGTCGCGTCCCGCCTCGATGCAATATGCGGAGGCCGATGCATTCGAGCGCGTTGAGGCGCGCATTGCGTCGTTGGCCTCCAAGATTGAGTCAGCAACCTATGACCGCACGTCCGACACGATCCTCAAGCGCATGGGTGAACTTGCGCAACGCGTTGATCAGCTCACCGAGCAGAGCAAGGCGCCCGCATTCAACCTTGACCTCCTATCCGAGCAGCTTGCCGCGGTAACACGCCACCTGCAAAATGCACCCGCCTCGATCAGCATCTCTGATTTCCGCGATCTGGAGGACCGGGTACTGCAGATCATCCGCAAGCTCGAGACCATGCCGGAGCCAGCCACGGCAGATCCAGCTTTCATCGCAAGAATCGATCAACGTTTCGAAGAACTCACCCGCCGGCTCGATGACCATCACATGATGGCCGAGCACAGCGATATTCGCCTGACAGACAATCTCGAAGCTCGCTTCGACGATATGGCGCGCTACATTGCCCAGAATGTGCCTCAGGCGGACGGAACCCAGGATGCCATCCGCAATCTGGAATTGCAGATTGCTGGCCTTGCGGAGCACCTTTCCCAGTCGAATGACCGCCATGCCGAAATGGCCGCTATCCCGCCGCGTCTCGATGCTATCGAGGCGTCAATTGCTGCCAATCGCGATCTCGTGGTGGAAGCCGCCCGCAACGCTGCAGCCGAGGCAATCCGCAACACGACAAATTTCGGCAGTGACCACGACAGCGCGATTGCCCGTGAACTTGCCGACGATCTGAAGACCCTGGAGATGCTGGCGCGCAAGTCTGAAGAGCGCAACACCAAAACTTTTGAAGCCATCCACGACACGCTGCTCAAGATCGTCGATCGCCTCGCCTCGCTGGAAAGCGGTCCTGCGCCCGTGTACCGGCCTCGTGACGCCGCGGCGGGCACGACGTTTATCGCTGATGAGCCAAAAATGAAGGCAACGCTGGCTTACGATCATGCCATCGACGTCGAGCCAGCCTTCAACGCACCAATCGTCTCGAAAGACGAAAATATGTCGCCGGAAGTGGCTCTCCCCCATGCCGCTGAAAGCTCAGAATCCGCGCCTCGCGAAAAGAAATCACTGTTTGGCAGCCTCAAGCGAGGTTTGAAGGGTCGCGGCAAGCACGAGGCCGCACAAGATCCGGACATGGATACCGCCGACGAAGCGGAGCAATCAGACGCAAATGCGGACCTCGACCCGAATATCCTCAATCGCCCGCTGGAGCCCGGCTCCGGCATGCCGGATCTCAATTCCATACTCAAGCGGGTTCGTGATGACCGGCGCGAAATGCCGCTCGCTGGCGAGACATCGGCCGGCAAAGCAGATTTCATAGCAGCCGCACGCAGGGCAGCCCAGGCGGCAGCTTCCGAAGTCGAAAATCAGAAGCGCGCCGCGCCTTTAATTTCGGAAAAAGCCGACGGCGGCAAGGGCAGCCTGTTTTTGCGCCAGCGCAAACCGATCCTCCTTGCTATCGGCGCGATCATGATTGCGATCGCCGGTCTTCAACTGAAAAACGCCTTCCTTGACCATTCGGCAGGACTGGACTCTCAGGCCCAGCCGACAGCACCGGAACCTACGCCTTCAGCGCAGTTTGCCGCAAAGGAACCGGCGCTACCAGCTGAACCTTCCATGCCGGCAATGGCCGCACAATCGGCAGCGCCTGCCGAAGACAGCATGCCAGCCGACGCAACTGCGGCAAAGGACACTGTGGCAAATGTGATCAATTCGCAGCAGGTCACACCGCCCGCGACCGATACTTCCTCCGCTGCAACATCCGCAGATGCGAATGCATCAACCACGGCCCTGCCGTTCATCCCGGTGGAAGCCGGTCCGGAGCCGCTGCGCGATGCTGCCGCAAAGGGCGACAGCAAGGCACTGTTCGAAATCGGCGACCGCTACATGGATGGGCGGGGCGTTACGAGCGACTATGCCAAGGCGGCTGAGTGGTACAATCTTTCCGCACAACGGGGCTTTGCTCCCGCGCAATATCGCCTCGGAAACTTCTATGAGAAGGGACTTGGCGTTGCCCGCGATCTGGCGAAGGCCAAGACGTATTATCAGCTCTCTGCTGAACAGGGCAATGCCAGCGCCATGCACAACCTCGCAGTGCTTTTCGCAGCAGGGATCGACGGCGCGCCCGACAATGAGTCTGCAGCACGCTGGTTCAGCCAGGCTGCGGAGCTCGGCGTGAAGGACAGCCAGTTCAACCTGGCGATCCTCTCGGCCAAGGGGATGGGCGTTCCGCAGAGTCTCGAGGAAAGCTACAAATGGTTTGCGCTTGCCGCAAATGCTGGTGACAAGGACGCGGCACAGAAGCGCGATGAAGTGGCAAAGGCGATGACCCCAGACCAGCTTGAGCGTGCACGTGCTGCGACGCAGCTATGGAAGCCGAAGCCGCTCAACCCGGACGCCAATGCCCTGAGCGTGCCGGAAGAATGGCGTGTGAGCCCGGCCGCAACGGGATCCGTCACGACCGGCTCCATCGACATGGAAAAGGCCATACGCAATGTACAGCTCATCCTCAACAAGAGTGGCTACGATGCTGGCGGTTCGGACGGCAAGATCAGTGCCAAGACACGCGATGCCATCATGGCTTTCCAGAAGGATAATGGATTGAAGCCCACCGGCAATATCGATAGAAATCTCGTCCGGAGCCTTTTGCAGAAGAACAAGCAGATCTAGGTCCTGACCCTAGCGCCGTTTACCGGTCAAAACATCGCCCGCGGCACTGTTGCGACAATAGGTTTCGTGTTTGAACCAATATGTTGTGCTCGCTTCAGTCAATGTTTGACTTCAAGCCTGCAAGTGGGCAAGAAACCTTAAAGAATTGCTGTCATTGTGGTGTTACGACGATGTCGTAGCACCGTGATGGGTATGGGGTTGGCATTGGGAATTTATCTGCCTATAGCCGAGATTTCGGTCAATATCTTCGTGCTCTTCTTCATGGGCGCGGCGGTGGGGTTCCTGTCGGGCATGTTTGGCGTGGGCGGCGGGTTCCTGATCACCCCTCTTTTGATTTTCTATAATATTCCACCTGCAGTTGCGGTTGCCACTGGCGCGAACCAGGTCATTGCCTCATCGTTCAGCGGGGCGCTTTCCCATTTCAAGCGTGGTACGCTTGACGTCAAACTTGGGTCGTTGCTGGTGATTGGCGGCGTGATCGGCGCCGGCGTCGGCATCTATGTCTTCGTTCTCCTGCGCCAGCTCGGTCAGCTCGACCTCATCGTCTCCCTGCTTTACGTGATTTTTCTAAGCACGATTGGCGGCCTGATGCTCTATGAAAGCGTGCAGGCGATGCGCCGGACAAGAGCCGGACAGCTCGCCACTCTGAAGAAGCCCGGCCAACATAATTGGGTGCACAAGCTCCCGTTCAAAATGCGCTTCCGCGCCTCGAAGATCTATGTCAGCATTATTCCTGTCATGGTGCTCGGCGCAGCCATCGGCTTTCTATCGTCGATCATGGGTGTCGGCGGCGGCTTCATCATGGTGCCCGCCATGATCTATCTGCTCAAAGTGCCGACCAACGTGGTTATCGGCACCTCGCTCTACCAGATCGTCTTCGTCACCGCGTTCACCACTGTCATGCAGGCGACAACCAACCAGTCGGTCGATATCGTGCTGGCAATGCTGCTGATGACAGGCGGCGTCGTCGGCGCACAATACGGCACGCGTATTGGCCAGAAACTGCGCGGCGAACAATTGCGCGCCCTTTTGGCAATGCTGGTGCTGGCGGTGGGCCTGCGGCTTGCTGTCGAACTCTTCATCACGCCCGACGATCTTTATTCGGTCACGCTTGCGCTTGCGACGGGGGCATTATGAGGACTGCCGCCGGTGTCCTTGCGCTGATAATTGCACTGGTTGCGGGCCAATCAGCTTTTGCGCAGCAACTGCCTGGCAACAAGGAGACTGTGGAGATCGGCCTATCGACCGATACGATCGCGATTACCTCCGGCTTCCGCGGCACCGACCTAACGATATTCGGCGCGCTGGACAATGCCGACCCGTTGATCCAGCGGCAGGGCCGTTATGATATTGTGGTTATCCTGGAAGGGCCAGAGCGCAGTTTCGTCGTGCGGCGCAAGGACAGGTTTTTCGGCATCTGGGTTAATGCCGAGTCGGTGTCGTTCCAGCATATCCCAGCGTCCTATTCGCTCGCCTCGACGCGCAGCCTGCAAGATATCACCACGCCGAAAGTTTTCGGCCAGCTCAGCCTGGGCGTGAACAACATCTTTTACGAACCGACGCCCGATGGCTTCGGATCAAGTGAATCGCTTAAGGAATTTACCAAGGAGCTGCCGCGACTGAAGCTGAAACAGCAGCTCTACAGCCAGCGCA
>NZ_JBBNAN010000034.1:0-5601 GCF_037994405.1 Phyllobacterium sp.
TCTAAACCGGCGATATGTCGAAACGAATCGCCGGTCCTGAAATTGAACGCCTGATCCAGCTGCTGGCCAAAGTGCCAGGACTAGGGCCGCGTTCCGCCCGCCGGGCTGCCCTGCACCTCATCAAGAAGAAGGAAGCGCTGCTGATCCCGCTGGGTTCGGCCATGCAGGATGCTGCCGACAAGGTGCGCATCTGCAGCACCTGTGGCAATGTCGATACGTCCGATCCCTGCATGATCTGCACCGACCCGCGCCGCGAACGCGCGACGCTTATAGTGGTCGAGGATGTCTCCGATTTGTGGGCACTGGAACGGGCAGGTTCGATGAATGTGCGATATCATGTGCTCGGCGGGCGGCTGTCGCCACTCGACGGTGTTGGCCCGGACGATCTCAACATCATGACACTTGTCAGTCGTGTAGCGGAAGGCGAGATCAAGGAAGTCATCCTCGCCGTCAATGCGACCGTCGAGGGGCAGACGACGGCGCACTACATCACCGATCAGCTTGCTGGTTTTGATGTTCGCATCACGAGGCTTGCTCATGGCGTGCCCGTGGGCGGCGAACTCGATTACCTTGACGAGGGAACGTTGACGGCGGCACTGCGCGCCAGAACATCACTATAGGGAGAATGTCTTGATCCAACGCCCATTGAGATTTGCCCTTGGGGCGGTGGTAGGGATATTTCTAGGTCTTGATGCAAGTGCGGGATTGGCCGCATCAAAGCCTGAGGTCGAAGCTCAGTTCCAGTCCTGGCTTGCCAACGATCTCTGGCCGCAAGCCAAGGCAAAGGGCATTTCCAAAGCTACCTTCGATCAGGCCTTTACTGGCGTGACGCTGAACTTCGACCTGCCCGATCTCGTCATGCCGGGCGAGAAGCCGCAGACACCGCAAAAACAGGTTCAGACTGAGTTCGGCTCACCCGGAAAATACTTTAACGACAAGACCGTAAATGCCGTCACATCGGGCGGCACAGCACGTTTTGGACAATATGCGCGGGTTCTGAAGGCGGTAGAGAGCAAATATGGCGTTCCTGGTGAGATCGTTCTCGCCATATGGGGCCGCGAGAGCGGCTATGGCAGCGTCAAGATTCCCTATAATGCTTTTACAGTGCTTGGCACGAAAGCGTTCATGGCGACGCGCAAGGATATGTTCCGCGAGGAGTTGGTTGCAGCACTGGAGATTGTTCAAAAGGGCTATATCGGCGCCGCAAGCATGAAGAGCTCCTGGGCCGGAGCGCTCGGTCAGCCGCAATTCATGCCGAGTTCTTATCTCGAACATGCCGTGGATTTCGACGGCGACGGCAAGCGCGACATCTGGACCTCGGTGCCGGATACGCTGGGGTCGATTGCGCATTACCTTGCGCAATATGGCTGGCAGCGTGGCCGCGACTGGGGCTATGAGGTCAATGTTCCGGGCAGCGTCAGCTGTGCACTTGAAGGACCGGATCAGGGCAAGCCGTTTACGGCCTGGGAAAAGCTTGGCATCGCCCGGGTCAACGGCAAGGCGTTTCCATCCAGCGAGACCAAGCGCGAGGGCTTCCTGGTAATGCCTGCCGGACGGCATGGCCCTGCATTCATCGTGACCAAGAATTTCTATGTGCTCAAGGAATACAATATGAGCGATCTCTATGCGCTGTTCATCGGCCATGTCGGGGATCGCATCGCTCATGGCGCGACGGGTTTTTCCGCAGGATGGGGCGATGTTGGCGGGCTCAATCGTTCAGATATTGCCAGCCTGCAAAAGGTGCTGGAAAGGAAGGGTTATGATGCCGGTGGTTCCGACGGGTTCCCGGGCTTCAAGACCCGGCGGTCTATCGGCGACTGGCAGGCAAAACAGGGCATGGCCGCAACGTGCTTTCCCGACAAGGACCTCATCAGGGCAATTCGCTGAAGATTTTCTTTCGTTCTCCTCCTGAAAAGCTCTAAAACTACTTCCGGATCGAAATGGGAGCGAGATCATGCCATCCAACGAGCGGTCGAAACATATTACCCAGGGCGTCGCACGGTCGCCCAATCGTGCCATGTATTACGCGCTCGGCTATGAGAAGGCCGATTTTGACAAGCCGATGATCGGCATTGCCAATGGCCATTCGACGATCACACCCTGCAATGCCGGGCTGCAGCCGCTGGCTGATGCGGCTGTTGCGGCGGTGAGAGCGGCAGGCGGCAATCCGCAGATCTTCGGCACCCCGACCATTTCCGACGGCATGGCGATGGGCACGGAAGGGATGAAATATTCGCTCATATCGCGCGAAGTGATCGCAGATTGCATCGAGACCTGCGTCAACGGCCAGTGGATGGACGGCGTTCTCGTCATAGGCGGCTGCGACAAGAACATGCCCGGCGGCATGATCGCGATCGCTCGTACCAATGTGCCCGCAATCTACGTCTATGGCGGCACTATCAAGCCGGGCAAATGGAAGGGCAAGGACCTGTCCATTGTTTCCTCATTCGAGGCAGTCGGCTCCTTTATGGCCGGAAAGATGAGCGAGGAGGACTTCGAAGGGATAGAGCGTCACGCCTGTCCTTCCACCGGCTCTTGTGGCGGCATGTACACGGCCAATACCATGAGTTCGGCCTTCGAGGCGCTTGGCATGTCGCTGATGTCATCGTCGACCATGGCCAATCCCGATGCGGAAAAAGTCGACAGCACGGAGGAATCTGCGCGCGTTCTGGTCGAGGCTGTGGGCAGGAATATCCGCCCGCGCGATATTATCACCCGCAAATCGATCGAAAATGCCGTCGCGCTGATCATGGCGACAGGAGGCTCCACCAATGGCGTTCTGCATTTCCTCGCCATCGCCCATGCGGCGGAAGTGGAATGGACGCTGGACGATTTCGAGCGTGTGCGCCGCAAGGTGCC
The DNA here is from genome assembly GCF_037994405.1 of Phyllobacterium sp. Classification (GTDB taxonomy): domain Bacteria; phylum Pseudomonadota; class Alphaproteobacteria; order Rhizobiales; family Rhizobiaceae; genus Phyllobacterium. The sequence continues at coordinate 2,860 of NZ_JBBNAN010000034.1, forward strand.
GGTGATCTGCAACCTGCGGCCGTCTGGGCAATATATGGCCGTGGACCTGCACAAGGTCGGAGGCATCCCGCAGGTACTGAAGATCCTGTTGAATGCAGGTCTCTTGCATGGCGATTGCCTGACCATCACAGGGCGCACCATCGCCGAGGAACTGGCGCATGTCCCTGACGCGCCGCCTGCCGACCAGAACATCATCCGCCCGATCGACAAGGCGCTCTACAAGGAGGGGCATTTGGCGATCCTCAAGGGCAATCTCGCGCCGGGCGGTGCGGTCGCCAAGATCACGGGCCTTAAGAACCCGGTCATTCAGGGGCCCGCACGCGTCTTCGACGACGAGCAGTCGGCCATGGATGCGATCCTGTCGGACAAGATCAGGCCCGGCGATGTGCTGGTCCTGCGCTATCTTGGTCCGAAGGGTGGTCCGGGCATGCCGGAGATGCTGGCGCCGACCTCCGCCATAATCGGTCGCGGCCTCGGCGAAAGCGTCGGTTTGATTACGGACGGGCGGTTTTCCGGCGGCACCTGGGGCATGGTTGTCGGGCACGTCACCCCTGAAGCATTTGAAGGCGGCACCATTGCCCTCGTTCAGGAAGGCGACATGGTCACGATTGATGCACACCAGCAATTGCTGCATCTCGAAGTGAGTGAAGCCGAGCTGGAGGCCCGCCGCAAGAGCTGGAAACAGCCAGCTCCCCGCTACACGCGCGGTGTTTTGGCAAAATTTGCGCAGCTGGCAAAATCGGCCAGTGAGGGTGCCGTGACCGGTTGATCCTATTGTCTCGGACGCAAATACAGTCTGTCAAAGCCTCTCCGGTATGAAAGCGCGCCGTGAAATGCGATCCTGACGGTCAATGAAGACCTCAGGAAAGACAACAGATGCCGGCTCTGGTAAATGGACAATGGGTAAAGGGCGACGTTGCCGCCAGCGAAATGAAGGGCGGCGCATTCCACCGCGAGGCGACGCATTTCCACAACTTTATCACGCCGGATGGCAGTCCTGACCCAAAGGGCAATCCAACATTTCCCGCGGAACGCGATCGCTATCAGCTCTTTGTCTCCTATCTCTGCCCTTGGGCCTCGCGCACGCTAATCTTGCGCACCCTCAAGGGCCTGCGCGACATCATCCGCATCTCAGTCGCCGAACCGGCAATCGGTGAAAACGGCTGGACTTTCGCAAGAGAGCAGGATGCCGGCCCAAAAGCACCACCGATCCGTTACCTCTATCAGCTCTATACCGCGAGCGAGCCCAATTATACCGGGAAGGTCTCGGTGCCCGTGCTGTGGGATCGCAAGGAAGGCCGCATCGTCAACAACGAATCGGCCGATATCATCCGCATTCTCAATACCGCTTTCGATAGCCTGACGGGCGACAATCAGGATTTCTATCCGGAACATTTGCGCCCCGAGATCGATAGATGGAACGACCTTATCTACGAAAACATCAATAATGGCGTCTATCGCGCCGGCTTTGCCAAGTCTCAGGCTGCTTATGGGGAGGCGGCTGCGAATGTGTTCAGCGCGCTGGACAAGGTCGAGACGCATCTGGCGGATCATCGATACATCGCCGGCCAGCATATAACGGAAGCGGACTGGCGCCTGTTCGTGACGCTGGTCCGTTTCGATGCTGCGTATAACGGCGTCTTCAAATGCAATATTCGCAGGTTGAGCGATTATCACAATCTTTCCAATTATTTGCGCGAGCTTTACCAGTGGCAGGATGTACGCAACACTGTGAAGATCGACCACATCAAGGCCGGCTACTATTCGATCGCCCACGTCAATCCGACCGGCATCGTGCCGCTTGGACCGGTGCTTGATTTCGAAGGGCCCCATGATCGCGAGCGGTTGCTCAGCAAGGGGATCTTCCGGCATTAGGGTCAGAACCTGTTAATCTGGTCGAAATGGTATTTGGCTTTTCGTTCGGATACGAGGAGCAAAGGGACAAGAAATGTTTATCCATTGTCGAGCCTTTGCGACGACGTAGCCGGGCGAAAAGACCCTATCCTGCCGACGCCGAAACGGCGGCAAGCTCAAGTGTCGAACCGTTCGGCCGGGGAAAAGACCCGCCCTTCACGCTTCTCAGAGCATGGTCCAATGAATGAAGCTGCGCATGTATCTTTCGATCCGGCAAAGAGCCGGATCGGAACATGCGCTGCATCTTCTTGCCGTTTCAGGCGCCATTGTCGATCCTATTAATTCAGTTTGTCTTGGTTCAAACACTAGGAAGCTACAGAATGACGCCATACACCTGCTCCTGAAGAGGACTCCTACAATGGTTAGTTTACTGATTATCAGCCAACATCTGCAAGAATGCGTTATCGCAAAACACACTCGTCGAAGGAACCGGCACAAAGTGTCAGGAGCAAATGACCGGTTAGGGCTCAAACGAGCCGCCTGCCGAACGGCAGCGCGGGGTCGTTTCCGGTCGTTGGGTCACAGCAACGTCGGTAATGATCGACCGCCTCAGACGGGGGCTCCTACGCCCACCCGACATGCGCCTGTTTGACAAGCTTCAGAAACAGATCGAACCAAAACCGATATTCGGGTGGCTTCCAACCGTTGTTCGCGGCAAAACGCGCATTAGGCAACTGACGTCGTCGGATCTTTGCCAAATTAGATCTCGATCGAAATGCGTCTGCGGAAGTTGATGAAGCAGCAAACCGATGAGTGAGACACCCAAACTCACCTACCCCGAACACATGGAGAAGGCTCCTGCCGGACTGTTTGAACACTACTGCATGC
>NZ_JBBNAN010000035.1:0-6075 GCF_037994405.1 Phyllobacterium sp.
AACCCGCATTGCGGCAATCAGGCGTTCAACATCAACAATGGCGATCTTTTCCGCTGGAGCGAAATGTGGCCGAAGATCGCCAAATTCTTCGACCTGGAAGTCGCCCCGCCGCTTCCAATGTCGCTCAACGTGATCATGGCGGACAAGGAGGGTCTGTGGAAGAAGATGATCAAGAAGCACGCTCTTGCCGACACGCCTTACAGGGATGTTTCGTCCTGGGGTTTCGGCGATGCGGTCTTCGGCTGGAACTATGACTTCTTTGCCGATGGCACCAGGCTGCGGCGCGCCGGCTTCCATGACTATGTCGACACGGGGGAGATGTTCATCAGCGTATTCCGCGACCTTCGGGAACGGAAGATCATTCCCTGAATGGGTGCTAGGATGTTCAAGTTTCGATTCGAACGATACCAGGGAGTGCGCGGCTTTGAGTACGAATGTTCTGCTTCGGCTCGAGGCGGCACTCGTCGCAGTGCTTGCCTTGGTCAGTTATGGCATGTGGGGGGGAAGCTGGTGGCTCTTTGCACTGCTGGTGCTGGCTCCGGACCTCTCCATGCTGGGCTATCTCAAAGGCCCCCGGATCGGTGCCATCTGTTACAACGCATTCCACGTTTATCTCGTCGCTCTGGCGATCGGCGTCTTCGGGTGGTGGTACGGGTCTCAGCCGGTTCTCTCGATCGGCATCATCTGGGTGTTCCACATCGCCATGGATCGCACGCTTGGTTACGGGCTGAAATTCGAGACCTCATTCCAGGATACGCATCTCGGGCGCATAGGGCGCGACTGATCCCTACTCCGTAAAGGGCTCGCCCTGCCGTCGTGGTCTGTCGTAGTTCAGAAAGAACTCGTCGAGCTGTGGCGGCGGAACATTGGTTCCCGCCAGCATGGCATGCGCTTGCCCGCGATGATGGATCTGATGCACGAAAAGGTGCGATAGCAAGAGGTAGATGGGCTCCTGCGAGGTGTCGCCGGTGCCCCATGTGATTGCGACGATCCGATCAAGGTCTTCCGAAGCCAAATCATCGCAAAAGCCGATGAGACTGTTGTCGAATTCAATCTGGGCACGCTTGAGGTCCGCCGCTTTCGGATAGGGTATATCGCCAACGAGGCCGATATTCTTGCGGCCCGTGCCGATCATATCAGCCATGTAAATGTGATCGACGATAAGATTGTGGTTGAGCGTCAACTGGATGGACGGAAAGAAGCTGGTACGCTCCTGCGCGAACTCGGCGTCGGTCAGCTGTTCGCAGGCACTTAGCAGCCTGTGGTTCGACCAGGCGCTGTTGCGCGCCATGGCCGTGAAGTGATCGCGAAGGGCGTTGTCAGACATCGCCCCTCACCGTCTATCAGTTGCCGCCCGGGTAGTTCGGGCTTTCACGGGTGATCGTGACATCATGGGTGTGGCTCTCGCGCAGGCCTGCATTGGTAATGCGGACGAATGTAGCCTTTTCACGGAATTCTTCCAAATTTTTTGCACCGACATAGCCCATGGAAGCACGCAGGCCGCCCGCGAGCTGGTGCAGAACGCCGGAGACCGGGCCCTTATAGGCAACCTGGCCTTCGATGCCTTCCGGCACCAGCTTCAGCTCATCGCGCACTTCCGCCTGGAAGTAGCGATCCGCCGAGCCGCGTGCCATGGCGCCCACAGAGCCCATGCCGCGGTAGGCCTTGAACGAGCGGCCCTGATAAAGGTAGACCTCGCCAGGGCTTTCCTCGGTGCCGGCCAGTGCCGAACCCGCCATGGCGGCAGCGGCACCTGCGGCCAGCGCCTTGGCGAAATCGCCGGAATATTTGATGCCGCCATCCGCAATGACGGGAACGCCGGATTTGTGTGCCGCTTCCACGGCAGACATGATAGCGGAAAGCTGCGGCACGCCAACACCGGCGACGATACGCGTGGTGCAGATCGAGCCTGGTCCGATGCCGACCTTGACCGCATCAGCGCCCGCATCGATGAGGGCCTGTGTTCCAGCAGCAGTTGCAACATTGCCAGCGATGATGCGGACCGCATTGGACATCTTCTTGGCGCGGGTGACCGCGTCCAGAACGCGCTGTGAATGGCCATGGGCCGTGTCGATGACAAGAACGTCCACGCCGGCAGCGATCAAGCGCTCTGCCCGCTCGAAGCCATCCTCGCCGACGCTGGATGCGGCAGCAACGCGCAGACGGCCCTGCGCATCCTTGGCGGCATTCGGGTTGAGCTGCGACTTCTCGATGTCCTTTACCGTGATAAGACCAACACAATAGCCCTTGTCGTCGACGACCAGCAGCTTTTCGATGCGATGCTGATGCAGCAAACGCTTGGCTTCGTCCTGCTGAACATTTTCGCGCACCGTGATCAGGTTCTCACGCGTCATCAGTTCGTAGATTTTCTGCGCAGGATCGGAAGCGAAGCGCACGTCGCGATTAGTGAGGATACCAACGAGGCGGCCGGGCTTGCGGCTGCCCTCGCCAGCGTTTTCAACGACGGGAATGCCGGAAATGCCATGGGCACGCATCAGGGCCTGTGCATCGGCAAGGGTTGCATCCGGTCCGATGGTCACGGGGTTGACGACCATGCCGGATTCGAACTTCTTGACCTGCCGAACTTCCTCGGCCTGCAATTCCGGTGTGAGATTGCGGTGGATGACGCCCATGCCGCCAGCCTGCGCCATTGCTATGGCAAGGCGCGACTCAGTAACCGTATCCATGGCTGCGGAAAGCAACGGCAGGTTGAGCTCGATGTCGGGCGCGATGCGGGTGCGAATATCGGTCTGGCCGGGCATGACCTCGGAATGACCGGGTTGCAGCAGGACATCATCAAATGTCAGTGCGAGTGCGCCTGTCGCGGATTCAACGATTTTTGCCATGACCAATTCCTTACAATACGGCTAATACGACTAAAGGGCGCACCACGGTGGTGGAGCGCCGAGTCAGTTGTGTTCAAGTGAATTGGCACGGGCTGGTAACATGGATATGTCGGTTTGGAAAGACGTAAACGCAATTACTGGCCCGCTGAGCAAGATCGTGGCGCATAATATTGACGTTTCCTGACATGATGCGATCCGGCGCAGGTGCGCCGAACCGGCCGCCAATCGTCAGACATCGAACTGATAGGTGGCCGGCACGAAGCGATAGCCTATATCTTGCTTTTCGGCATAGCCGACCGCAGGGAACGGCATGTGGTAGCCGATGAAAGGCACCCGGTCCGTTGCGGTCATGTCAAAGACCTTCTTGCGTGTCGCCGCGCCCATGGTTTTGTCGGTGTCGAACGCAATTTCCCATTCGGGGCGCTGTAGCGACGCGACATAGTGATTGGCGGTGTCGGCCGTCAAGACCAGATGTTTCCCGGCGGATTCAATATGGAAAATCATGTGCCCCGGCGTGTGGCCATAAGCAGCCTCGCTCGTAATGCCTGAAACAACAGAATCGCCTGCCTTGATGAAGGTGGTTTTCTCGGCAAGCGGCTTGACCTTGGCACTGACACCCTTTGCGCCGTTTTCGGCGGGCGTGCCTGTGCGGGCAGGATCGGTCCAGTGGTCATATTCGATCTGACCGGCGACATAGCGGGCATTGGCAAAGCCCGGCGTTTGGCCATTCATGAGGCCGCCGATGTGATCCCCATGCATGTGGGTGATTACGACGATCGTCACTTGATCAGGCGTGTATCCGGCAGCTTTCATATTGGCTTCCAGCTGGCCCAGACCATTTTCGCGGCCAGCGTCGCCAAACCCGGTATCGAACAGGATCAGTTCAGATCCCGTATTGACCAGAACGGGAGCGAACCCATTGACGAATTTTGTCTCGGGCAGGAAGTTCGCCTTCATCAATTCAGCAACCGTCTCCTGCTTCTGGTTTGCGCCGAAGGTTGGATGTGGACCGTCGCCGGGTCGCAATCCATCAAGCAGCGTGGTGATCTCAAAATCTCCGAGCTTGAAACGCTTGAAGCCCGGGGTCTTGGCATCTGATTGCGGTACAGCTGCTTCGGTGCTCGTCATGAATTGCGGCATTGCCAATCCTCCTGCCATGGCGCTGGAAGCAAGGAAAAGGTTGCGGCGGGAAATCTCAAATATTGACATGGATTATCTCCTTGGGCAGCCATTGATAGCTGCGGCAGTCTACACTGCAGAGCATCAACGTCGCCGGTCTGCTGCCTGCGAATCGATCACAACAACCTACCGCTGGATCACTTCTGTTTGATCGCCGCTTGAGCACGCTTAGCGCTGGTGCTATCGGAACTCATACCGAGAGACTCAAGTCCTACTTCCGGACCCCGCCTCCTGCTTTCTCAACCGTCTGAGAACTGGATCTCAATGTGAATCGCATCGTTCCGCTTGTGCTTGCCGTGGCTCTGTTCATGGAGCAAATGGACTCAACCGTTATTTCAACATCGCTACCGGCAATCGCTGCCGACATTGGTACGAGCCCGATCGCACTTAAGCTCGCATTGACGGCCTATCTCGTGTCGCTGGCGGTATTCATTCCGGTCAGTGGCTGGATGGCCGACAGATTTGGCGCGAAGAATGTATTCCGGGCCGCGATTGTCGTATTTGTTCTCGGATCCATCGCCTGCGCAGTCTCCGATTCATTGCTGCCTTTCGTGGTCTCCCGATTCTTTCAGGGCGTCGGCGGTGCGATGATGACGCCTGTAGGACGCCTCGTTCTGGTGCGATCGACGCCGCGCAGCGAATTGGTTGGCGCGATGGCCTGGCTCACCATGCCTGCGCTCATCGGGCCCCTGCTCGGACCGCCGGTCGGGGGCTTCCTCACCACCTATTTCAGCTGGCACTGGATCTTCCTGATCAATGTGCCGATCGGTCTGATCGGAATCTGGTTTGCGACACGCTATCTCCCGGCGGTCGAAACACTTGTCCAGCGGCCTCTCGATGTACCAGGCTTTTTCCTCAGCGGCATTGCGGCTTCCGGCGTCGTGTTCGGGCTGTCGGTTGTCAGCCTCCCGGCTCTGCCGTCCTGGGTGGGTTTCTCGACGCTCGTCGTGGGCGTCACATCGGCAACCTTCTACCTCATCCACGCGCACAAGACGGCGGAACCCCTCCTTGCTCTCGACCTGTTCAATAATCAGGTGTTCAGGGCTTCGATCATCGGAGGCAGCCTGTTCCGTATCGGCGTAGGTGCGGTACCCTTCCTGTTGCCGCTGATGTTCCAGATTGGCTTTGGCATGACGCCATTCCAGTCCGGCCTGATCACCTTCGTGTCGGCACTTGGCGCCATGAGCATGAAACTTGTAACGAAATGGTTTTATCGCAAGACGGGTTTCCGCAATTCGCTGATGTACGGCTCTGTGGTTGCGGCCGGATTCATCGCCATCAGCGGGTTGTTCACGCCGCAAACGCCTTACCTGCTAATGATCCTGCTGCTCCTGGCCGGCGGTTTCTTCCGTTCACTGTTCTTCACGGGGACCAATGCCCTTGCTTACGCGGATATTCCGAACGAGCAGACGAGCCAGGCCACGCCCATCAGTTCCGTAGCCCAGCAGATTTCGATTGCGCTCGGCGTTGCGGTTGCCGGCGGCATCCTTGAGGTTTCCACCAAAATTCACGGCGGGCCACTGCAGCTCGCTGATTTCCACATCGCTTTCTTCATCGTGGCGGCTATTTCGGCGCTTGCATGTCTGTCGTTCAGGGGCCTGAAGCCGGACGCCGGCGCAGAGGTTTCAGGGCACCGGCCGATGATCAAGGCAGTTGCACCAGCAGAATAGGCCGCAATACAACCTTGCACTTGTTGTATGCGGTGAAACCCGAAGAAATACTGAGATCACTTTCGGTTTGAGGGCAAAAGCAGCGGGCACCGAGCCAGCCGGTGCGTTGGAGGGGATTGGCTTCTCCAACTGCGGCATCAGCCTTGCCTTAGAGCACTCTCGGTAATTAGGACGCGTACTGCCGGAGAGAATTCGTGGACAAGGTCGAGGGGTTTGGCGAGGCTCGAATTCACCTGGCCATTCGGGTTTCCGGCTGGCCGCCAACCACTTTGTCAGGCGGCACCCGACGATGGAAAGACATCAGCCTTGAACCCTTCCGCGTGAATTGCCTCGCCATCCGAGAAACAGAACTGCGTCCTATCTATCGAGAAGTGCTCTAA
>NZ_JBBNAN010000036.1:0-6381 GCF_037994405.1 Phyllobacterium sp.
GTCGGCGATCCGCTCGACAAGACCATGGATATCGGCGCGCTTGTCTCCGCGGGACAACTGAAGCGTGTTTCCGCCTTGGTCGAACAGGGCAAGGTTGAAGGCGGCACGTTGTGGCAGGCGCCGGTCAAACTCCCGTCCAAGGGCAGTTTCTTCGCGCCCGGCTTCTTCACCGATGTCGAGCCCGCATCGACCGTCTGCGAAGTCGAAATCTTCGGCCCTGTCGCGACTGCAACCACCTTCCGTACGCCGGACGAGGCGATCGCGCTTGCCAACAATACGAAATACGGGCTTGCCGCTTCGATCTGGTCGGAGAACATCAATCTTGCGCTCGATATGGCAGCGCGCGTCAAGGCTGGCGTCGTCTGGATCAACTCGACCAACCTGCTCGACGCAGGCGCGGGTTTCGGCGGCTATCGCGAGAGCGGCTTTGGCCGCGAGGGCGGCCGCGAAGGGCTCTACGAATATCTGGTGGCCGACTGGGAAAAGCGCCTGCCACTGGCCAAGGCGGAGCCGGCGTTCAAGCCTTCCGCTGCACCGGACGGCGATGCGAAGATTGCGGCCACCGGCACGATCGATCGCACGGCGAAAAATTATGTCGGCGGCAAGCAGGCGCGGCCCGATGGCGGCTACAGCTATTCGGTTCTAGGCAAGGGCGGCCAGGTCATCGGCCAGGCCAGTCTTGGAAACCGCAAGGATATTCGCAACGCCGTGGAAGCCGCGGCGAAGGCCGGTTCCTGGGGTGCCGCAACGGCACACAATCGGGCGCAGGTGCTGTACTACCTCGGCGAAAACCTCAGTGCCCGCCAGGCCGAATTCGAAGCACTGCTGGTGGAAAGCACCGGTGTTTCGGCCAAGGCAGCAGCGGAGGAATTCGCCGTCGCGCTGCGCCGCATCTTTTACTATGCGGCGCAAGCCGACAAATATGATGGTGCGGTGCATTCGACGAAGTCACGCCATGTGACGCTGGCAATGAACGAGCCGTGGGGTGTCATGGGCATTCTCTGCCCGGATCAGATGCCGCTCCTATCGTTCGTTTCGCTGGTGTTGCCGGCGATCGCCATGGGCAACCGCGTGATTGCAGTACCTTCGACGCGTCATCCGCTGCTTGCGACCAACCTCTACCAGGTGCTCGATACTTCCGATGTGCCGGGCGGCGTGGTGAATATAGTCACCGGCGAGCGCGATGTGCTGGCGAAGACGCTGGCCGATCACGACGAAGTCGATGCCCTCTGGTATGTCGGCTCGAAAGAGGGCAGCGCCATGGTCGAGAAAGCCTCGTGCGGTAATCTCAAGGCGACCTGGGTCAATAATGGCCGCCAGCGCGACTGGCTGAGCACTGGGCAAGGGCAGGGCAAGGGCTATCTGCGCCGGTCGGTGCAGGTGAAGAACATCTGGGTGCCCTATGGCGAATAGGCGAGACTGATCGCTGTTCTGACGTATCGCCGGCGATAGGGCTGGCGAGTTGTCGCATTTATAACGTGGACGGATAGATTTACCGCGAACAAGGTGGAAATATCTCCAATCAATGTTCGCGGCACCTGGATTTGTCTATGAAAAACTCCCTCGGCTCATGGATATTCGCTGTTTGTGTCATCGCCGCCAGCGGCATACTCTATGGAGTCCTGTTCTTTGGAAGAGCGTCAGCGATAGGGGCAATATTCGCCCTGTTCGTGTGCGTGCCGATTATCGCATTTGAGCGCGGTGCCCTGTTCCCGCGCCTCTATGCGTGGATCAGTGCCCGATCGACACCGGTCTATATCGTTCTCACCTTCATCGTCTACTATGTCCTCATAAGCATTGGCTATACCGTCTGCGGGACATTGCTTTGGTGGTTTAAGGCTCTGCCGGATACCACATGGGCCGAAGCGACAATGCTGCCAGACAATGTGGTGATCTATACATTGGGCGTTTCGGCGATTCTGAGCTTCGTATCCCGCATCCGCGAATTGCTCGGCCGCGGTATTTTCGTCAGCCTGCTCATCGGACGCTATCGCAGACCCATCGAGGAAGAGCGTGTTTTCCTGTTCATCGATCTCGTTGGTTCAACCGCGTTCGCCGAAGAGTTCGGTGACTTGCGCGCCCAGCAGTTCCTCAGTGCATTGTTCGCAGCCTTTGCCGAGCCGGTCCGCCGTCGCAAGGGGACGATTGATGACTATGTTGGCGATGCTGCCATCATCACCTGGCCGATGCGCCGGGGCCTTCGAAAAGGGCGGTGCATTCACTGTGTTTTTGACATTCTGGATGCCATCGAAACCAACAGGGAAAAATGGCTCAGGGATTTCGGTCGTATCCCGCAATTGCGGGCTGCCTTGCACGGTGGTTCGGTCATCACCGCAGAAATCGGCGTTGACCATCACAAGATCACCTATTTCGGCGATACGGTGAACACAGCCGCGCGCCTCGAAACGCTGTGCCGTACGCTGGAGGCGCCCGTGCTGATCTCAAGCGAGCTCGCCAGCCGCATGAAACTCTCTAGCGACATCAAATCCGAATATCTCGGCGCACACGCAGTGCGGGGCAGGGGACAATCGCTTGGCGTGATTGCGCTGCAGCGGGAGCAAAAACGGCTTTCAAAGCGGATTGCTCAGCGGGCCTAATATCACAATGGCTTCTGTACGCGCAGCGGTTGCGAGCCGCCTGTCACTGGTAGCCAGCGGCAAATTTTGCCCGACGGCCATGGCAAGGTAAGCAGCGTCATAGGCTGACAGACGGTGTTTGAGAGCAATTGAGAGAAGGACGTGATCATCTTCCATGTCTCGAACATGGAGATTCAGCTGCCGCAATCTGCCATGGCACGCTTCGCCGATGCGTATGCGTCTTCGCCGTTCAGCCAACACAGGTTGAGAGCTTCGTACCAGAAAAGGGTTGGTATCACGCCACCTGTCGCGTTCAGTCTGAGCAGGACTGCATTGGCATCAGCATTTTGCTCGTCAGGTAGCACCCATGCCGCAGCAATCGACGCATCAACTACCACCGTCACTGTTAACGCCGACCTTCCTCAATCCATTCGCGGATTTCTTCGGGTGTGGTGGGTTGGCAACCTTTTTGGCGAGGCAGGATTCGCTCGATAGCCGCCGCCACGCCAGACCTATCTGAAACCTCCGGAATATGCGTTAGCTTGGCAACGGGCTTGTCACCACGCGAGATGACAACTTCGTCTCCGGCTTTGACCTTGGCCAGAAGCTCGGACAGGTGGGCTTTCGCTTCCCAGACCTTTCCTCGGATTGTCATTGCACGATCCTCGATTATGACTGCAAAGTAGGCGCACCCAGATTGCTGGTCAATGCTTGTGAAGTCGTACGACCAAAGCCGAATATCCCTTCTTCGACAATTTCTGTCCACAAAGCGTCAAATCGGCGGTTTGGACGATGACAGCTTGATACGGGTGCGCTATGGTCCGGTCTGTCGAGGGTTCGCGATTTTGCAAGATCAAAGGACCCTGTCAGCTTGCGGGAGAGCGTCCTGTGCAGTGATGCGCAGGTCCACCGAAGGGGAAATCGCCCGAAATCTCTCAGGTACCAGGAACCGCAAGCAGATAAGGCAACTCTGGAAAGTCGGGGGAAACCCCGCGCCGAAGGTGTAAGTTCAGCTGGAAACTCAGGTTTCCGCTCGAGCGAGTCTCTCAGGCTTCCGACAGAGGGGTAAAGAATCAATCCGTCGCTGTGGCGGAGGTCTTTGCATGTCTCTGGAGTGAAAATGGGCACCGAAGAAAATCTGAAATCATTGCCTCTTGAGGATCTGCACAAAGCTGCCAATGCGCGCTTTGGCGGGTTCGCGGGATGGTCCATGCCGATCACCTATCCGCTGGGGGTGATGAAGGAGCATCTGCATACGCGCGAAAAGGCAGGGCTGTTCGACATATCGCATATGCAGCTCTTCGATGTGGCCGGACCCGGCGTTGCGGCACTGCTTTCCCGTGTCTGCCCGCTGGACGCAGGCTCCCTGCCGGCGGGACAATCCAAATACACATTCTTCCTCAATGAACAGGCGGGTATTCTCGATGACCTGATCATTACGAGGCTGGGCGAGGATCACTTCATGGTCGTCGCCAATGCAGGAAACGCCGCTGCGGACGAAGCGCACCTGCGCGAAGTTGCCAAAGGATTTGACTGCAAGATTGACGCGCTTGATCGCGTCTTCCTGGCGATCCAGGGGCCGCTGGCAGCCGATGTGCTTCTTGCGGCGGGGATCCCCGGAACAGAACTTGCCTTCATGCACGGCTTCCAGCCGAACCCTGGCTGGTTCATGAGCCGCTCGGGCTATACTGGTGAAGACGGCTTCGAGATCGGCCTGCCGGCAGATGAAGCACGCGAACTCGTGAGCGCGCTCCTTGCAGACGAACGTGTGGCGTGGGTCGGCCTTGCCGCGCGTGACAGCCTGCGGCTGGAAGCCGGGCTCTGCCTGCATGGCCATGATATCACACCGGAGATCGACCCCGTCGAGGCTGGCCTCACCTGGGCAATTGCCAAGCCTGTTCGTGAAAAAGCTGGGTTCATTGGCGCCAAGGCGCTTCTTGCCAAGATTGCCAAGGGGCCGAGCCGCAAGCGGGTCGGCCTGAAGCCCGATAGCCGCCAGCCTGTGCGCTCCGATTCCATTCTGGTTGATACCAATGGCAACGCGGTTGGCGTCGTGACATCGGGCGGCTTTGGTCCTTCGGCCGGTTATCCCGTCGCCATGGGTTATGTCGGCAAGGATTTAGCTCCGACAGGTACGCAGGTTTTCGCGGACGTGCGTGGCAATCGCATTGCGCTGCACGTTCATCCACTTCCCTTCACTCCACATCGCTATCACAAAGGATAATACAGATGGCAGCCACTTATTTTACTGAAGATCACGAATGGGTCCGCGTCGAGAACGGCATTGCTACTGTCGGGATTACCGATCACGCGCAGGACCAGCTCGGCGATCTCGTTTTCGTGCAATTGCCGGATGTCGGTCAGGCGCTGTCGAAGGGTGATGCCGCTGTTGTGGTTGAATCCGTCAAGGCGGCTTCGGATGTCTATGCTCCCGTGGACGGTGAAGTTACGGAAGTCAACGAAGCAGCCGCGAGCGATCCGGCGCTGGTCAATTCGTCCGCAACCGGTGACGGCTGGCTGTGGAAGATGAAATTGTCCGACACGAACCAATTGGCTGGCCTGCTCGACGAAGCAGGTTACAAAGCAATCATTGGATAGGAATAGAAATACCCCTCTCGGGGGCCAGAGGCCCCTCCCTCCCCGGAAGGGAGGGTAAAAAGAGCGCTACTTCTTACCCTCCCTTGTGGAGAGGTACTGAGCGAAACGACGCGGAGGGGTCCTTAAGATTGCACACAAGAAGGCGCACCATGATCAACACAATATTCCCTTTCACCGATCGTCATATCGGCCCCAGCGTCCAAGGCTCGCGGGCAATGCTGGCAGCGCTGGGCATTCCATCGCTGGAAACCCTGATTTCACAGGCTGTGCCGAAATCCATCCGGCTGGAACGCCCCCTCGATATTCCGGAAGCCGTCAACGAGGCGGAAGCGCTGGCCGAACTTGCCGCCAAGATGGGACAGAACAAGACCCACAAGAGCTTCATCGGGCAGGGCTATCACGGCACGCACGTGCCTGCGGTGATCCAGCGAAATCTCTTTGAAAACCCGGCCTGGTACACGGCCTACACACCCTACCAGTCCGAAATCAGCCAGGGACGGCTCGAACTCCTGTTCCATTTCCAGACGCTGGTGACCGAACTGACGGGCTTGCCGGTGGCATCCGCCTCGTTGCTCGACGAGGCGACCGCCGTCGCGGAAGCGGTCGGGATCGCTTATCGCCATCATCGCGAAAAACGCACGAGCGTTGTGCTTGCGGGTGACGTGCATCCGCAAATCCTCGACGTTGTCAGAACCCGTGCGGAACCTCTAGGCATGACGGTGAATGGCGGTGAGATCAATACAGACGTTGCGGCGATCATTGTGCCTTGGCCTGATACCTATGGTGTCTATGGCGACCATTCCGCCATCATCAAGGCGGCGAAGGCGGCGAGTGCGCTGGTTATTGCCGTTGCTGATCCCCTTGCGCTGACCATCGGCGTTTCACCGGCTTCGCTTGGCGCGGATATTGCCGCCGGTTCCATGCAGCGCTTCGGCGTGCCGATTGGCTATGGCGGTCCGCACGCGGCCTATCTTGCCGTCAGCGATACGCTGACCCGCCTTATTCCCGGACGTCTGGTCGGCCAGTCGGTCGACAGCAAGGGGAGGGCTGGCTATCGCCTCGCGCTGCAAACCCGCGAACAGCATATCCGCCGCGACAAGGCGACCTCGAACATCTGTACCGCGCAGGCATTGCTTGCGAATATGGCCGTTTCGTTCGCCATCTGGCATGGCCCGCAGGGGCTGCGGGCAATTGCAACGCGCGTCCA
>NZ_JBBNAN010000037.1:0-19844 GCF_037994405.1 Phyllobacterium sp.
GGCTTGGCGCGATCACAACCAATATCGGCACTGGACTTGAACTGCAGGTGATCGCCGCCGCCGTCATTGGCGGAGCTGCCTTGGCTGGCGGTGTCGGGACAGCGCTAGGCGCACTCGTCGGGGCAGCTTTGATCGAAGTTATTCGCAATAGCCTTGGTCTGCTCGGGATAAATGCGTTCTGGCAGGGCTGCTTCATCGGCGGCGCCATCTTGCTGGCGGTTCTGTTCGACCGACTGCGTAAGTTCCGTCAAAGCGAGTGAGAGCATCACGATTGCGCTAATTCGCTGAGATCACCGGACAAAGGTGGAGCATATCAGTGGCAGAACGTTCGGGTTTGGTCTTGAACGCAGATGTCGGAATGTTGATTTTTCAAGGAGACACTGAAATGAAAAAGCGGGTCGTATTCACCGGCGGCGCTGGCAAGGCAGGGCGTCACGTCGTCCCCTATCTCGTGGGTAAAGGCTACGATGTCCTGAACGTCGATCTCGTTCCACTCGATCAACCTGGTGTCAATACGCTGATCGCCGATATCGCCGATAGTGGCGAGATGTTCAACGCCCTGTCCAGCCACTTCGGCTTTGAAGGCTTCGAGACTGGGACAGGGCCAGCTCCAATTGACGCTGTCGTGCATTTTGCAGCGGTGCCACGTGTGCTAATCAAGCCCGACAACGAGACGTTTCGCGTCAATGCGATGGGCACGTACAATGTCATTGAAGCTGCCGTTAAGCTCGGGATCAGGAAGGTCATCATAGCCTCGAGCGAGACTACCTATGGCGTCTGCTTTGCCGAGGGCGACAAGGATTTTCATCATTTTCCACTTGAGGAAGACTATGATGTCGATCCGATGGATAGTTACGGCCTGTCCAAGTTGGTGAATGAAAAGACCGCGCGCGCTTTCGCCATGCGCACCGGCGCCGATATCTATGCACTGCGCATTGGCAACGTCATCGAACCGCATGAATATGATCGCTTTCCCGCCTTCCTCGCCGATCCGATGTCGCGCAAGCGCAATGCCTGGAGTTATATCGACGCTCGTGACCTTGGCCAGATCGTGGATCTGGCGATCCGCAAGGACGGGCTCGGCTTTCAGGTCTTCAACGCGGTCAACGATACGATCACAGCGACGATTCCCACGCGGGAGTTTCTGGCGAAGTATTGCACTGGTGTCCCAATCCGGCGCGAGCTTGGTGAATTCGAGGCGCCCCTGTCTAACCGCAAGGCGCGGGAAATTCTCGGTTTCCAGGAGGAGCACGATTGGCGAAAATACGTGTCATTGAAATAAACGTGCGGCAATCGGGAACGATTGCGCACAGTTCGTGGCGACGTTATCCCTTCGCGACCATTTCTGCAGCTTTCTCAGCGATCATGATCGTCGGCGAATTGGTGTTACCTGAGGTGATCGATGGCATGATTGAGGCATCGGCCACGCGCAGGCCCTGAATACCGCGTACGCGCAATTGCGGATCCACGACAGATTCCGGATCGGCACCCATCCGGCACGTGCCTACGGGATGGAAGATCGTCGTACCGATCGCACCGGCGGCTTCTATGAGCTCTTCTTCCGTCTGGTAACCTGAACCCGGCTTGAACTCTTCGGGGCTGAACCGCTGCATCGGTCCTTGGGCGACAATGTTACGGGTGATGCGGATTGAATCAGCCGCCACGTGGCGATCGCCTGCCGTGGTCAGATAGTTGGGCTTGATCGCCGGCTGTGAGCGGTGATCTGGCGATTTGACATGCACGGTGCCACGGCTCTCGGGACGCAGGTTGCAAACGCTTGCCGTGAATGCCGGGAAGGCATGGACATTCTCGCCGAACTTTTCGAGCGACAGCGGCTGCACATGATATTGCAGGTTGGCAGTTGCGAACGACGGATCGGAACGGGTGAATACGCCGAGCTGACTTGGCGCCATCGACATGGGGCCGGACTGGTTGAGAAGATATTCCAATGCGATCGAGGCTTTGCCGAGAAGCCGGTTCGCCTTTTCATTGAGGGTTGGAATGCCGGTGACCTTGTACGCGCAACGTAGCTGCAGATGGTCCTGCAAGTTTTCGCCGACGCTGCGCCGCTCGAGAATTGGTTCAATACCTGCCGCCTGCAAGACATCACCACGGCCGATGCCCGACAGTTCGAGAATATGCGGCGAGCCAATGGCGCCTGCCGCGAGTATGACCTCGCGCCGGCATTGGATCGAACGGATGGAGCTCGCCTGCTCGAACTCTACGCCCTTCACCGTCAATCCATCGAAGATAAGTTTGCGCACGTGCGCACCGGTTTCGACAGTCAGGTTGGGTCGCTTGCGGGCAGGGCGCAGAAAAGCTTTCGCGGTGCTCCAGCGAATGCCGCGCTTCTGGTTCACCTTGAAATAGGATGAGCCCTCATTGTCGCCGCGGTTGAAATCATCAGTGCGCGGTATGCCGGCAGCTTCGGCAGCGTCACGAAATGCATCGAGAATGTCCCAGTGCAGTCGTGCTTCCTCGACACGCCATTCGCCGCCCGAACCGTGGAAATCGTCGGCGCCGAGATAATAGTCTTCCGATTTTTTGAAATAGGGCAGGACATCGTCCCAGCCCCATCCTGTGCAACCATCCTGACGCCACAGATCATAGTCACGTGCCTGACCGCGCATATAGATCATGCCATTGATCGATGAGCATCCACCCAGCACCCTGCCACGCGGATATTCCAGTGTGCGGCCGTTCAGCCCGGCCTCGGCCTCGGTGGAAAAGCACCAGTCAGTCCGTGGGTTGGAGATACAATAGAGATAGCCGACCGGGATGTGAATCCAGGGATAATTATCCTTGCCGCCGGCCTCGATCAAAAGAACGGAGACGTCCCTGTTTTCGGAAAGGCGGTTGGCGAGCGTGCAGCCCGCCGTGCCCGCTCCGACGATTATGTAGTCGTAAGCGGATGACATTGTCAGTTGTCCGGTTTGCTTTCGAGCATCTTGCCCATGCGCGAGGCATAGAGCTCGCCAATTATGCCGCGACGAAACACCAGGACGCAAACCATGAAGATGATGCCGGTAATGACGGTAACCGGGAACTCAGACGTAGCGAGATAATTTTCCAGCGCAGCAACGAGTGCGGCTCCGAAGATTGGGCCGACGAGGGTCCCGATACCGCCGAGCAGTGTCATCAACACCACTTCGCCGGACATTTGCCAGCTGACGTCGGTCAGCGTGGCGAACTGGAAGACTATTGCCTTCAACCCACCCGCCAGACCGGTCAGCGCTGCAGACATGACGAAAGCGGCGAGCTTATAACGTGCAACCGAGTAGCCAAGCGATATAGCACGGTTCTCATTCTCGCGGACTGATTTGAGGATCATGCCGAAAGGCGAATTGATGATCCGCCAGATGATGAAAATCCCGATCAGGAATACTGTAAGCACGAAAAAATACATGTTCAGCGGTTGGTTTAGGTCGATGAAGCCAAAGAGATAGCCTCGTGGCACCCCCTGGATTCCGTCTTCGCCATGGGTGAATCCGGCCTGCAGGCAGAAGAAGAAAAACATCTGTGCCAGGGCGAGCGTGATCATCGTCGAGTAGATGCCCTGACGGCGGATAGCAAAAAAGCCGATGATCAGCCCAAGGATCGTTGCGCCAGCCACACCAGCAAGAATGCCCAGCTCTGGCGAGAACCCCCATTCCTTGACCGCATGAGCCGTGAAATAAGCGGCGCCGCCAAAGAATGCCGCATGGCCGAAGGAAAGAATACCAGTATAGCCGAGGAGAAGGTTGAAGGCGCAGGCAAAGAGGGCAAAGCACAAAACCTTCATCAGGAAGACCGGGTAGAAGTGGAATGGCGCGAGGACCAGCAGGACAATGCCGATGAGGATCAGCGCCATCTCAAGGGTGAGGAACCGGCCCTTCGAAGTGGAGATGGTGGTGTCGGTCATATCATGCCTCCTTCCCGAACAGGCCTGCGGGACGCACGAGAAGCACGATCGCCATTATGACGAAGATGACGATGTTCGAAGCCTCCGGATAAAACACCTTGGTCAATCCTTCGAAAATTCCCAGCATATAGCCAGTAACAATGGCGCCAAGAATCGATCCCATGCCACCGACAACAACAACCGCAAACACAACGATGATCATGTTCGAGCCCATAAGCGGGCTGACCTGGTAGATCGGTGCCGCCATGATCCCTGCGAGGCCGGCGAGACCGGCGCCAAGACCATAAGTGAAGGTAAGGAGCAGGGGCACGTTGATACCAAAGGCCCGCACGAGCGTGGGGTTTTCGGTCGCGGCGCGCAAGTAGGAACCGAGGCGGGTTTTCTCAATCAGTAGCCATGTTCCGAGGCAGATGATGAGCGAGGCGAGGACCACCCATGCGCGGTATTTCGGCAGGAACATGAAGCCGAGATTATAACCGCCAGTCAATGCACTAGGCACCGCGTAGGGCTGTCCGGCCGCACCGTAATAATAGCGGAATGTACCTTCGATCACGAGTGCGAGCCCGAACGTGAACAGCAGGCCATAGAGATGGTCTAGGTTATAAAGGCGCGATAGCGCGACGCGTTCGATAAAGGCACCCGCGAGACCAACGATCAAAGGAGCGAGGATGAGCGCCGGCCAGTAACCAATGCCGAACTCTGCCAGCAACAGATAGCCGGCGAAAGCACCCAGCATATATTGGGCGCCGTGTGCGAAATTGATGACGCGAAGCAGGCCGAAAATAATCGCCAAGCCAAGGCTGAGCATTGCGTAGAACGAGCCATTGATCAGGCCGATGAGCAGCTGTCCGAGAAACGCCTGGAGTGGAACGCCAAAGATCATGATCATATCATCAGACCCCCAAGGCTTCGTTGAGCATGGTCATGCGGTCCGGCAGCTCCCTGACATGGAAATTGTCGATGATCTTGCCGTGATCGACCAAATAGAAGCGATCGGCGACCTTGCTGGCAAAACGGAAATTCTGTTCGACAAGCAGAATGGTCATGCCTCGCTGTTTCAGTGTCACCAGCACTTCGCCGATGCGCTGAACAATTACGGGGGCAAGGCCTTCTGTCGGCTCGTCGAGAAGCAACAGCTTGACGCCAGTGCGCAGGATGCGGGCAATCGCCAGCATCTGCTGTTCACCGCCGGAAAGCTTCGTGCCTGGACTGTTGCGCCGCTCCTTGAGGTTGGGAAACAGCTCATAGATTTCGGCAATCGACATGCCACCCTTCGCGACGATTGGCGGTAGATTGAGGTTCTCATCAACCGACAGGGTAGCGAAGATGCCGCGTTCTTCAGGCACGAAGCCAATACCGGCATGGGCAGTGCGGTGCAGCGGCACGTGCATCATGTCCTTGCCATTGAAATTTATGGTGCCCGTGCGCTTGCGGATGATCCCCATTATGGAGCGCAGCGTTGTCGTTTTGCCGACGCCATTGCGGCCGAGCAGTGTCACCGTCTCGCCTTGATGAATATCAAGATTGATACCATGCAGCGCATGACCTTCGCCATACCAGGCATGAAGATCGCGGACAGAAAGGAGCGTGTCACTCATGTTCAGTCCCCATATAGGCCACACGCACGCGCTCATCCTGGCTGACGGTGCGATAGTCGCCAGAGGTCAGGATTTCGCCGCGCTGGAGCACCGTCACCTTGTCACACAGATCAGCGACGACTTTCAGATTGTGCTCGACCATCAGGATGGCCCGGTCTCTCGCGACCTCGCGAATGATGTCGGAAACGATATGCACATCCTCGTGACCCATGCCAGCCATTGGTTCATCGAGCAGTAGCACCTTTGGATCGAGCGCCAAGGTGGTAGCGATTTCAAGCACGCGCTTGCGACCATAGGAAAGGTCCGCAGCTTGATTGTTGCGTGCATCCTGCAGCCCGACGGCTTCGATCAGTTCCATTGCCCGTTCATTGAGCCGGTTCAGCGAACGCGTGGGTAGCCAGAATTGCGTCGATAGCCCACCGGGGCGCTGCAGGGCAACGCGGACATTGTCGAGCACGGTCAGGTGCGGAAACACGGCGGAAATCTGGAAGGAGCGGACCAGACCCATGCGGGCCACCTTGGCCGGGTCGGTCTTCGTGATGTCATGATCAAGCAGTGTGATTGTTCCGCTTGACGGCTGCAGAAACTTGGTCAGGAGGTTGAAGACCGTGGTCTTGCCGGCACCGTTCGGACCAATCAGGGCATGCACTTTGGCATGGTGCACATCGATATCAACATTGTTGACGGCAATGAAGCCGCCAAAATCGCGGCGCAGACCACGGGCGGACAGAACCACTCGCGATCCTTGATCGTCAGCAGCACCGGGGAAGGCTCGTCCTCCCCCGAAACTCGTATCATTTAGCGAAACGGTCATACGCTATTGCACCAGCGGGCAGCCGCTTTCGGCTGGCTTCATATAGGCTTCATCGCCCGGTACGGTCGCAAGTACCTTGTAGTAATCCCATGGTACCTCGCTCTCATCCGGTTTCTTGACTTCCATCAGGTAGACGTCGCTGATCAAGCGGCCGTTGGGACCGACCTTGGCGCCGCGCCCGAAGACATCGTCGACAGGCATCTCATGCATTGCCGCAGCAACCTTTTCGGTATCATCAGTGCCAACTTTCTGAATGGCTTTTAGATATTGCGTCACGCCGGAATAGGTGGCTGCCTGGATCATGTTCGGCATACGGCCAGTGCGCTTGAAGAATTTCTGGCCGAACTCGCGCGATTGATCGTCGCGATCCCAGTAGAAGCTTTCGGTGAGGGTCAGCCCCTGCGCCGCTTGAAGACCGAGACCATGCACTTCCGAGAGAGTGAAGAGCAGGGCAGCAAGGCGTTGACCGCCGGAGACGATGCCGAATTCCGCGGCCTGCTTGATGGCATTGGCTGTATCCAAGCCGGCGTTGGCGAGGCCGATTACCTTGGCGCCGGACGACTGAGCCTGCAGCAGGAATGAAGAATAATCCGCTGTTGCCAGCGGATGGCGGACGGAACCAACCACTTTACCGCCCTTAGAGGTCACGAATTTGCTGGTCTGCTCCTCAAGTGAGTAACCGAACGCGTAATCCGCAGTTAGGAAGAACCAGCTGTCGCCGCCTTGCGCAACCAGCGCGCCGCCGGTGCCGACAGCGAGGGCATGGGTGTCATAGGCCCAATGGAAGCCGTAAGGCGAACATTGCTTGCCAGTCAATTCCGTGGTGGCGGCACCAGTTACCAGGTCGATCTTCTTCTTTTCCTTGGAGATGCCCTGGACGGCGAGCGCCACCGATGAAGTGGTCAGTTCCATGATGGAGTCGACTTGTTCTGTGTCGTACCATTGGCGAGCAATATTGGCGGCGATGTCCGCCTTGTTCTGATGGTCGGCGGAGATAACTTCGATAGGTGCATCCAGTACCTTGCCGCCGAAATCCTCGGCAGCCATTTTGGCCGCCTCATAGGACCACTTACCCCCAAAATCCGCATAAACGCCCGACTGATCGTTCAAAATGCCGATCTTGACCTTGCCGTCGGAAATTTCCGCGCTTGCGGCAGGAATGACCGTCGCCGCCATCAGGGCCGCGGTTGCAATTGCTAATAGTCGCATTCGTATCTCCTCCCAAAGAATTACCGCTCACAGGATCATCATATGATGAACTGTCGCGGACAGAACGGCTCAATTGAAAATGCCCGAAAACAGCCACGCGGATCCCGTCCACGCTCCCTCGGTTCGATTACCTCCTCAATCCAGCCACTTGCGTTTTTCAGGCCAGACAAAATTTAACCCATGATTGCCTTGTTTCTTCCGACCGGCAACCACGATGTTGAAAAAACTGTAACATTGACAAATAGGTACACAAACATCTATTTTTGCACACAATAAGTACAAAAATGTACAGACACACGGCGAGGAGTGATGCGTCAGTTTACCTGGGACGATCTGCAGTATTTTCTCGCTGTTGCCCGTGCGGGCCAATTGACCACTGCAGCACGAAGGCTACGTACCAACCACGTGACTGTTTCAAGGCGCATCGACCGGCTGGAGGAGGCCTTGTCAGCGCGTTTGTTCGAGCGCAACCCGCGTGGATATATTCTGACCGCGCTCGGCGAGAAGCTGATAGAGACTGCCGAGATCATGGAGCGCGAGGCCGATCGCTTCCAGAATGAAGCATCCGGGGGGACGATTTCGCTGAGCGGCGTGGTCCGCCTCAGTATCTTGGAAGGCTTTGCCAATTTTTTCCTGGCTGACCGCCTGCCAATGATGGCGCAGTCCTACCCCGGCCTTTCCATCGAAATGGTGACGATTCAGCAGATTGTGTCGCTGTCGCGGCGCGAAGCGGATCTGTCGATCACCCTGCATGCCACGCGTACGGGCCCCTATTATCAGGAAAAGCTGATGCCCTACCGCCTGTTCATTTATGGATCACAGGATTATCTCTCCCGCCACTCAGCGATCAGGCAGCAGTCCGACCTCTCCAGCCACCGTTTCATCGGCTATATCGAGGACATGATCTTTACACCCGGCCTCGATTATATGCGTGAGATTTTACCGGGCCTTCGTGCGTCCTATCAGAGCTCCAGTATTTTCGCCCAGCTGAGCGCGACGCGATCGGGCTTTGGCCTGTGCATCCTGCCCTATTTCATAGCCAGCAACTATCCTGAACTCGTGCCGGTCATGCCCAAGGAGCTCCACCTCAATCGCGATTACTGGCTGATCTGCCACGAAGATATTGTCAGTACGCCGCGCATCCGCGCCTTGAGCAATTTCATCAAGTCAGAACTGGAAAGCCAGACCGCAATCTTTGCCGGTCAGCCGCTTTTGGACTGATCAGGCAAAGCGAGCGGGCGAAAGCCTCGGAAGCAGCGCTTCAACCATGACATCAGGTGCTCGCTCGCTGATAAGGGCAGCAGCAAGCACTGAGAGGGCCGGAGAGGTCTGTATACCGTAGCCACCCTGTCCGGCGAGCCAGAAGAACCCGTCCACCTTGCTGTCGAATCCCACCACCGGCGTCCGGTCAGGTGCGAAGGTGCGCAAACCCGCCCAGCTGCTCTCGACACGAGTGACCGGTGTGGTAACTGCCTGCTCGTAGCGATACAGGCCTTCGGCAAGGATCATGTCATCGACGAAGGCATCGTGTGGCTCAACCGGCGTCTCATCGCAAGGCGAAACAAAGAGCCTCCCACCGTCCGGTTTCATATACCAGGTCTCGTTCACGTCGTCGACCAGCGGCCAACCTCTTGTGTCATGGGTTTCCGGAGCGGGCAGTACGGCGATGGACCTGCGCATGGGCGTGAGGCCGAGGGGCTTGGCATCGAAAAGCGCCGCAGTGCTGTCTGCCCATGCGCCGGAAGCATTGATCACGACCCTGGCGTGGAATAGTCGCTCCGCCGTCGCCACCTGCCATTCACCTGCCACTTGCTTGGCACTGAGGACTTCGGATTTGGTAAACAGCTTAACGCCGCGTGCCGTCGCTTTGCGCAGCCAGCCCTGATGCAACGCGTTGACGTCGATATCCCATGCGGCTGCCTGATAGCATGCTGCCTTGATATAATCGCGGTTGAGGATCGGAACCATGTCAATCGCGCGATCGATGTCGACCGCCGTTACACCGACGCCATCGCGGATAAATTCCTCGCAAGCCTCAACGCCGCTTTCATCCGCCACGGTCAGCGATCCACGCGGCGTCAGCAACGGCTCCGGGAAGAGGCTGATGTCACGTTGTTCGAACATCGGCGCGCTCGCGTGATTGAGCCCGCGAATGACGTCATTGCCGTAATTGGGAAGAAAGATAGCGGCGGAGCGTCCAGTCGAATGATAGCCAGGCTGGTGCTCGCGCTCGATCATCACGACCTGATGGGTATCTGCCAGCGCAGCGGCGACGCCAACACCGCCAATGCCGGCTCCGATAACGAGTACGTCTGTTTCGATTGTTTCGGTCATGCTGAACCCAAGTCTTTCAGATAGGAATTGTTGTCGCTAGATACGGTAAAGGCGGCAGGATCGATATCTGCGAAGATCAGCTGTTCAGCATCATCGTAGCAAGCACTCAACAAACTGCCATCCGGCGCGGCTACGCGTGAGTTCCCGGCAAACGTAAACCGTTCATCAGCGCCGGCGTGATTGACATAGGCGATGAAAATCTGGTTCTCGAAGGCCCGCACCTGAATCATGTGATTGGCGATGAAGGTGCCGGAAGGGCCAGCGGGGAGGGCGGTCGGCACGAGGACCATGTCAACGCCGCCAAGAGCCAGCCGGCGAACATTCTCTGGAAACTCCACATCGTAGCAAATAAGCATGCCGAGTTTCAGCCCGCCCATCTCGACAATGCAATTGGCGGGATTGGAGGGTTTGAACAGCGAGCGTTCGTAATTGCCGTAAAGATGCGACTTGCGGTAAATCGCAGGTCTATTATCGCCGTCTACAAACGCCGCGCTGTTATAAACGTCTGCTTCATCACGTTCCGCAAAACCAGCAATAATCACAATTCGGTTTGCGGATGAAATCGCCTGCAGTGCCCTGAGTTGGTCGCCATTCACAGGCTCTGCCAATGCTGTGATTGCTTCGCCAGCGCCATAGCCGGTGAGGCCAAGCTCTGGTGTGATCAGGAGATCAGCGCCACCTCTCGCCGCCTCGATAGCGGCGCCTTCGATGCGTGCGAGATTGGCTTGTACATCACCAGGAACTGATTGCATTTGCAGTGCTGCGATACGCATCATGAATCATCCGAAGCCATGGCGCCAAGCAGCTTGGGCAGATCGCCGAATTTCGCAACGAGCGAGAAGATCGTAGCGGCGGTGAAGACAAACAGGATCGTGACGGAAGCCATCGTTGGCGTATAACCATAGCGCAGTGCATTGAAAATCTTGATCGGCAGCGTCTCAAGTGTGAAGCCAACAGTCATATAGGCAACGATATATTCGTTGAGCGACAGAACGAAGGCGAAGGCATAGCCGGAAACCAGATAGGGCATGATCAACGGCAGGACAACTGTACGAAATATGGTGCGGTCATTGGCGCCCATGGTTGCGGCAGCTTCAACGAAGGAGCGGTCGATGGCAGAAAATCCGAGTGAAAGCGTAACAAGTGGCAGGGTCACGAAGAAGATTGCGTGGCCGATGACAGCGGTCCAGGGCTGACCATAGAAGCCGGTGGTTGCCCAGAATGTCAGAAGGCCGAGCGCAGTGATGACAGGCGGCAGTGTGAACGGGGCGATGCCGAGCACCTGGAAGATATTCGCCCAGGGTGCAATCCGCCGCCAGAGGAACCACGAGAGCGGCAAGGCAATCAGTACCGCCAAAGCAGCAGAGGTCGTTGCCAGAACGACTGACGCGATGAGCGCGGCACGCCATTCGGGATTGGTAAAGATCTCACCATACCAGCTGGGGGAAAAACCCTGTGGCGGAAAAGCCAGTGTCTGCTTGGCATTGACCGACACACCAGCCACGACAATCAGCGGCAAAGAGAGGAACAGCCCGATCACCAGGAAATAAAAGCGCTTGAGCCAGTGGATCATGCCTTTTCTCCTTTGCGTCCGATAAGCAATGTGAGCGCCACGAGCCCGAGGGTGACAAGCACGAGAAATACCGCCATCGCCGCCGCGAACGGCATATTTGACTGATAGATCGCTTGGTCGGTGATGAGTACCGAAAGCGTCCAGTGTTGCGGACGACCGAGAATTTGCGGCAAAAGATAGGAGCCGAGCGCGAAGATGAACACCATGATCAGTGTCGCCATGATCGTGTTTCGCAGGGCAGGCACCAGCACGTTGAAGAAGGCACGGATCGGCGAAGAGCCAAGCGTTCGTGCAGCTTCCATCAGGGTCGGATCGAGCCGTACGATAGCGGGATACAGAACGAGGATCGTGTAGGGCAGGGCCTGATAGACCATGCCGGTGAGCACCGCACCGAAACTCGGGAACAACGCGACAGCCTGATCGAGGACGCCGATCTTTACAAGTAGATTGCTGAGACCGGCCGTGCGCGAGAGAAGGGTTGACCAGGCAAAGCCGATGATAACTTCCGACAGCGAAAGCACGGAGAGCAGCGCCACAAGCCAGAACACCTGCAGGCGGCGGGTAAGTCTGGAAAGGAGATAGGTGAATGGCAGTGCCAGCACGACGCAGCAGATGGCGACTGTTACGGCAAGCATCAACGAGAAGCCAAGCACGCCGCCGAAGAAGGCGCTGAGAAAACGCTCGTAGTTGGAGAAGACGAAGGCCGGCGTGTAGAACCCGCCCTCCTGCCGCTGGAAAAAGCTGACGGCGATCATCGTGCCGAACGGCACGACAAAGAAAATGAGCAACATCCCTGCCGGGAAGAACAGCGGCCCATAGTCGGCAATGGATTGAGGGGGTTCGCGCTTCATTGCTTCAAGACCACACAAACATCAGGAGAGAGCGAGATACCTACTATCTGTCCGGCAACAACTTCGGGCCGCTCGCGCGGCGTCGAGACAGCAATAATCTCCTTGCCACCGGCCTCAACGAAGGTCTCGATCGTGCCGCCGAGATCGCGGACGAAGGTCACTGTTCCATCGATCGCGCCATTGCCCGGCGCAGTCAGATGCACGTCTTCGGGGCGCACGGATATCGTGGCTTTTTGCGTGCCCGCCGGGAGTGCAAGTCCCTGAACCCGGTGACCAAATATGGTCGCGGCGCCGGAGCTGTCCGCTTGTATCTCGATCAGGTTTGTAGAGCCGATGAAATCGGCAACGAAGGTATCGGCGGGTTTCCGGTAGATTTCGATCGGCGAGGCAGCCTGCCTGATGTGCCCGCCATTCATGACCACGACCGTATCGGCCATGGTCATAGCCTCACGCTGATCATGGGTGACCACAATAGTCGTGATGCCGAGCTTTTGCTGAAGCTGACGCAGTTCCACCTGCATGGCCTCGCGCAGCTTTGCGTCGAGGGCGGATAGCGGTTCGTCGAGCAAGAAGAGCCTGGGCGAAAGCGCAAGGGCTCGAGCAATGGCAACGCGCTGGCGCTGGCCACCCGACAGTTTCGACACGGGTCGGTCGCCATAACCGGGAAGGTGAATAAGGGCCAGCAGCTCGTCAACGCGTTTCTTTTGCTCTTCCCGGCTGGCGCCGCGAATGCGCAACGGATAGGCGATGTTTTCCCCGACACTCAAATGCGGAAACAGTGCCAGCGATTGAAACACCATGCCGAGATTGCGTTTATGCGTGGGGACGCCAGTGATGTCTGCGCCATCAAGAAGGATTGCGCCATTTGTCGGATCTTCAAGGCCGGCAATCATGCGCAGCAAGGTGGTCTTGCCGCAGCCCGACGGCCCAAGCAGGCACACGAAGGTGCCATGCGGTACCGAAAGGTGCACATTCTCGACTGCGGTGAATGTCCCGAATTGCTTGGTGACATTGTTTAAAACCAGTCCGGACATCGGTCCCTCATTTCTTCGATTATCGTCTGCACCACCTTTCCTCTGGTAGAGGAGGGTGGTGCATTATGGGAAACCTAGCCGACGATCAGTTCGGTCCATTTCTGGTTCAGCCAGTCTGCCTTGGTGGTGTAGAGATCGTAGCGCGGAATGATGGGCTCGATATCCGACGAGACCGCAGCAAATTCCTTTTCATTCAGATCGAGCAGTTCACGCTTGACCGTCGGCGACGTGCCGACCTTGCGCGACAGTGTCGCTTGAATTGCGGGCTGGCTCATGTAGTCGATGAAGACATGCGCTTCCTCAACCTTCTTCGATGCACGTGACAGGGCCCAGCAACCGGAGTCCTGAACGCCGCCTTCCTTCGGGAAGGTGGAGCGGACCGGGTGACCTTCCGCTGCGGCGAGGCCCGTTACGTCATGGTAGTATTGGCCCATCGGGATTTCGCCAGATTTCAGCGACTGTTCGAACTGTGCTTCATCGCGGTACCACAGGCGGACATTCGGCTTAACCTCGGCCAGCTTGTCGAAAGCCTTTAGCAAGCCCTCTTCTGTATCGAGGGCATTGGTGCCGCCAAAGAACGTCTTTGCTGTTATTTCCAGCAAGAAAGAGTTGGAAACGAGCGCGAGCAGGCCGAGCTTGTCGGCATTGGCCTTGTCCCAGAAGGCAGCCCATGATGTCGGGGCTTCCTTGTAGACGTCGGTGTTGGTGACGAGCGTGATATACCACGAAACGGCACCGATGCCTGCAACGCCCCCATCCGGATACTTGTTGACGAAACGGTCAATCAGGTTTTTCGCGTTCGGGATCTTCGCCATGTCGAGCGGGGTCCACAGCTTGGTCGTCTGGCCCTTCAGCATTGCCACCTGCGACATCATCGAAATATCTGCAGGCGCTGCGCCGGCTTTTGCGGCCTGTTCAAGCTGTACCAGCCAGGCTTCGCCGGTTGGCTCGGCTACGGATTCAACCGTAATGCCGGTCGCCTTGGTGAACTCCGGAAAGATGTTCTTGTCGAACGAATCCTTGAAGTAGCCGCCATAGACGCCGACCTTGAGAGATTTGTCCTGCGCTCGCAAAATATTGGGCATTGCCAGGACCGCGGAGGCCATGACGCCGGTGCCAAGCACGGCGCGGCGGCTGACGCTTTTTTTCAGAATATTGTCCATTCTCATATCTCCTTTTTGGCCAGTTTTCTGGCTGATTCCCACTTGTGTTTTTGTCTAGTTTCGGCCCGCTATTTAATGCTGCTTTGCGGTGCGAAGCTCCAATATCTTTGTATAGCGCGTCAGCGGGTAGCACAGAACAAAATAGATCAGTGCTACCAACCCGTAGACGGTAAAAGGTTCAAAAGTTGCGTTGTTGATTGCATTCGAGGTTCTCACCAGTTCCTCGAACCCGATGATGGAGGTCAGCGCTGTACTTTTGATCAGCTGTACCAAAAAGCCAACTGTCGGTGCACGGGTAATCGCGAAGGCTTGCGGCAGGATGATGAGCCGCAGTTGCGCAAAATAGTGCAGACCAAGGCTGCTCCCCGCGTCCCATTGGCCGTTTGGCAGTGACTGCACACCGCCCCGCCAGATTTCGGCGAGATAGGCGCTGGCGCACAGGGTCAGCCCCAAAACGGCGGCGGTCCAAGCCTCGATCCGGAAACCTAACAGTGGCAGACCGAAAAACAGCAGGAACAACTGCATCAGCAGCGGCGTACCTTGAAAGAGGCCGATATAATATTCTGCAGCGCGCCGCACCCAGCGCCGCTTGGATATGCGCAACAACAGGATTGCCACTCCAGCAATCGCGCCACCGGCAAAGGCAACTATGGACAGGAGGATCGTCCAGCGAGCCGCCAGCAGGAGGTTGCGCAATATGTCCCAGAAGGTGAACTCGATCATGCCAAGCCTCCGGCAATGGTACGCCGTCCGGCAGCAAACAGCAGACGGCGAAGGCCAATGCTCATCCCGAGATAGACCAGGGTCACGATGAAATAGGTTTCGAAGGCACGGAAGGTTCGGGCCTGCAGCATATCCGCCTCATAGGTGAGCTCGCGCACCGCGATCTGAGAGACGACAGCCGACTCGAGCATCATGATGACGATCTGGCTGGTAAGGGCGGGGAAAATGACTTTCAACGCCTGTGGCAGGATAATCTTGACGAATACGAGCCAGGGCTGAAGGCCCAAGGCTGCGGCAGCTTCTTTCTGGCCTTTCGGGACAGCGTCGAGACCAGCCCCAACAATCTCAGTGGTATAGGCGGCCATGTTCAGCGTCATTGCCAGCATTGCGGCCACGACCGGATCAAGCCGTATACCGAGCTTAGGCAGGCCGAAGAAGATGAAGAACAGCTGCACCAGAAAGGGTGTATTGCGTATGAGCTCGACATAGGTGGCAACCGCCTTTTGCAGAATCGGGTGGCGGCTGCGCCGGGCAGCCGCTCCGAAAATGCTGAGGATCGTGCCGATGACGGAGGTCACGGCGATCAGAAAGATCGTCATGGCTGCGCCACTGGCGATCATACCAACCGCGCCATTCAACCAGCCAAAGTCGAGCGCGTAGCCCACCGCTTAGTCCTTGAGGTTTTCAGGATTGAGCGGTGTCTTCAACCAGGCTTCCGAGCTCTTGTTCAGGCTTCCATCGGTCAGCATCTTGGCAACGGTATCGTTGATGGCCTGCTTGAGACGATCTTCTTTTTTATTGAGCGCGATGTGTGATGGTGATGTCAAAAGCTGGAATTTTTGTTCCGGAGCAAGGGCTTCCTGACGGGCGAGAACCTGAGCGCCGACATCGTTGCCGACGACCATGAGCTGGGTCTGACCTGAAATGAACGCCTGGATGACCGAGTTGTAGTTGTCGAAGCGCTTGACGTCGGCGGTGGCCGGAACGACCTCAGTCAGAGACGTGTCCTCGAGAGTACCTCGATTGACGGCGATGCTCTTGCCGGCAAGATCGTCCTTGCCCTTCACCTCGAGAGCCTTCGGTCCGATTACGGCAATGTAATATGGCGCGTAGGCGGCGGCGAAATCGATGACCTGCTCACGTTCCTTGCTGTAGCCAACACTCATCAGAAGGTCGACACGGTGTTCCGTAAGGTAGGGTATGCGGTTTTGTCCGGTCACGCTGACCGGATTGAGTTTGACCTTCAGCGTATCGGCGAGAGCCTGCGCCACATCCATATCATAGCCTTTCAGCGACATGTCGGCGCTGGCTGAAGAAAAGGGCGGGAAATCAGAGAAAACGCCGACATTGAGGACGCCGGCCTTGGTAATATCATCGATGGCATCGGCATGGGCCGCATTTGTTGCAATGCCAATGCTCGCGCCGCTGAGTAGCAGCAAGGCGGCAAAGGATGATCGCAGTGTCTTGTAGATTGTCATTTTATTCCCCTTCATTGTTATTATGTGATCGATGAGGACAATCCGGCCATTACGCCATTCGGTTCCTCATCGTCCGTTGGCTTGGTAATCTCATGGGCGTCAGCGCTTGCCTTGAACAAATGGGCTGAACACCATCAGGCTGAGGATTTCGAAGAGCACCTGTGCTCCAGCATGGGCCGTGTTCGTTGTCGCATCATATTGCGGCGCAACTTCCACCACATCGCCGCCAACGAGATTGATACCCTTGAGACCGCGAAGGAGTTCAAGCACTTCGCGCGTCGTCAGGCCGCCGACTTCCGGCGTACCGGTGCCAGGAGCAAAACTTGGATCGAGACTGTCTACGTCAAAGGAAAGGTACGTTGGTCCGTCACCGATGATCGCCCGTGCTTTTTCGATGATGGCTGGAATGCCAAGACCGGTTACTTCTTCCGCATGGATGACGGTCATGCCGGACTCGTATGAGAACTCCCACAAATATTCCGCCGAGCCTCGAATGCCGATCTGGATGGTGCGGCTCGGGTCGAGTACGCCGTCAAGAACCGCGTTGCGGAAGGGGCCGCCATGGTGGAACTTCGTCTGGTCGAAAGCGCCGCCTGTATCGCAATGTGCGTCGATATGGATCATACCGACCGGCCGCTTCTTGCCAACGGCTTTGAGGATCGGATGCGTGATCGAATGGTCGCCGCCAACGGAAAGCGGCACGACGCCCGCATCGACAATCTGATTGATGCGGCGCTCGATATCGTCGTGGCTCTGCTCAAGCCGATAGCGGCTTGCGAAGGGTACATCGCCGATATCGGCAACGCGCAGGTCGAACACAGGCGCACACTCAAGAATATGATTGTAAGGTCCGATGCGTTCGATGGTACGCAGCGCACGTGGACCGAAGCGTGAGCCTGTGCGGTTGGTAACGCCAAGGTCCATTGGCACGCCAACCATGGCGACCTGCAGATTGCCGAAATCCGGGCTGGCGGCATCGACCGGCATATGGGGCGCGGTCAGAAAGGTTGGAACGCCGGCATAGGGTGCGAGGCGCGTGCCGCTCTTGGAAAAAATCTTGTCTGCAACTTTGCGGAATGTCGGATCGAACAGCTCGCCCCCATGGCTTTCGCCATATTTGACACGCAGCTCGTTCAGCTTCTTTTCGTCCCATGATGCCATGACAGTATCCCATTGTCTTCGTGCGCGGGGCCGGTAGGAGCGGATTCGATGTGAAAGGTGGCGAGAAATCCGTCGCTCTCTGTTCCCCGGGCTTTTTGCCTCTTTGACGTATTATCGTTACAAAACGAATGGAAAAGCAATTGACATTGTTATAGCATATCTTGTGAAAAATTCTCACATGACTTTGCTTCGTTTGACCGCTAATGGAATCGCATGACGCTAGGCCGCTTGCCCCCTCTTAACCCCTTGCGCGCCTTCGAGGCGACGGCGCGGCATGGCTCCGTGACCGCGGCGGCACGTGAGCTGAATGTGACCCATGGCGCAATCAGCCACCAGATAAAGGCATTGGAGGCTATTCTTGATGTCCAGCTGTTCGAACGCGGTGCGCAGCGCCTGAAGCTGACGCCGCAAGGCGCCCTACTCCTGCCGACAGTTTCGAGGGCGTTCGAGGACATAGCAAGCACGACCGCGCTAATCAAACGCCCGACGACGAGTGGTGAACTGACCGTAACCTGCGTCCCGGCGCTGCTGTCGCTGTGGCTCATTCCGCGCATGAATCAATTCACCGAACAATATCCCGATATCAGGCTCACGTTGATTGCCTCGAACGACTCCGACAACCTGCGTTCGGCGGATGTCGATGTTTGCGTGCTCTATGGCCATGGCAACTGGACGGATTGCTGGATACGCCTGTGGACCACGCTGAAGCTCTTCCCGGTGGCCAGTCCTACACTGCTCAACATGCGACCGCTCCGGTCGGTGCGCGACCTGCGCAATCACGTGCTGCTGCATGGGGATGATGGCCGCGAGTGGAACACATGGCTGGCCGCTGCCGATGCTACCGAGCATGCACGTGGTGCGCAGCATTTCATGAGTGATGCGCGGCTCTCGACCGAGGCGGCACTTTATGGTCAAGGTGTTGCACTGGGAGATACCATTACCGCGAGCAACCTTATTGCCAAGGGGGAGTTGATCGTCCCCTTCGACCTGACGGTTCCGGCGAACAACGCCTTTTATGTCGCCTGTCGCAACGAGGTACGCAATGCGCCCATTGTGAAGGTTTTCATCGACTGGCTCTTTGCCTCGCTCGAGACCGACACGATCACTGAACCGCAAACGTCGGCGCGCCGGATCATCCGCCGCCGCAATGGCAAGGTCAGCGCGCCGGAACGTCTCGCCTCGCCGCCCATTGCTCCGACAACACGCCCGAAACGCCCAGACCGCTCGCAAAAGCGCCGGGTCAAGATTGATATCCGTTAGGACTTTACTATGACCGCTGCTTTGCTCAATTCGCTCGTCACCCGCTTGTCGCCGCCACCGATACCGGCGGTGCAAGCCTGGGGCAAATCCTATCGCGGCGGCCATGGCCCGCTGATCGACCTCTCACAGGCGGTGCCAGGCTATCCGCCGCATGCGGATCTGCTGCAATGGTTGGGCGAGGCGGCTTCGTCCCTTGCTTATACGAATTACGGACCGATCGAAGGGGAAACATCGTTGCGCGAAGCTTATGCGGCGCACGTGTCAGAACTTTATGACGCAAGGATCGGCGCCGGCAACATTCACGTCACATCTGGCTGCAACCAGGCTTTCATCTGCGCGGCCATGGCCGTTGCGGCGGCGGGCGACACGGTCCTGATGAGTGATCCGTTCTATTTCAACCACGAAACCACATTGTCGATGCTGGGCATTAAGACCGGTTTTGTCGCCTGCGATTCCGCCGATGGCTTCGTGCCGACGGTAGAGGCCGTCGAGCGTGCCCTGACACCTGACGTCCGTGCGCTGGCGCTTGTCACACCGAACAATCCGACCGGTGCTATCTATCCACCAAAACGGCTAAAAGCGATCTTCGACGTGTGCAGAAAAAACGGCATCTGGCTCATCCTCGATGAGACCTATCGCGATTTTCTGCCGGAGAATTTTGGTGCGCCACATGGTCTCTTGGGCGAGGAGGGCTGGCAGGACAATTTGATCCAGCTCTACAGTTTCTCCAAATCTTTCTGCATTC
>NZ_JBBNAN010000038.1:0-6159 GCF_037994405.1 Phyllobacterium sp.
TCTTGGTCTGCCCACAGGTTTCCAACCCGATCGGATTCATGGATTGGAGCCGGCATTCCGAGTTGTTTTCGGACGCCTACGACTGGGCGAGCCGATGGATCGAAGAACGTCTGCGCCAGAATGACCCGGGGCTCCGAGCGGTGCTCGGTGGATGTTAGTTGAGCTGATCTCAGAACGTGGCATCAAGGTGACGATTGTTGAGCCGGGTTACTTCCGCACGGACTTCCTCGCAGCCAATTCTCTATCGGTCAACCCGCCCCGGATTGACGATTACACGACAACGGCTGGTGTGAAGCAGCTTCGCGATTTCGAGGCGTTGGCACGACATCGGACCGCGCGGCGGATAGCCCCAGCAAGGTCACCGCCTGCTTGACATGAAGGTCACGGCGCAAGCGGTCAAGGAGATCGGGCCTTCCGGGCGGCTTTCTGTTTTATCATGTGCCGGCCACCGTGGTGTCTGGATGTTACAGTTACGTACTTCACCGATGCCCAACAATCGGAAATGCTTTCGGAAGTCGCCTGCGCCAGTTTGGTGACGCGAGTATTCTTAATGGCATGTTGATAGAACCTGTGCCCCGCTGGGATGAGGACCTAAACGCGGCTGAATTGCACCTTGAAAATAATTCAGCGACGTTTTCGAAACAGCAATGCGCACATCCAATCTTTTTAGTTCCCGTCTCGCGCCTTGCCTGTTCCCGGCGGCCTGCACAAGCAGCAAAAAGGAGGATAGCAGTCATGAATATAAGAAGCGTGAAGTGTTTCGCGCTAGCCGCCGCATTGGCATCCAGCGTCTTCGCAGTTCCAGCGCAAGCTCAAGACAAGAAGCCCAACATCGTTGTCATCATGGGTGACGATGTTGGTTGGTTTAACATCGGCGCCTATCACCGGGGCATAATGTCTGGGAAAACACCAAACCTCGACAAACTTGCGTCTGAGGGCATGATATTCACCGACTATTATGCCGAGGCGAGTTGCACGGCGGGCCGGGCGAGTTTCATCACCGGTGAGATCCCGCTGCGTACAGGCCTGACAACTGTCGGCCAGGCCGGCGCGGACGTGGGTATGCCAGATAAGGCCGCAACCATTGCCGCCGCCCTCAAAACCGAGGGCTACGCCACCGGGCAGTTTGGCAAGAACCATCTCGGCGATTTGAACAAGTTTCTGCCTACCCTGCATGGTTTTGATGAGTTCTTCGGGTACCTCTATCACCTCGATGCGATGTCTGATCCCTATTGGTATTCGTTCCCAAACGATCAGTCGTACCGCGACAAAGTCGGC
Organism: Phyllobacterium sp.; assembly: GCF_037994405.1. Lineage (GTDB taxonomy): Bacteria > Pseudomonadota > Alphaproteobacteria > Rhizobiales > Rhizobiaceae > Phyllobacterium. The sequence continues at coordinate 1,279 of NZ_JBBNAN010000038.1, forward strand.
CCGCGTAATCTGGTGCATAGCTTTGCGACGGACACGGACGATGCGACCGAACAGCCGCGTTGGGGCAAGATTGGCAAGCAGAGGATCGTGGACGAAGGTCCCCTGGCACCGTACCCCGACATGTCCAACGTGCCGAACATGCATGACATCATGCCCAAGGCCAAGTACGACATGGGAACGTTTGATGAAGTGCTGGTCAAAGCTTCGTGCGACTTCATGGATAAGGCCAAGACCGACGGCAAACCGTTTTTTGTCTGGCACAACACGACGCGCATGCACGTCTGGACGTTTTTGTCGCCCAAATACCAGGCCCTCATGAACAGCGATACCAATTATGGTCTCGAAGAAGCCGGCATGGCGCAGTTGGACGACAGCGTCGGCACCATCATGAAATGCGTGGAGGACGCGGGCGAGACCGACAACACCATCGTCGTCTTCACAACCGACAACGGCGCTGAAGTATTTACCTGGCCCGATGGTGGCATGACCCCGTTCAAAGGCACCAAGGGTACCGTGATGGAAGGCGGCTTCCGTGCACCGGCGATCATCCGCTGGCCCGGCAAAGTCAAGCCGGGCACGGTCGAGAACGGCATTTACTCTGCTCTGGATTGGTTCCCCACTCTCTTGGCCGCAGCCGGCAAACCTGACATCACTGACCAGTTGCTCAAAGGCGTAAAGCTGGGTGACAAGACCTATAAGAACCACCTCGATGGCTACAACCAGCTCGACCTGCTGCAGGGCAAAGGGCCGTCCGCACGTCATGAATTTTTCTACTTCGGTGGCCCTCAATTGGGTGCAGTTCGCATCGATGACTTCAAGTACCAGTTCTATCAACAGCCGCAGGGCTGGCCGGGTGCGAAGGTAACAACCGACATGCCCACCATGGTCAATATCCGTCAGGATCCGTTTGAGCGGACACCATCGATTGGCGAGCAAAGCCTCAATGACCAAGGTGGAGGATACATGAATGACTTCTTTGCTCGCGAGTTCTGGAGGTTCGTCAGTGTTCAGCAGGAGGTCGGGAAACTGGCCCTGACGGCGATTGACTACCCGCCGATGCAGGATCCGGCATCCTTCAACCTCGATGCCGTGAAGAGGCAGATCGACGCGGCGATCAAGAACAAGCCAGGCAACTGATCCTCTAACGCGGCGGTCCCGGAGCAAACCGGGGCCGCCGCATCTCCGGTAGCGGATCCGGGAACGCATGCAGTCAATCAACGGAGGCTCGACATGTCTACGACCTGTGGTTACTGGCCAGTAGCGCGGCGTTGGGCGTCGTGGCCGCCCTGCTCTTTGTTGCGCCGGTGCTGCCCCAGACCGACCCTCTGCCGTCCTGGAGCGACACTGCCCCGAAGGCGGCCGTCGTAGGATTCGTCGAGAAGGTGACCAAGGAGGGCTCGCCCGGTTTTGTCCCGGAACCCGAACGCGTAGCCGTATTCGACAATGACGGCACTCTGCAGCCGATCGATCCGCAGATTGCCGAACTCATCAGACAATTGCGGGCGGCAGTCGAGCCAAATGAGAAAACAATAATGCGTGTGCCGCATCCTCGGCTCAGAAATGCATGATGACACTGAGGAGGCACCGAATGGTGTCCCACTTCTGACGAAGTGCTTGCCCGTGGCCGGCACCCGGGATCGTTCAACAATCAATGGTGATGGTCGTGCTCGCTCAGAGAAATTGTTATGTCCTGCAGGAATCGGAATAGAGAACCGACCAGCAAACATAAGGACAAAATAAACAGCATACCTGCGCCTGGCTCATGGCGATAACCCAGGAAGGCAACCACAAACCCAACCAACAAGAGGATGGCGATCCCGATCGCGCTCGTGACCGCAAGTTGCAGGGACTGATTCAACAATCTCTCACGGCGCTTCAACCGGGCGATGTCGGCCTTCAGCCACCTCCGTGTGGTATCCTCATTGGCAATCTGATTGAGGTTCCGGATTCGGTCGGTTACCCCTGCCATCCGGTTGATTAGGATCGACACCAGAGCCGCGATGGCGGCCAACAGAAATGCTGGAGCCACAGCATGAGAGATCATGGTCGAAAGTTGTTCGACGTTGACGGGCATTTTCAAACGTGCCTGCTGCTAGCTAAAGTGAACTTGTCGACATCGAAAATGCCACCGATTGATATTTTCGGCAAACAGGTACCTGGCATCGGCTCACGACGACTGGGCTACGCCAAGCGCAATGGCCTTGTGACATCGCCGTGGCAGGTTTACGCTGCCGGCGCAATCCTTCCGAGCGACGTGCAGGCTTCCTCATCAGATTTCAGGTTGAGAGCTACTGGGCAACGAGAGGAAATATGGAACCAAAGATCATACCTGAAGGCGACCTAGCCTGTCGTGTGGACTTCCGATCCGCCCGCCGTGAGACGGAATATACCGACGCTGAACCGATCCAACGACCATGAATGAGCGCCCCCAAGCAGTTCGCGACGAACCACGATGGGCTCCCGCGCTCGCGATACTGGTCGTGCTCGGTCTGTTGGCAGTGCTGCCCCACCATGTGCAAGTGATGCCGGTGTGGGTTTCCTACGTGGTTGCGCTTGTGGTTATTGTGCCCATGATTGTGGTCACACTGACTGCAAACACTCTGTGGATGCGTATTGAGCGGGCCGTAATCATGCTTCTTGGTGCGGCCTATATCGCCAACACGGCAGCGGAACTGGCGGACATGATCGGCATCATCACACTTCACCCACCCGAAACCCGCGCTGTCTCACTGCTTTCCTCATCGCTTGCGATCTGGGTCACCAATGTTCTGACCTTCTCATTGCTATATTGGCAAGTCGATGGCGGCGGCCCATCCTCTCTGGCGAGCGGGGCAACACCAAAGCCGGATTGGCTCTTTCCACAGGCGGCGGCACCCGAAGTTACATCACCGGATTGGCAGCCATTATTCCTCGACTACCTGTTTCTCGGATACAATACTGCCACAGCATTCAGTCCCACCGATGTCCTGCCGCTCACTAGACGCGCAAAGATGCTGATGATGCTGGAGAGCACGATCTCGCTTCTGACGCTCGTCATCGTCGCGGCCCGCGCAGTCAATGTTCTTCCGTAGCGGTGCGCAAACTCAGCGGAACAACCAAAATCCGGAACAAAATAGACAGCGCGACGTTTATCTCCTGAGATGCCAGGCCGATCTTGGCGCAACATCTGATACATTTCTTACTTCTATAGACACGTGCGAGACCTTGTGTTCCGCAAGGAGGAGAAATTGAAGAAGCTCACCTCAATACTTTCTGCGTTAGCAATGGTTGGGGGGATTATGACAACTGAGAGCGTGCCAGCCTATGCGGCGCCATTTGCTCCCGTGACGATCGAGACCGGAAGCGCCAATTTCCAACAAGTACAGTACAGACGGCATTGGCGCGGTGGCTGGAATGGCGATCACTATTGGCACGGCGACCGGGGTTGGCGCGGCGGACCTTATTGGGGCGGCGACCGGGGTTGGCGCGGCGGACCCTATTGGGGCGGCGACCCATATTGGGGCGGCCGCTACCGGTATGGCGGCTACCGCTATTACCGTCCAGGATATCGCTATTATGACGGCGCCTGGATCCCGCTGGCGGCCTTTGGCACTGGCCTGATTATCGGGAATGCCCTAAGTGGGCCGGTCTACCGAGCGCCAGTCTATAGTGCCGGCGGCTCGCACGTGCGGTGGTGCTACAATCGCTATCGGTCGTACCGGGCCTACGACAATACCTTTCAACCCTATTATGGCCCACGCCGTCAGTGCATTTCGCCCTATTGAGCGGCACGACCATAATACTTTGCCCGAGTTCCTGACCCCGGCTTTTTGTTGAGTTGCAACCGAGCGCCCCTAGACCAAGTCCGGTTGCTTGGTGGCAGATAACTCGTTTCACCTGCGCAGAGCGGGCATGCAATCGCCCATGACACGATGTAGCGAACCGGACGCTCCATTCGTTGATTTTCAGATTTTAGCCGACCACTCTCGTCGACCAAATATGTACCGAATGGTGCGTGCTGATTCTAATGCGGTATCGCTGCTTCTTTTCTTTGTCGCCATTTAGGAGGCAAAGACGTGTTGCCGGGCATAAGCGCCACCCTTCCCCAATATAAATATCTGATTCCTTCGCATCAATGGCAAGCGCGCAAGCGCTGAGACCAACCGCCTTTTCCATCACATCCAGATTTGGCCAATCGTGGGCACGGAATTGAGCGGCCTCTTCTACGGGTGTTATGGTCGGATAGCGGCCGACATCTCTTGTTGCAACTGTGACGGCCGTGAATGGATATTCTCCATATCCAGAAACGCGGACGAACCAATTGCGGGTGTCGGCGGATGAGAATAGTAACCGCCAACAATCGGCGAAGTACAACCCGCCAATTGGCGACTGGTTTTATGGTATTTCCCGACAGATTGGGAGTTTATAGCTGGGTGTTCAACACAATTGTCTACCATCTAGCCCGAAAAATTCATGGGGGGTTGGCGGATGTGGTGCAAGCCGTTGAAATGACGTAGGATTTGGTTGCTAAAGCCGATCCGAATCATTTCCGGAAACCACACCCGCCAACCCCCCTATGAATTTTTCGGGCTAAGTGCTCCCGCCATCGGTCGAGGAGGAGCTATCATGTCACCGCATCTTTTTGACCAACTCACAGCGAAGAAGATTGGCAGATCATGGAGATCGCTCACATAAGGGTGCGAGCGATTGACCAACCGCCAGCTTCTTACGAACACAATGACCGTTTGGCGCGAACAATAATGAAACTCTTCGATCAAGGTACACGCGAGTATCAGATACTTGCAGCGATAGCCGCATATCGTGAAGCAGTCATGGTTCGTCGAACATCGACGCATCGTTGATCAGCGTAAACCCAAGGCGGTCAGTGTGGCGTCTTTGAAA
>NZ_JBBNAN010000039.1:0-3426 GCF_037994405.1 Phyllobacterium sp.
TTCCGATCCCCAGAACTCGTACCAGAGAAACTGGTCTTTGACCGGCACGGGAACGCCATTGAAGGTGGTGAACTCGTTCGGCGTGCCGTTGAGCATCCCTTCGGCGCTCGCGCCATTGTCGCCGCTGATGTAGATGATCAACGTGTTGTTGAGCTCGCCCAGGTCTTCGACGGCCTGGATGACGCGGCCGATCTCATGGTCGGCGTACGCGAGATAGGCTCCATAAACATCCGCTTGCTTGATGAAGAGCTTCTTCTCTTCAAAACTGAGCGAATCCCACTGCGCGAGATCCTTCGGCCACGGCGTCAGCTGCGCGTTCTCAGGCATAATCCCCAGCCGCTTCTGGTTGGCGAAGATCGTCTCGCGCAGCTTGTTCCACCCGTCATCGAACAGGTGCATGTCGCTGATCTTCTTGACCCATTCTGGTGTCGGATGGTGCGGCGCATGCGTAGCACCTGGTACGTAGTAGACCAGCCAGGGCTTGCCGGGCGCGATCTCCTTCAGCTGCTTGATGTGCTGGATGGCCTCATCGGCCATTGCCGTCTCCATGTTCCAGCCGGTTTTGCCCTCGAAGGGATAGATTGCCGTTGTGTTGCGGAAGAGGTTCGGTTGCCACTGGCTGGCGTCGCCGCCGACAAAGCCATAAAAGTAGTCGAAGCCCATACCGGTCGGCCATTGGTTGAACGGCCCGGCCTGGCTCGATTGATAGGACGGCGTGTTGTGGTCTTTGCCGAACCACGAAGTGGCGTACCCGTTCTCCCTGAGGATGGTGCCGATGGTGCCTTTCTCGATCGGGATGATTGAATCGTAACCTGGGAACCCCGTCGCTACTTCGCCGACCACCCCGGAACCAACCGAGTGGTGGTTACGCCCCGTGATCAGCGCGGCCCGTGTGGGTGAGCAAAGCGAGGTGGAGTGGAAATTCGTGAAGCGCAGCCCCTCCTTCGCGATGCGATCCATGGCAGGAGTGGGGATGACGCCGCCGAATGTGCTTGGCGCGCCAAAGCCCTGGTCGTCCGTCATGATCAGAAGCACGTTGGGCGCCCCCTTGGGCGGCACGACGCGCGGGGCCCACCAAGGCTGCGACTCCGAAGCCTTCTCCTTGATCACACCGCCGAATTTTGGCGGCGGCGGCGGAAGTTGCTTCCCGTCGATGGTGGTGGTTGCGCCGGGTGAACCTGGCGCACCTGTGACCTGCTGGGCGTTGGCCCGCTCGAAGGAAACGGCCGTCAAACTCAAAGTGGCAAGAAACAGGGTGCCAATCCTCAACATCGTCACATCCTCCCAACCGGATTAGTCCCCTGTCACTACTTCGCAGGGGTGCGCTCATCGCTAGCGCGGGCAACTCGAGGGCTTTTGGGGCAACGTGAAATCGCGGTGATCTCGACGAGCGTTGCTAGAAAGCGGAGCTGGCAATCGTCCCCCAATGATGCTAGGAAGCAAGTATCTTACAGTAACATACGTCAGGTCCTTCCGGTTAGCACCGAAACACGGTGGCTAACCGGATTCCGCAGGCCCGCCACTGCCGGTCATGGGTTTGGGCACAGCATGAATACCGTTGTCACGGAATGCGTTTTGCACCGCCATCAGAACGGCTCGGCGGATCATCGACTGCTTGCCGGGCTTCGCCGTGAATGCGGCCTTGATGATCAACGTGCCGTCCTCGACCTCGCCGATCCCTTTGCTCTTGAAGGGTTCAATGAGATCCGGGGCAAGCTCAGGGTCTGCGGCAATATCCTGTCCGATCTTCTTGAAGAGCTTGCGGACCAATTCGACATCGGTGTCGAACGCAACGCGAAACGTCAGCTTTTCGATAACCCAATCCCGACTGAAGTTCTGGATCTTGCCGATCTGGCCATAGGGCACCGTTGCAATGGAGCCGCGCGAACTGCGCAGGGATACCGACCGTATCGAAATCTTCTCGACGGTTCCCTTGGCACCGGACGTTTCGATATATTCACCGAAACGGAAAGCATCGTCGATCAGGAAGAAAAGACCGGAAACGACGTCTTTGACAAGCGTCTGCGAGCCGAAGCCGATAGCAAGCCCAAAGACACTTAGGCCCGTGATCAGCGGCCAGACATTGACGCCGAGCGACACCAGGATCGAGAGCAGCGCCAATGCGAGAATGCTCGATTTTCCGACAGCACTGATTAGCGGGACGATCGTGCCCAGCCTCGATCGCGGCACCCCTAGCTCGCCACCACCGAGTATGGGATGTGCAACGCGCAACGCACGCTCTGTCATCGTCCCGACCACATTCCACAGAAACGCCGCCATAAGCGCAATCAAAGCTATCCCGAGCGCGTCACGTGCGACGCTTCGCAATTCGAAGCCGAGTCCGAGAGCCAGTGGCGTCGCCCACAACGTTCCCAACATGGCAATTGTGCCGATCAGAACGGTGAAGCGGGCTGTCTGCCGCCCGGCCGCCGCAGGGATCGAAATGTGCGCAGCTTCCAATTTACGCTGCGCCCAGCTCCCGATCATCGCGTCGAGATGTGGCATCAAAAGCAGCATGAGGACGGTGACAATAACCGCCGATCCGGGGAGCGGCGCGCCTAGCGTGAGCGCGGTCTGGCTGCTGATAAATGTGATGACGAGAAATCCGATGACGATCGCCGGCCAGAATCTGGCAAGACGGCCGCGCCAACGGCTTCGCGGGCGCGGACCGGCAATAGCACTGGCCATTGTGCGCTTGTGCCGCCACACCGCTGCTGCCAGCAGAAGGTAGGCCGGGATTGCCATCAAAACTGTGCGGGTCAGATCCCTGAGGCCCGAGCCGGCGCTCCAAATCTGCAACGTCGTCACAAGCGCGACACCGACGATCGCCCAGCTTATAGCGATCGACAGGTCACGGGACAGCGCCAGCATATGAAAGGAACGGTGGCGGAATTCCGGCCGCCGCGACGCCATCAAAACAAGTCTCGTAAGATATAAAACGACAAAGACAACGAGAGTCACCACCGCCCACAGGCGAAGGGTGCGCAGGGGCAGGCCAGACGGGGCAAGGAGCCGCGCCGCCGCAAGACCTAGCGCAAGGGCAACGACGGCGGCCGCCGCATCCAAGAAAAATCTTCGCCAGCTTGAACTTGCGAAATTCCTTATTTTCACTTGCCGAGCCAGCACCAGGAACGTACCAGCCGTCAGCGCGACCACCAGGACGATTTCGAAAGAAAGGAAAGAAGGAGACGTCGATGCTGCCACCATGGAGTTCCGTAAGCTTGCAAGCTCGCCGGGTAGGTTCAACAGCGCAGAAAACCGTGCGTACAGGCCTGCCGCAAAACCGTCGGCAACCTTCTCAATTGCTGATATCGCAGAAGTGACGTCCAAGTCGGCCACAGATTCTTCGCTCACATTCCCTGCCCTCTCGCGGACATCTCAGTCGCACCGCTTCGTCGGAGGAAGTCCGGCACTGCAGTCCTTATC
>NZ_JBBNAN010000040.1:0-12760 GCF_037994405.1 Phyllobacterium sp.
CGAAGAGGCATTCGACACTTCCCGGGAATGCCCTTCCTCCTGATAGGCAATGTCGACCGCCTTCAGCGCACCCTGCAGGTTGAGTTCGGAAATCGCCCCGATCTCGATGCCGGGCATATGCGCCACACGGGTGACGATGTCCGTCCCCATCTCGCCCGAACCGATCAGCCCGATGCGGATCGGACGGCCCGTCTGCGCCCGTGCCTGCATGTCCCGCGCCAATCCCGTCAATGCAACATTCGTAGCCATGATGTCTCCTCCGCGGCCTCTAATGGGTGTCCGAAGCCGTTCAAATTACAATCATCGAATATTGAACATTTGTATTTTAGTCAAGACCTATGTGCATTATAAGGGCATTAACAGCGGGCATGTAGAAGCCTGGGAAATTCGTAACAAAGAGGACGGAAATGCCGCAGAACCGATTTGATCTGGTGATATTTGATTGCGATGGCGTGCTTGTGGACAGCGAGCCGCTGGCAGCCATTGCCTATCACAATGTCTATGCCAGTCAGGGGATGCTGCTGCCTGAAGGCACAATCGCCAAGTGCGTCGGCATGAAGCAGTCAGATATCATCAAGCGTATCGCCGAACTAACGGGCCACCAATTGCCCGATTCTGCCGAAACAGGTATCTGGCGTGAAACCAGGCGTGTTTTCAGTCAATCCCTGCAGGCGACACCAGGAATAGAGCCCCTCCTCGATCAGCTTGGGGCAGCGCGTTGCGTCGCTTCCTCATCCTCGCTGGAACGCATCCATTTCAGCCTGGAAACAACGGGGCTTACGGGTTATTTCGGCAATGCGATATACAGCTCCTCCATGGTCAAGCGCGGCAAGCCAGCGCCAGACCTCTTCCTCCATGCTGCAAACGAAATGGACGTTGATCCAAGCTGTTGCGTGGTGATCGAGGACTCACCCTTCGGCGTCGAAGGTGCTGTGGCCGCCGGCATGACTGCCATTGGCTATACTGGAGGCGCTCATACGCATACGGCCCATGCTCAAACACTTCTCGGTAAAGGTGCTGCCGCCGTCTTCTCCAACTGGAAGGACATCGGTTACTGGATGCGCACCACCAACGACTAGCGCCACGATCTAATCCCCGAATCGATGTCCTTCCCGCTCGGGATCGCGAGCGATTTCCTTCTCCTCTTCATCGTCGGGCAAGGCATCGTCGCTGTTTTGATACGGGTTGTCGTCATCGTCCTCCGACAGCTCTCCGGCATCCTCCGATTCGATCTGGCGCTGGCCAAGTATCGACAGTTCATCATCGGCGATTTCTTCCCAATCGTGCGTTTCAATCGGGCTTGTTGACGGCCGACCACGTGGCTCCATTCGTTCAGGGCCGTTCTTTGCATATCTACCTGACATGGTTTACTCCCTTGTTCGGTAAGGGAGAAACGCACGTGAAAACATTTGGATGCATAAAATGCATAGGTCTTCGAATGTTTTGCCCTTTGCCCTAATCCACCCATAATCGCCTGCGACGCATCAGCATCACGTCATCTGGGGAGATATCCATGACATCAAAAATTCTGAGCCTGGCATTCGCAACAACGGCGTTGATGGCGGTGCCATTCGCTGCCTTGGCAGACGAAGCACCGCGCCCTCGCATCACCGTTACGGGTGAAGGTCAGGCCGCAGCCGCGCCGGACATGGCCGTGCTTTCGCTGGTCGTTCTCCAGGAAAAGCCGACGGCGCGCGAAGCGTTAACGGCCAACAATGAAGCCATGGCCAAGGTGCTCGATGCGATGAAGAAGGCCGGGATTGCCGAACGCGACCTGCAGACCTCGGGTTTCAGCATCGACCCGCGCTATGTTTATCCGGAAAACAAGGACAATACACAGCCGCCGCAGGCGCCGAAGATCGTCGGCTATGCCGTATCCAACTCGCTGACCGTCCGCGTGCGCGATTTGAAGAAGGTAGGCGAGATCCTCGACCAATCCGTGACGCTCGGCGTCAATCAGGGCGGCAACCTTACCTTCACCAATGACAAGCCTGGCACAATTGTCGAAGAAGCCCGCAAGAGGGCCGTTGCAAATGCATTGGCCAAGGCCAAGACTTTGACGGAAGCTGCAGGTGTCAGCCTTGGCAAGGTGATTGAGATCAGCGAGCAATCCTTTAGCCCGCGCCCCATGCCCATGGGCGAGGCGAAGATGATGGCAGCAGCGCCTGCTGACTCGGTTCCTGTTGCTACGGGTGAGAATACCTACAACGTGAACGTGAACGTGACATTCGAACTGAAGAACTGATCACATCGTGCCATAGATACGAAAAGGGTGCCCTGTGGCACCCTTCTTTTTTGCTGTCATTTGCCTCAGCGAATGATGGGGCAGCCCGGCGCCCGCGCAAACACAACGGCGGTGCGCAGACCACGCTTCCATCCGGAAACACGGACAACATTGCGGTTCTCGGAAACACGAGGATCGCGGATTCCCATGCGGCTTGCCTTGCTGGCAGCTTGACCTGGCGTACAGGCAGCTGGCCGGTATGGCGGACGATAGTGACCGTAGCGATAGTCGACCTGCACGAGTGGCGCAGACGCGGCACCGAGTTCAACAACTGCCGGCGAAGCGGCTAGAGGCGCAGCGTTCGATGTGTTCGCGCCGAGGATTGCACCGATGCTGATCGCAGCACCGACCGCCAGCAACTTCAATGAAAGACTAGCCATATGAGCGTTCTCCTGTTTGATTGTCCGGGAATTGGGGGGATGCTTCAGGAATTCTGAAAACCGGACAGGCGCCCTTTGTTCCACGAACGATCTGAACAAATCCTCAACGCGCTGTTCACCAGCGGTTCAGCTCGAAATGGCTCAGGATGGCAGTTCAGCCTGCATCATATGGTCAAAATATTCTTCGTCACTCGCAAGATCATGGTCGAAGGCGGTGACCCTGCCCCGAACCGAAATACCGGCCTCGTGCACGGTTTCCCGACTACCGGATACCAGAGGGTGCCACCAGTAAAGGTCCCTGCCCTCATCGATTAGCCGGTAGCCGCATGTTTCCGGCAGCCAGTCGACGCTACGGACGATCTCCGGGGTAAGAAAGACGCAGTCCGGCACTTTCTTCTTTCGGTGCGTATAGTCTGAACACTGGCATGTTCCCGCATCAAGCAGAGTGCAAGCCACTGTTGTAAAATAGATTTCTTCGGTGTCCTCGTCTTCCAGCTTGTGCAGGCAACAGCGGCCGCAACCGTCGCACAGGCTCTCCCATTCCGAGCGGTTCAGCTCGTCGAGCGTTTTGATTTTCCAGAATGGTTGTTTGGACATGCGCTCAAATACATCGCGCGCGCTTCTGCGTCCATATTTTAAACATGAACGCAAGATGAATGGCGCCTTCACATCGGATACAGGCTCACCCTGCAATCCTGATGTTATCGGGTTCGGCCAATGTCGAGGCCGGACGCATTGCCACCGGCAATGAAACTGCAATGAGGATCGCAACTGACGAGCCGTTGCCACGAAGCGGAACCAGGTTGCGATCACGAACATTTGACGTGTTTCAACAAGAAGGAACGCGAGACAGGGATGAAAATGAAACGGACAGCGCTCTTTTTTGCCTCCACGGCAATTCTCTTCTCCTCACCGTCGGCGATGGCGGAACAGCCCCCTCTTAACCGGCCCTTTATCTCATCCAACACGAATATGCCGCAGCAAATGTTGGCGCAGGCTGAAGAGGCAGCACCACAGGACAACCCCGAGGCTGAGCAGTTAAAGAAGAAGGGTCGCCACGCCGGGGAAGCCCAGAAACCAGCCGGGGAAGAGGCCGATACGGCAGCCAAGGCGCAGAGACAGGCCGAAGAACAGGCAAAGCAACAGGCTCAAGAAGCCAAACGCGCCGCACAGGCTGAAGCAGAGAAAGCCGCGCAACAGCAAAAGGCCATCGAACAGGAAGCAAAACACAAAGCCGCCGAAGACGCGAAGGCAACCAAGGCTGCCGAAAAGCAAGCGGCCCAGGAAGCTGAGAAAGCCAAGCGTGCCGCACAGGCGGAAGCTGACAAAGCTGCTGAGCAGCAGAAGGCTGTAGAAGAGGAAGTCAAGCGCAAGGCTGCTCAAGACGCCAAGGCGGCGAAGGCAGCCGAAAGGGAAGCGGCCAAGAAAGCTGAAGAAGCAAAGCGCGCCACCGAGGCTGAATCCAACAAGGCAGCTGAACAGCAAAAAGCGGTAGAGGAAGAGGCGCGGAAGAAGGCAGCAGCCGAGGCTGGAGCAGCAAAGGCCACTAAACAAGAAACCGCGAAAGAAGCAGAAAAAGCCAAAAAGGCTGCTGAACAGGAAGCCGACAAGGCTGCTGAAGCCCAGAAAGCGGCCGAAGAAGAAGCCCGCAAGAAAGCTGCAGGCGCGCAGAAGGCGGCCGACAAGCAAACTGAAAAGACTGCTGAAGAAGCCAAGAAGGCCGCCGAAAAAGCCGCCAAGCAAGCACCGGTCGAGCCTGCTGGCGAAGTGCCTGGCGCCAAGCCCGAACAGGCAACGGGTGAAAAGCCGCCGGTGCCCGCCAAGCAAGCCAAACCGGCGAAACCCGCTGACGCCACGACGGGTCAGCCGGCTTCCGAAGGCACGGCAACTGCCCCCGTCACAGCGCCGGCTGATGCAACCAAGCCGGCACAACAGGCGGCTTCGCCCCTGCCTGCAAATGCGGCACCTGTCCTTGACAGCGAGAAGCCAACCCCCGTCCGCGAAGGCAAAGACAAGGGTAAGGTGAAGATCGATAGCACCGGACAGGCCACCGAAGCACCTGCAGTCCAAAAGCCGGTCATTCAGGAGGCGGCTACGCCGCCAGCGCCACCGCCAACGACCGATGCCGATGTTCAACAGCAACTCGCTCCCGTCAGGATCGAACCGGTTCGCACCGAAAAGGGTACGCGTATCAAAGACTTCCGGCGCGATGAACGACCGGGCGATGTCCAGGTGATCAAGCAGTACGACGACCGGACAATTGTCGAAGTCAACAACAACGTCTTCGTTGAGAGCTCCGATCGCCCGCGCATGTCCCGAGACGCCAAGGATGTCTATTACGAGGACCTGCCGCGCCGCCGTACCCGCGAAACGATCATTCGCGACAATGGTGTGCAAATCGTCACGATCCGCAATCGCTATGGCGATGTGATCCAGCGGTCGCGCATCATGCCGGACGGACGCGAGGTCGTGCTCAGCTACACACCCGACTATGACCGCGAGGAGCGCTACGAATGGCGGGATCCGGGCGATGATCTGCCGCCGCTGCGTCTGACCATTCCCGTCAACGAATATATTATGGACGCTGAACAGGCGCCCGAGGAGGATGTCTACGACTTCTTCGAGCGGCCACCTGTGGAACGGGTGGAGCGCATCTATTCAATCGACGAAGTGAAGCGTTCGGCACGCATTCGTGACAAGGTTCGCCGCGTCGACCTCGATACGATCACCTTCCAGTTTGGTTCCGCTGAAATCGGCGAGGACCAAGTCAGCCACCTGGAAAGCGTCGCGAAGGCTATGGTGCAGATCCTCAAGAAGAATCCGGCCGAGACGTTCCTGATCGAAGGTCACACCGATGCGGTCGGTTCGGATCAGGCCAACCTCGTTCTGTCGGACAAGCGTGCCGAGTCTGTCGCTCAGGCCCTGACGAATGTGTTCGACATTCCGCCGGAAAACATGGCAACCCAAGGCTATGGCGAGCGCTATCTCAAAATCAAGACGGATGGACCCGAACAGCAGAATCGTCGCGTTGCCATTCGGCGCATCACACCTCTGGTTGCTCCGATGGCCAGCAACAACTGACGGTCATACAATTGCAAACAAGCAAAAACCCGGGCGAAGGTCCGGGTTTTTTTGTAATTGTGGGTTGAGTTCACATCCTTCGTCGCTATGTGATGGCTTGAGCCCAGTTCCTAAAACAACCGGACCCGATTCATGAAACGCATCGAAATCTTCATTGAAAGCATCATCCTCGCCTCGCGCTGGCTTCTCGTGGTCTTCTACCTCGGCCTTGCCCTGGCACTCGGCATCTATGCCTTCTCCTTTGCAGGCAAGCTCGTCGACTTCGTCGCCAAGGTTACCGTCCTCGACGAAACAGATACGATCCTGAAGATGCTCGGCCTGATCGACGCCGCGCTGGTCGCCAGCCTCGTCGTCATGGTGATTATTTCAGGCTACGAAAACTTCGTCAGCCGCTTCGACGAAGCCGAGGAGGTGCATTGGCTCGGGACCATCGACGCAGGGTCGCTCAAGATCAAGGTTGCATCGACAATCGTCGCCATTTCCTCGATCCACCTCCTGCAGGTGTTTTTGAACCTGACACAGTTCTCAACCCAGCAATTGACCTGGTTCACTGTGATCCATCTTGCTTTCGTCTTCTCGGCGCTTTTCCTCGCCTATATCGACAAGCTGATGGTGAAGGAGAAGAGTGGCAAGAAACTAAGCGTACCGTCACTTTGAGATCGGTAACGACAACAAAAAGCCCGGCATCAATGCCGGGCTTTTTTATAACGCGATTGAGAACATCAGCTGTCGAGGAACGAGCGCAATTTGCGCGACCGGCTCGGGTGCTTGAGCTTGCGCAGTGCTTTCGCTTCGATCTGGCGAATACGTTCGCGCGTTACCGAGAACTGCTGGCCCACTTCCTCGAGCGTATGGTCAGTGTTCATGCCAATACCAAAGCGCATGCGCAGCACGCGCTCTTCACGCGGCGTCAGCGAAGCCAGGACTCGCGTCGTCGTATCGCGAAGATTGGCCTGAATGGCTGCATCGATCGGCAGAAGCGCGTTCTTGTCCTCGATGAAATCGCCGAGGTGTGAATCTTCCTCATCGCCGACGGGCGTTTCCAGCGAAATCGGTTCCTTGGCAATCTTCAGAACCTTGCGCACTTTCTCGAGCGGCATTGCCAGTTTCTCAGCCAGTTCTTCCGGAGTCGGTTCGCGGCCGATCTCATGCAGCATCTGGCGCGAGGTACGAACGATCTTGTTGATCGTTTCGATCATGTGCACCGGAATACGGATGGTGCGCGCCTGATCGGCGATCGAACGGGTGATCGCCTGACGAATCCACCACGTCGCATAGGTCGAGAACTTGTAACCGCGGCGGTACTCGAACTTGTCCACCGCCTTCATCAGGCCGATATTGCCTTCCTGGATGAGATCGAGGAACTGCAAGCCACGATTGGTGTATTTCTTGGCGATGGAAATAACGAGACGCAAGTTTGCCTCGACCATTTCCTTCTTGGCAAGCGCTGCTTCGCGTTCACCCTTCTGCACCTGATTGACGATACGGCGAAATTCGGAGATAGAAATGGCGGTTTCCTGCGCCATGTTCTGGATTTCCGTACGCAGGTTCTTGATCGTGTCTTTCTCGTTCTTGGTGAACTCTTTCCAGCCACGGGTCGTCAGGTTCGAAACAGCTTTCAACCAGTTCGGATCAAGCTCATTGCCCTGATATTCCTTGAGGAAGTCCTCGCGGCGTACGCCGTAAGATTCGGCGAGGCGCAGCAGGCGCCCTTCATTTTGAACGAGACGCTTGTTGATATCATAGAGCTGTGCAACCAGCGCTTCGATACGGTTCTGGTTCAGCGACAGCGACTTCACCGCCTTGATCAGCTGATCCTTGAGCTCCTTGTAGCGGCGCTCCTGGCTTGGCGACAGCGAGCCTGAGGCAGCGAGGCGATTTTCCACCTGCTGGTCCTGCAACTTGCGCAGCTTCTTGTAGGTGTCGGCGATAACGTCGAGCGTTTCCATGACCTGCGGACGCAGTTCGGCTTCCATCGCGGCCAGCGACAGATTGGCCTCATCATCCTCGTCGTCATCTTCCTCGATCGGCGTATCGCCGCCGACATTGGTGATGTCGTCATCGTCACGGCGGCTTCGCGACCGGTCATTAGCGGCAGCTGGCTTCTCTTCCTCGACACGTTCGATCACCGGAGCCTGCTTGGCTTCGGGACCGGCATAGGTCGTTTCAAGGTCGATGATTTCGCGCAGCAGGATCTTCGACTCGTTCAGATCCTCGCGCCAGATGATGATCGCCTGGAAGGTCAGCGGGCTTTCGCACAGACCAGAGATCATGGTCTCGCGGCCAGCCTCGATGCGCTTGGCAATGGCGATTTCGCCTTCGCGTGACAACAGCTCAACTGTTCCCATCTCACGCAAATACATGCGGACGGGATCGTCAGTCCGGTCGGTCGGTTCTTTCTTGGTGGTTGTCGGTGCTACCGCGGTGCCGGTGGCATCGGCGAGCTCGCGGGCTTCGCTTTCGTCATCGCCGCTGTTGTCAGCTTCCTCGGCATCCGCATCCTGCTCGTCATCTTCGACAACATTGATGCCCATGTCACTGAGCATGGCCATGGTGTCTTCGATCTGCTCGGAAGTGACCTCTTCGGATGGGAGAACCGCATTGAGCTCATCCATCGTCACATAGCCGCGCTTCTTCGCGAGCTTGATCATCTTCTTGACAGCGTCATCGGAAAGGTCGAGAAGCGGACCGTCTGGCGCGCCTTCGCGCTCGACTTCAACTTCTTCGTTTTCCTTTGCCTTTGTTGCCATATTCTCTCATCTCCAAGCGACGTTCGCTTTGTTCATGCATGGGAACAACGAGTGCGGCCAGCACCGGTTCCCCTACACCATAAAGGTAATAAATGATCGACTAGCCGAAATCCTGTTAATGTCGGATTAACCTTGTTATCCCGGTGGCGAGCACGCTACATATCTGCCGAATTTGCCGGTTTTTCTGCTAGACCTGCAAATATCTTCAATTCCGCGCAATCTGATTCCGTCATTATTGACCCACGTCAACCCCGACTCAACTGATTCGCGCTAAAAAAGCGAATCAATTCGGTCAAAAACCCCTGCCCGACCGCCCAGAAGGTATTCCGAACCCTTCGATCAGCGCTTCGGTAGCCTGCGCATTGCGAATATCGTTCTGAATATCGAGCAGCCGGTTGAGATTTTCGTCGGTGGCTTCTGTAGCCAGGGCGGTTTCAGCGACTTTCAGCTCCTTATGTAGTGTGCTTGCGCGCTGATGCAAGTGAATGGCCTGTCTTAAAGCCTCCAACGCATCCTCTTCTGCCGCTTCCGCCGTGGCCGTCCACATACGCGCACGACGTACCAGCGCCTCGAGCGCTTCAATCAGCGCGCCATGGCTGGTATCCACCATCGCCTTGCGCATCTCGCCGCCCGTCGCAACGTGATGCTCCGCCATGGCATTGAGCATGGCCGCATGAAAGCGCTTGAGGTCCGGGTGGCTGAACTCAAGCCGCACTACGGTTTCGAAATCTTCCTCGATCAGACGCGGATGATTGAAGAGGGTCATCAGGATGGCGGTCTCGCGCAAGGGAGGCGCCGCCGATGTCGTCTTGACCAGCACCGAACGCGCCAGACTGTCCGAGACCGCCAGGCGTCCGCTGGCCGCACCTCTGCCCCGTTGTCCATAGCTATTCTGCTGGCCAAAGCCATTCTGGTTGTTGCCGCGCTGACCATTGTTGCGCCGGTCATTTCCACGCTGACCCGAACTGAAGAATTGCTGGATGCGATCGCGAACATCCTGCGCATAGTGACGCCGCACGTTCTCGTCACCAATCAGCGCCGTCATTTGCTTGAGCCGTGCTTCGAGCTCCGCACGCCGTTCAGGCGTATCGAAGACGCCCCCGCTCGTCTCGCGTGCCCAGAGCATGGCGGCCAAAGGCCGCGCATCGTCGAGCACTGCCTGAAAGGCCTGCGGTCCGAACGATTTGACGAGATCGTCGGGGTCCTTGCCTTCCGGCAATACGGCAAAACGCAGGGAGCGCCCGGGCTTCAGGACAGGCAGAGCCAGATCAATTGCGCGATGCGCTGCCTTGATGCCGGCATTGTCTCCATCGAAACACAGCACCGGCTCCGGTGACATGCGCCAAAGGAGATCGAGCTGGTCCTCGGTCAAGGCTGTACCGAGCGGCGCAACTGCCTGGGCAAAACCCGCCTGCGCCAGTGCAATCACATCCATATAACCTTCGACGGCAATGACAGCTTTGGCCGGTTGCCCCGCCTGCGGCTGAGCCGCCTTCCTGGCGCGCAGGGCATTGAAGAGGATCTTGCCCTTGTGAAAGAGTTCCGTCTCGTTGGAATTCATGTATTTCGCGATAGCATTGGGCGCGAGCGCCCGGCCGCCAAAGGCAATGATGCGGCCGCGCAAATCCTCAATCGGGAACATGACGCGGTCGCGGAAGCGGTCAAAGGAGACTGGCTTGTCGTCGCCATAGACCACAAGGCCGCATGCCTCGATCTGCTCCTTGGTAGCGCCCTTCAATGCCAGGTGCTCCTTTAGCGCATTGCGGCTTTCGGGAGCATAACCGAGGCGATACGCGTGCTGTGTCGCAGCGCTCAAGCCGCGGTCGCGCAGATAGGCGCGTGCCTTCGCTCCGCCCGCCGCTTGCAGCTGCTCCTCGAAGAACTTGGTCGCCATCTCCATGACGTCATAGAGCGTTGCGCGCTTCGCCTCACGTATTTCCATTTCCGCATCGCGCGCCGGCATGGGCACGCCTGCCATGTCGGCAACGCGCTGCACGGCCTCAGGAAAGCTCAGCCCTTCGAGTTCTGTCAGGAAGCGGAAATGATCGCCGGTAACGCCGCAGCCGAAACAGTGATAGCGGCCCTTGCGATCCTCGCAATGAAAGCTTGGCGACTTCTCGCCATGAAACGGACAGCAGGCCCAGAAATCGCCCTTTGGCGCGTTCGTCTTATTCCGGTCGAACGAAACACGCGTTCCGATCACGCTGGAGATCGGTACACGCTCCCTGATCTCATCGAGAAAGGACGGCGAAAATCGCATGCTGCTCTTCGTTGTTAGACTGGACGGTTCTGAAAGCCGTTTTTTGACGGTTAAAGCTCTATCGCTCAAGCCAGAGACATATTGCAACAAATAAGGGCCGGGCGGAAGGCCCGCAAGTGCGTCATCCCCCGCTCATCTTGTCCGAAATCGATACTCATATTCGAAAGCCGGCAAACGAAAAAGTAATCAACACAAAACTGTCATGAAACTGTTACACTTTGTCAAAAGCGACACATTTTTTCTTAGCCGGAACATATTTTTTTCCCTTTTTGCACGATATGTTATCTTAACAAATTGCAACTAAAATCATGTGGTTGCATTACCGTGTATTCCAACGTGTCAGGATTGCCCCCAAGTGAACGGTTCCGCAATTTTGTTGCATCTGGCAGGCGCAGTAGCGCTTCTGCTATGGGCAACCCGCATGGTTCGCACTGGTGTCGAGCGCGCCTACGGGGAGCGTATGCGCCAAAGCCTGCGCGGCGTCCTGCACAATCCATTTCTCGCCGTACTCTGGGGCTTGATGCTCTCGATCGCCCTGCAAAGTTCGACCGCAGTCAGCCTTCTCGTCGGCTCCTTTGTCGGCTCTGGCATTGTCAGCGGCATCGCCGGCCTTATGGCCGTGCGTGGCGCCGAGGTTGGCTCGGCCCTTGTCGTCAAGATTTTGAGCTTTGATCTCACATTGCTCGTGCCGCTCTGTCTCGTCGCTGGAACAGTGATCTTCATGTCGACAGAGCGCAGCAACTGGCGGCAGATGGGCCGCATCCTCGTCGGCATTGGCCTGCTGGTCCTTTCGCTCGAAATGACCGGCCAGGCGACCGAACCATTGCGCAACAGTGAATTACTGCCTGTTATCGTTGGCTATCTCGACACCGATCCCGTCACGGCATTCCTGCTCGCGGCGGTGATGACGTGGCTGTTCCATTCCAGCATCGCAGCCGTGCTGCTTCTGGTTACGTTTGCATCCCGTGGTCTCATCCAGCCGGAACTCGGCATCGTGATGATCTTTGGCGTCAATCTTGGCTCGTCCTTTATTGCCCCGCTTCTGACCCGCAATGCAGCCCCACAGGCACGCATCGTGCCAATGGGCAATCTTTTGATGCGCGGCGCAGGTTCGGTGGTGATCCTCGTCCTTTATCTGACGTTCAAGCCATCAATCGCGTTTCTCGGCGCCACACCGGCCGACCAGGTCATCAATGGCCACATCCTCTTCAACATCATCATCTTGCTTGCCGGCGTTCCGCTTTCCGCGCTTGTCCTTAGGGTTACCAAGGCTGTCGTTGCGCTCAATGTGCCGGCTCAACAACCGCGGTCCCTTGATCATGAAGAACTCAGCGCCCTAGATGAAAGCGTTCTCGACACGCCGAGCCTCGCGCTTGCCAATGCGACACGCGAGACTGTCAGTGTTTGTGAAACCGTCGAGATCATGTTGCGGCGCATTATCGATCTGTACGAGAACCCCGAACAGGAACGCATCGACGAATTGTCGGCGTTGGACGACAAGGTTGACCGCAAGCATGCGGCGATCAAACTGTACCTTGCCAAGCTGACGACCAAGCAGCTGACAAGCTACGAGGTGGCTCGTGCCCGGGAATTGCTTGGCGCCTGCGTGAAGCTGGAACAAGTCGGCGACATCATCGTACGCAACATGCTGGCGCTTGTGCAGAAGAAGATGGACCGCAAGCTTAAATTCACCGACGAAGGCTGGCTTGAACTGAGCAATTTCCACGCAAAAGTCCTGACGAATGCCCGCATGGCCTTCAACGTCCTTGTTTCTCGCGATCGCGAAACGGCACATCAGCTGGTTCTGGAGAAAGATCATTTGCGCGATCTGGAAAAGCAGAGCAGCGACCGGCATTTCAGCCGGCTGCGCGAAGGTACGACCCGTAGCCTGGAAACAAGTTCCATTCACCTCGACACCATTCGCGACCTGAAGCAGGTCAATTCACTGCTCGCAGCCATGGCTTATCCTGTGCTCGAAGAACAGGGTCTCCTGAACACTACGCGC
>NZ_JBBNAN010000041.1:0-11844 GCF_037994405.1 Phyllobacterium sp.
CAGCTCCAAAATCGGATGGATGAAAACGCCAAACCTTCCTTTCCTCAGTACAGGTGGATCGGAGGGCAGAGGCGCTGTCGCACCTCTAATTTGCCCATATGTCTCATTACTAAATTGCTGCTACACAGGTGTGTGGCATAATAGGTATTATGGAACCAGGTCGTAGCGCCGCTGACGCCTGTGAACTACAATTCAAGAGGCCAGACCTATCCTCGATCGGCCCTCTTCGCCAGCCGTTATCAAGGTGAATGTTAGCCGGCGCTCAGTTGATCAGCTGACATCTTGCCTGATCTTTTATCCTGAACCAGTTCATAGCTGATCTTCAGTCCGTCCGCGCAATCCAGCGCGCTCGACGGCTGAAATGTGTACGAATACGTCAGCGCCGCCGTTGTGAGGTTGGATAAACCCAAAACCCTATTCCGAGAACTCGGGCAACTTTAACTGCAATAACTGAAAATAAAGGAACTTGAGGAGTTACACAACGCCCGAGTAAGCGGTCAAAACGTACAGCCTATTCCGCGCACTTCCCCATTACACGTTAATGCGAATGACGAAGCACAAATATAGAAAGACGGTCCCGAGGGACTTGGTCGCGTAACCCCCTCTTTATGGAATTTGTGCGATTTGCCCGGTCAATTCCAGCTCAGCACAACCTTGCCGGAACTGCCGGATCGCATCGCATCGAAGCCTGCCTGAAAATCATCGATCGGCAAACGGTGGGTGATGATGGGCGACAGATCAAGCCCGCCTTGAACGAAGGCGATCATCTTGTACCAGGTCTCAAACATCTCGCGTCCGTAGATGCCCTTCAGATTGAGCATTTTGAAGATGACCTTGTTCCAGTCGATCTCGAAGCCTGTCGGCGCGATGCCGAGAATAGCGATCTTGCCGCCATTGTTCATCTTGTCGATCATGTCGCGAAAAGCCGGAGCGGCGCCTGACATTTCCAGCCCCACATCGAAACCTTCGGTCATGCCGATTTCGCGCATGACGTCGGTAAGGTTTTGCGATGATGCGTCGACGACATAGTCGATGCCGAGTTTGCGGGCGAGCGCGAGACGCGCTGGATTGATATCGGTGATGACCACCTTGCGGGCGCCGGAACGCTTGGCGACCAGCGCACCCATGATGCCGATCGGACCGGCGCCGGTGACCAGCACATCTTCGCCGACGAGATCGAAGCTCAATGCCGTGTGGACGGCGTTGCCGAACGGATCGAATATCGCGGCAACCTCATCTGAAACATCGTCGGGGATAGGTACGACATTGGCTTCGGGAATGCAGACATATTCACCGAATGAGCCCGGACGGTGCACGCCGACGCCGAGGGTATTGCGGCAAAGGTGTCCCCTTCCCGCACGGCAATTGCGGCAGACGCCGCAGACGATATGGCCCTCACCGGAGACCCGCTGCCCAACCTTGTATTTGGTCACGGCCGAACCGATCTCAGCGATCTCACCGCTGAATTCATGACCGACGACCATCGGCACCGGGATCGTCGCCTGGGCCCATTTGTCCCAATTGTAGATGTGGACGTCCGTTCCACAGATGGCGGATTTCTTGACGCGGATCAGCACGTCGTTCGGACCCGGTTCGGGAACGGGTACCCTTTCCATCCAGATGCCAGGTTCCGCCTTGGCCTTGACCAGTGCCTTCATCATGTTCGACATGGTTTTATCCTATTTGATGATGCCAAGATCCCGCCCTACTTCGGCGAAAACATCGATCGCGCGAGCGACATCTTCGGTGGTATGAGCCGCCGACATTTGCGTGCGGATGCGAGCCTGGCCCTTGGGCACGACCGGGAATGCGAAGCCGATGACATAAACGCCCTTTTCCAGCATGCGCGATGCCATTTCCTGTGCCAGTGTCGCTTCGCCGAGCATCACCGGAATAATCGGGTGGTCGCCACCGGCCAGGGTGAAACCAAGCTTTGTCATGTCACGGCGGAAATGTGCGGCATTCGCACCAAGTCGTGCGCGCAGGTCAGCGCCTTCGTCGATGAGGTCGAAGACCTTCAAAGATGCGGCTGCGATAACCGGTGCCAGCGTGTTGGAGAAGAGATAGGGGCGCGAGCGCTGGCGCAGCCAGTCGATCACTTCGCTTTTGCCCGACGTATAGCCACCCGATGCACCGCCGAGTGCCTTGCCGAGCGTACCGGTGATGATATCAACACGGCCTTCGACGCGGCAATGTTCCGCAGAGCCGCGCCCGTTTTTGCCGACGAAGCCGACTGCGTGGCTGTCGTCCACCATGACCAACGCATTATATTTCTCAGCCAGGTCGCAAACACCCTGAAGGTTAGCGATGATGCCATCCATGGAGAAGACGCCGTCGGTGGCGATCATCTTGAAACGGCTGCCTTCGGCCTTTTTCAGCTCTTCCTCAAGTGCTGCCATATCGTTGTTGGCATAGCGGAAGCGCTTGGCCTTGGACAGTCGCACACCATCTATGATCGAGGCATGATTAAGCGCATCCGAGATGATCGCATCTTCGTCACCAAGGAGCGTTTCGAACAGGCCGCCATTGGCGTCGAAACAGCTGGAATAAAGGATCGTATCTTCAAGGCCGAGGAAACTGGAAATGCGCGCTTCAAGCTGTTTGTGCTCTTCCTGGGTGCCGCAAATGAAGCGTACTGAGGCCATGCCGTACCCGTAGCGGTCAAGTGCTGCCTTGCCGGCCGCAGCCAACTCTTCGTTGTTGGCAAGACCGAGATAATTGTTGGCGCAGAAATTCAGAACCTTGGCGCCCGTCGAAATCTCGATCTGACCGGCCTGCTTGGAGGTAATGACGCGTTCGGACTTGTAAAGTCCGGTCTCCTTCAGCCCTGCCAGTTCGCGTGAAAGATGGTCGATGAAGTGCTTGGTCATGATGCCGCTCTATCGTGTTACCGGTGGCGCAGGAATGCCACGGCGCCAAGGTGAATGATAGAGGAATTTTCGGCATGCTGCATCGGCCACGCGACCTTTTCGGCCGCGATTGCCTCTATAATTTACTGCATCTGCACCAGATGCCCTGCCGAGATCTCTGCATATTGACGTACCGGAACAACAAAATCCGGTGCTCGCACGGGGCTTTTGATCTCGTCGTTGGAAACCGGCCGTTTGAAGCCGCGCCGGGCTGGATCGGGAACGGGCACTGCGGAAATCAGCTTCTTTGTATAGGGATGTTGTGGGTTTTCGAAGATTGCGGCGCGGGGTCCGATTTCGACGATCTCACCGAGATACATGACGGCGATACGATGGCTGACCCGTTCGACGACCGCGATATCATGCGAAATAAATAGATAGGCGAGATTGAGGCTCGCCTGCAGATCGAGTAGCAAATTAATGACCTGAGCCTTGATCGACACATCCAGTGCTGAAACCGATTCGTCCGCGACGATAATCTTGGGATCGAGTGCCAGTGCACGAGCAATGCAGACGCGTTGACGCTGGCCACCGGAGAATTCATGCGGGTAGCGCCCTGCCATGTCAGCCTTCAGGCCAACCCGCTCCAGCAGATCCGCTACCCGCATGCGCGCCTGCGATCGCGTTCCAAGCTTGTGCTCGAGATACGGCTCGGCAATCGCGGCACCGGCAGTCATGCGCGGGTTGAGGCTTGCGAACGGATCCTGGAAGATCATCTGCATGTTTCGGCGCATGTCGCGCAGCTGCTTCTGATCCATGGTCAGAACGTCCTGGCCGTCGAGCAGGACCTGGCCGCCTTGCGCCTGGACAAGGCGCATTATCGAGCGCCCTGTCGTCGACTTGCCACAGCCAGATTCGCCAACCAGCGACAGGGTTTCGCCGGGCTTTAACGTGAAAGACAGATTCTCGACTGCATGCACGCGGCCTTCAAGCTGTCCGAACATGCCGGAATGGATATTGAAACGTGTGGTGAGATTGCGCACTTCAAGGAGTGGCTGGGCTTCGGTCTGGACTGTATCGGTTGCTTCGACGGGTGTATCGGAGGTACCTGTTGCGCGGTCGACAACAGGGAAACGCAAGGGTCGCTCGCGGCCCTTCATCGATCCCAGAACAGGTACGGCCGATAGCAGCGAGCGCGTGTAGGGGTGTCGCGGCCGCGTGAAAATATCATTGGTCGCGCCGGTCTCGACCGCTTCGCCATTGTACATGACAACTGTGCGGTCGGCGATTTCCGCGACAACGCCCATGTCGTGGGTGATGAAGAGTACGGAAGTGCCCTCCTCGTCCTGTAACAGTTTGATGAGATCGAGGATCTGGCCCTGGATGGTGACATCCAGCGCTGTGGTCGGCTCATCGGCAATCAGCAGTTTCGGTTTGCTGGCAAGGGCCATGGCGATCATAACGCGCTGACGCATGCCACCCGAGAAACGATGCGGGTATTCATCAAATCGCGATCTGGCGGCCGGAATACGGACTTTCTCCAAAAGCCGAATGGTTTCCGACTTCGCGTTTGCCTTTGAGATGTTGTGGTGACAGAGTAGCGCCTCGCTGATCTGCTGGCCGATCGTGAACAGCGGGTTGAGGCTCGTCATTGGTTCCTGGAAAATCATGGCCACATCATTGCCTCGAACGGCACGCATCTGGTTTTCTGGAAGTGCGAGGATATCCTTGCCTCCCAGCAATATCCTGCCTTCGATGCGGCTCTTGTCCTTTTGCAGGAGCCGCATGATCGAGAGCGACGTGACACTCTTGCCTGATCCGGATTCGCCAACGATGGCCACCGTTTCGCCAGGCGCAACGTCGAATGAGACGTTGCGCACGACGGGTCGCCACTGACCGTCTGCCAGAAAAGACGTAGTCAGATTCGAAACCGAGAGAACCGGGGCGTTGGGCTTTTCCATAGGCTATCCTTTCAACGTTCCGATCAATCAGGCCAGCGCATAAGGCCGGCGATGCGGCGCGCATAGCGCGCTTCGAAGGGTGTTGCGATGATCTCGTTTGATGCCCTCGCCCTGTTGAGTTCCTCCTCAAGACGGTTCGCCACGGCCTTTTCCTCACCCGGATGCAGGTTGCATGGATCCATATAAAAGAAACCATGCTCGGCTTCGTGGTCTCGGACGATCACAGGACGCTCGCCACGGGCAAGCGCATCGGCGAGATCCCACGCGGTGATATGCGCTTCCTGCGGATCGACGCTGACTCGCAGCCGGTCAAGCGGATTGTGGGTCGGATCAGGCTCGATCTCGGCAGTGACGCCCGGCTTTCCGGTCAGTGTCTGCTTCCACAGGTTGAGGTACTCGGTTTCCTTCTCGCGAATGCCGGCGTGGTCGCGCTTTTCCCAAGCTTCAAGCGCGGCGATCGTCCCAAGGATGCTCTCCTTGCCAAGCTTCATACCGCGGCCGATGCCCATATTCTGCAGGAAAGCATCGCGCACCAGCTCCTTGCGTCCGGCAACGATGCCGCCTGTTGGACCGCCAAGAAACTTGTGTGCCGAATAAAGGGCGATGTCTGCACCCTGCTCGAGGAAGAT
Organism: Phyllobacterium sp.; assembly: GCF_037994405.1. Taxonomy (GTDB): domain Bacteria; phylum Pseudomonadota; class Alphaproteobacteria; order Rhizobiales; family Rhizobiaceae; genus Phyllobacterium. Next base: position 5,440 of record NZ_JBBNAN010000041.1, read on the forward strand.
CTTGAGATCATATTCGGAGGCTGCATCGACAATGACTGGGATGCCGCGCGCATGGCAAATTTCGGCAAAGTTCTTCAATGCAATGAGGCCGTATTGAACCGTATGATGCGACACGACGAAGACAGCGGCTGCCGTACGCTCGTTGATGGCGCCGTCAAGGTGGTAAGGATAGCAAGAAGTGGCTTGGCCAATCAGCACCGCCTTAGCGCCCGCGAGCCGTATGCCTTGATCAACCGGCGCACCGTAGCTCACGACGTGGCCTGTCTGGATGATCACTTCGTCCTTCAAGCCTGTCGTGTCCGGCAGCCGCTCGATCGCAGCAAGGTCATTTCCAGTCATGGTTGCAGCCACGGCAAGCGTAATCCCCGCAGAGCACGATGCCGTGACAAAACCCGCCTCCCCGCCCGTTAGGCGCGCGATCGCCGGGCTCGCCAGCTTGTGCAAATCGTTGATTTCCACGAATTGCGGGAGTATGGCAGTCATAGCGGCGACAGCTTCCGGCACGACAATCGAAGCGCCAAGCGATGTCATCGTGCCCGACACATTGATGACGGGCCTGAGGCCGAGAGATTGGCGGATATCGGGCAGCGTATGAGAGTCGGTCATGCTATTCTCCAATGAATTGCTGCCGTCGGCAACATATTCCGTTTGCTTGGCATATATGCCGTTATAATGTAATAAGAGTCGGGAAACTCAATCGATCCTGTCAGGAGCCTGAAATTGGACGCAAAGACATCAGACATGGAAGCCACCGGAGGCTTTGAGAAATCCGAAAAGGTTACCCGGCGTTCGCGCGTCAGCGGAATTGACCGCGCTCTTCAGGTCCTCGACTATCTTTATGATACCGGCAGCCCAGCCGGCGTCTATGCCATCGCCAAGGCAATTGGAGCACCGTTGTCTACGGTCTACGTTATCATCGATGATCTGGTCGAAAAGAACATGCTTTCGCGCAACAGCGACAGTTCGGTCTGGTTGGGCGCGCGGCTTTACCATTATGGTCTCGCCTATGCGCGTTCCCTGGATTTTCTCAACGTCGCCAACCACGAGATGCACAATCTCAGCCGCGTTTCGGGCGAGACGGTGCAGGTTTGCGGCCGCGACGGCGACCACATGATGGTGCTGGCTATGGCTGATGGCCCGGGGCATTTCCAGGTGACGTCCCGCGTCGGCACCCGCGTGCCACTCAACTGGACGGCATCCGGCCGCCTCCTTGTTGGCCATTTGCCCGAAAAGGAGCGGCTCGATCTTTTCGAACATTGCGCCAAATCCTCGCCGACGGGCCGCGCGGTCATTGACCCGGCCGTTTTGTCGGAGTCGGCAAGGCAAGCCTTGCAGGCGCGCATTTCCATCCAGGCGGGCGAATCCGACTATGCCGTCGCCTGTGTTGCCTCGCCGATCTGCGACGACAAGGGTGCATGCATCGCGACCATTTCCATCGTTCTTCCGGAGCAGAAGATTACCGATAATCCCGAACGCTACACGGCCGAGGTCAAGGCATCGGCGGAGCGGATCGAAACGGTGATGGGCTGGCGCGGTCATTCGTAAGCCCCTAGTCTTTCAAGGCGATAATCGCCTCGATCTCCACGGTGATATTGCCCGGAAGCGAGCCGAAACCGACCGCTGAACGTGCGTGATTGCCGGCTTCTCCGAATACGTCTATCAAAAGATCGGAACAACCGTTGATGACAGACGGGTGATCGGCGAAATCAGGCAATGCATTGACCATGCCGAGCAGCTTCACCACACGCTTTACCCGACGAAGATCGCCCAATGCGGATTGCATGACGGCAAGCAGGTTGATGCCGGTAAGACGCGCATGCTTGTAAGCCTCTTCGACGGTCACATTGCCGCCGACTTTTCCTGTGTGCATGAACCCGTCATCCTCACGCGGTCCCTGTCCCGACAGGTAGAGCATATTGCCTTCCTGAATATGGGTAACGAAGTTGGCAATCGGGCTTGGAGCGGGCGGCAGAGTGACGCCCAGTGCCTTCAGGCGGTCATAGGGCGAAATGTCAGCGTCGATTGCCGGGCTTGATATGTGGCTCAAGACTTGTTCCTTAGCGGTATGAATAAGGCGCGATGGCGCCGGATGTTTCAGGCTTAACCGGTTGATAACGGCTCGCGGTTATTGGCTCGCTGCCAAGCACGGCCCAACGTGGTTCGAACAACTTGTCCAGCCGCGCTTCGTAACCCATCGAGTCGATCACCGTGAGATCAGAATCGGGCAGTTCGAAAATGGTAAAGTCCGCACGGGTGCCTACTGACAGCAGATTTTCTGTTGGCAGGTTGATCGCGGATGCTGGCGAGATCGTCACCGCTTCCACTACCTTGTCGAATGGCATGCCGACGCTCAAAAGTTTCGACATGGTCGTGCCAAGGTCCCAAACAGCGAAGTTTAGGCTGCGCAGGTGAATGTCGGTTGAGATCGAGAAGGGTAACAGACCGCGTTGGATTGCGACTTCGGCCACGCGGAACGAGAACGAGGCGCCGCCGTGACCGATGTCGAGGCGAATCCCCTCACCTGCGCAGCGTGCAGCCAGTTCGAACAAGTCGTCATCTTCCATGATGCTGCTGCCGACTTTGCCGTTGAAGCAATGAGTGATGATGTCACCTGGTCCCAGAATCTCCAGCACTTCGTCGTAGAGTGCAGGCGGCTCGCCCACATGGACCATCATCGGGATTTTGAGAATTTTGGCGAGTTTCTTGCCTACTTTGACCGGTGTTACGCCCCATGACCCAGTAATGACGTGGCTGGCACGTACCTTTAGGCCAACAATGTGATCTCGGTTTTCGTTGACGCAAGCGACCGTGCGATCGATATCGATCGAGCGAATATCGCTGAGTTCGCTGACGCGGTTGCAGGCGACCAAGCCGATCGAGCCCAGATTCAAGAAGGCCTTGATACGTTCACGCGCCGGATCAATGATATATTCGCGGAAACCATGGAAATTGGCTTCACCGGCCGAACCCGCATCGACGATGGTCGTCACGCCGCGCTCGACGCCGCAAAGCTGCGGGCGAACAGAAATATCGGTGCCTCCGTGCCAGATATGCGTATGCAGATCGACCCAACCCGGCGAAATCCACGCGCCCTTAGCATCGACACGGCGAATGTCGGACTGAATATTCAGGGACGGGCCAAATTCAGCGATCTTACCATCCGCGTCGATCAGGATGTCGATGTTCGAGAATGGTGTGTTTGGTCCAAAGGCAATCGGTTTGACGTTGGTCAGCAACAAACGACCTTCCATTGAAAAAGAGTCGGCGGTTGCGGAAGAGGCGGACATAATCAGAGATCCTTTCTGAGGCGGGGGTCGAGAAGGTCGCGGAAACCATCGCCGACCATCTGCAGGGAGAGGACGGCAAGCACGATGGCAATGCCGGGGAATAGGGTCATCCAGTCAGCCTTGCCGATATATTGCCGGCCAGAAGCGATCATCGTGCCCCAAGTTGGTACTTCCGGACTGACGCCGAGACCGAGGAAAGACAGGCCGGCTTCTGCCAGCATGGCATTGGCAAAAAGGAACGTACCTTGGACGAGAATGGGCGAGAGCAGATTGCGCAGGATATGCCGCGTCATGATGTGCCTCGTCGAAATGCCGAGTGATGTCGCCGCCTCCACATAGGGCAATTCACGGATAACAAGCGTCGAAGCGCGAACAATACGGGCAAGCCGCGGCGCGTAGACGATGCTGAGCGCGACAATGACGGTTGTTAGCGAAGGTCCGAGGGCCGCGACTAGAGCAATCGCGAGCAGGATGTCCGGAAAGGACATCATTGCATCGATTAGCCGGGTAATCGGTGCGTCGAGCTTCTGGAAAAAGCCAGCGAGCATACCAAGAGTGACCCCGATCAGCGATGCCAGCGCCACGACGGCAAAGCCCACCATCAACGATAGCCGCGCGGAGAAGATCGTGCGCGAGAACACATCACGGCCGAACTCATCCGTACCGAAGAACCATTTCATGTCCGGCGGCTTGAGCCTGTTGACGATGGACAGCTTATTTGGCGCGTAGGGTGTGATCAGCGGCGCAAACACCGCAAGTGTCACGAAGATCGCGAGGACAACAAGCCCGAACAGTACGGTCTTTCTGCGGATCAGAACACGGAAAAACTTGGAGCGTTCGCTTAATGGGGCGGTGGTTATGATTTCAGTCATCAGTAGCGCACCCTTGGGTCAATGAAGAGGTAGAGCATGTCGATGGCGAAATTGATAAAAACATAGAGCGCTGCGATGATCAGTAGCGCGCCCTGGATGACTGGATAATCGCGGCGGAGCACGGCGGACACGACCAGACTGCCGACGCCGGGCAGACCGAAGACGGTTTCCGTTACGACGGCACCCGAAATCAGCACGGCTGCGGTCAGGCCAATCACGGTGAGGATCGGGATCAAGGCATTCTTGAAGGCATGCATTAAGACAACACTTCGCTCATTGACACCTTTGGCGCGGGCGGTGCGGATATAATCATCACCAAGCACATCGAGCATGGACGCACGGGTAAAGCGCATTATGAGTGCGGAGGAGACGATGCCAAGCGCGAAGGCCGGGAGCACGAGATAGCCGAGCCGTTCAGTTAATGATGTGCCAGGGCCACCATAACCGGATACCGGGAAGAGACCGAAGCGCACGGCAAAGATCTGCATGAGGATCAGGCCGAGCCAGAAGCTTGGGATGCTCGCGGCCAGCATCGCCAGCGCGGTCGCGGCCTGATCGAAAAGTGATCCGCGCCGATAGGCCGCGTAGACACCAATCGGAATGGCAATGACACTGGCAATCAGCAGCGAAAAGATCGTAAGAAAGAATGTCGGCTCAGCACGCTGGGCGAGTGCCTGCAGCACCGGCTGATTGAGGAAGATCGACTGACCTAGATCGCCCCTTAACAGGTTACCTATGAAATATACATATTGCAGTAGGACGGATTGATCGAGCCCAAGCTGCTGGCGCAGAGCGGCGATGTCCGCGGCCGTCGCTTCCGGACCAAGCATGACGGCGGCGGGATCGCCTGGCGTGACACGAACGATGATGAAGACAATTGTCACCACCAGGAACATCACAATGATCATGCCGACAAAGCGTTGAAATATGTAGCGGAGCATTGTTGCGGATCGATCCTGTTTGCAGGAAATTTAAGTCAGGAATCTGCGCGGACGGACGATTTCCGTCCAGCGCCAGCTATTATTGCATTACTGCTTGAGCGACACGTTCCAGAAATAAGGCCACGGTGCCGGTGTGAACCCCTCCAGCTTTGGCGACTTGGCCGAGAGCGCATTGAAATCACCGATCTTGATAATCGGGACCTCGGCATAGATCACCTTCTGCACTTCGGCCCAAAGGGCGACGCGCTTCTGTGGATCGACCTCCGAATTGAACGCATCGACCGCTACTTTGCGGGCAGGCGTATCCCAATTGCCCGGAGCGCTGGTCGACATGGCTCCGATCAGGGCGGGTTCCGGCAGGAACGGGCTGTGGCTGATATAGATGTCCCAAAGCTTCGGATCGGCGCGGCGCTGCGTCAGCGTTGCCCAGTCAACGACCTGCATGTCGACGGTAAAGCCCGCAGCTTTCAGATACTCAGCCGCTACTTGCGCCATCTTGTAGTGGAACTCGTATTGGCGGCTGGTCAAAATACGCAGGGGTTCGCCATTGTAACCGGCTTTCTTCAACTCCTCCGCGGCCTTTTCAGGATCGGCGACGTTGTACGCGCCTTCGGTGCCAGCGTCTGTTTTCCAGCTGTAACCGTCAGGGTACATGGACGGATTGAGCGAATAGAAATCTGTGCTGCCAAAGGCTGCCGCCAACATGTCTTCTTCGCTGAGCGCATCGCGAATGGCCAGGCGCAAGTCCTGGTTCTTGGTGATACCCTGGCTCGTATTCATGACGAATACCGGCCAGCCGAATGGTTTCAGGAGTACGGCTTCGGTCGCCTTCTGGCCCTTCAACCGGTCATAAGCCTCAACGGGCAGGCTGTCGACATAGTCGAATTGGCCGGAGAGTGCTCCTTCAACACGTGTATTTGCATCCGGCACGGGCACGAAGCGGATTTCGTCAAGATACTGGTGCCGCGCGCCGCCATATCCGTTTTCGTCACCGTCGGGGGATTTGTAGCCGTCGAAGCGTGTCAGCTGGATATATTGGTCGGCCTTTCGCTCCTTCAGGATATAGGGTCCGGTCCCGATTGCTTCGGTCATCGGATTTTGCTGTTTCTCGCTTGGGAGGATGATCGCTGCAGCATTGTTGAATGCCAGCAGTGACACGAGCGGAGCGTAGGGTGCGTTGAGCGTGATTTTGACCGTCGCAGGATCGACTGCGTCGATTGATGCGATCATTGGAGCGGTCTGCTTGCCGCGCGATGCGATCTGGGTCCAACGCTTCAGCGAAGCAACGACATCGGTCGAATCCAT
>NZ_JBBNAN010000042.1:0-5618 GCF_037994405.1 Phyllobacterium sp.
GGATGCGGGCATCCAGCCGTTTCAGTGGAAACGACCGGCATCCGCGCTGGTTTTCTTCCGGAACCATTTCCATTGTTATGCATTTCTCTAGATGCGCGATTCAGCTTTTGAACATGTAATGATCACATCTCCGCGCTCAGGCATGGTACTGAACGTTTCCTCCGTGCAACAGGCATCCGAGCTGTTGGCTCATTGCTGGACAAAAATCTGCGGGCCGAAACATGGGGAAGCAGTAGAAGCGTGCGCGAAAGCGCTAAATGGAGAGCGGCCAGCAGATGAGGCGCGTAACGCTTTCATAGAAGCCGCCAAGGAGATCGACATTTACGTGTTGGAAAAAACCGAAACCTCGGGGGTGCGTAGATCGGTAGAGAACAAGGTCAATAGCGCGGCATTCTCGGCCGAAGGAGAACATCCATTCCCGGGCGGCGGTAGCACAGGGCGCGGATGAAACTAAGAGATCTGGCAAATGAACTGGGCCTATCCCCCACCACCGTAAGTCGCGCCTTGAATGACTATCCGGAGGTCAGCGATCGCACGCGCAGGCTTGTGAAGCAAGCCGCGACAAGATGGGGATACCGGCCGAGTGCGACCGCCAGGGGACTGGCAGTCGGCAGAATCGGTGTCACAGCAGTGATCGTCCCAAAAGAGCCAGCATCTTATTTTGATCCCGACATCACAGAATTTCTCGCAGGCATTGCTGAAGTCTTGGGCGGCGTTGGTCAAGACATTTTGCTCATTCAATCCGCACCAGCCAGTGGCTTGGATGTATGCAAGGATGTCATCGAGAGCGGTCGGGCCGATGCAATCGTAATTTGTCATCCTCGCTCTGACGATGAGAGAATTCGCTTTTTGGCAGAGGCCAATTTTCCATTCGTCGTGTACGGCAAATCCCGCACGCCTGTGCCGCATACCTGGGTTGACATAGATCACAGGCAAGCTGGCTTTCGATCTGCCATGTATCTTTTCGAGAGCGGACACCAGAAAATTGGCGCAATCGAAGGCCCTGGACAGTTTGCCTTTGTGGAGGAACGGATTGCAGGATTGACAAGCGCGTTCGACCAATTCGCGGCTCGCGTTGATCCGAACTGCATTGTAAAGGATACTTTCTCCGATCGCGCAGGTTACGAACACACGCGGCGTCTCCTCAACGATGCGTCACCGCCAACGGCCTTTGTCTATGGCTCGTTACTCAGCACTATAGGCGGTATTCGTGCGATCAGGGAACTTGATGCAGAAGATAGCACTGCCGTTGTCACGCACGACAATGCTGTTCCGTATCTCAACGCAAGGAACATTCTTTGCGAAGTAACGGTGACATCATTTTCCATCTACGCGGTGGCACAGCGCGTTGCGCAACATGCAATTCGAATGATGGATCGCAACGCGGCCATCGAAACCGAATTGTGGGAACCGCAGCTGATATCCGTCGGTGAGCCTTGAAAAGATGTCTGCTTCAGTTTCTGGAGTAAGCGAGTTGGGAGATCCAATGCCGGATCGTGCGGGCGGAATCTACCTGAAACCTGGCCAGGCTGGCATCCGTTGACGTTCCCACCTTGATTGATCTGCCGCCTGCCTTGTTCACATATTCAAACATCCGTTCGTCGGTAAGATCATCTCCGATAGCGATTGGAATGCGTCCCGAAAACGGCGTAACGTTCATCAACTTTGCAGCTGCAGTTCCTTTGTTGGATTCACCTGGATGAATTTCGACAACCATTTTGCCGTCCTGACGTACCCAACCGCTTCCGATCTGCCCCAGGAGCGTTCCGATCCGGGCGTCTACCTGTGAAAATGCCTCCGGTGCTTGCCGATAATGTACTGCGATGGCAATTCCTTTGTCCTCGACAATCATGCCTGGCCAGTTTCTCGCAAGATCGTTGAGCTCTTGCCGAGCGCCGTCCAGGCGCCATTCGTCAAGAATGCCGCGATCAATTTCTCCGTTTCCTCGCGATCGTATTTCCGTTCCGTGTAATCCGGCGGCAGGGAACTGATATGGATCAAACAGCTTGTCGATTGACTCGATTGATCGGCCGCTGACAAGTGCCAAGGCTCCCTCCAGACGCGACGAAAGTTCAGCAAGTTGTTCCGGCAACTCGCAAGGAACAAACACACGGTCAGGCGTTTCGGCGATATCGATCAACGTACCGTCAATATCCAGAAACAACGCCCAAGGCCTAAGATCGGTCGGAAGTATCTCGCTGATTTCGTTCATTGTTTTTTCTGGTTCCTTGCTGTTTTGATTGCCATCATCCTTTCGAAAAGTAGCCTTTGGACCACACCAATCAATCCCGTTCAGGGGTGTGCTATGCGAATTTTGTCCGGAACAAAATCTCTTCCAGGCAGTTAGACTCTCTCAGTGACTAAGGAATCTAATATGGGACGGCTGGTTGTAATCTCAAATCGAACAGGCGATTTGGGACAGAAAACTCACACTGGGGGGCTTGCAGTTGGTATTGTTGACGCGCTCCGAAGCAGAGGCGGAATGTGGGTGGGATGGGATGGCAATGTCGTTGAGGGCGCTGACACATTAAAGGCGACATTGGAAAAACACGGCAAGGTGACATCCCTGACCGTGTCCTTATCGCCGCAAGAACATGAAAACTACTACCTCGGCTTTTCCAACAAGGTGCTTTGGCCCTCGTTCCATTATCGCCTTGATCTGATGGATTATCGCACCGAGTTCGCCAAATGCTACGCAGCAGTCAATCGAAGATTTGCCGAAACGGTCCATCCCCATCTGTACGACGACGATCTCGTCTGGGTTCATGACTATCACCTCATACCATTGGCATTGGAATTGCGACGCAAGGGAAGTGCGCACAAGATCGGCTTCTTCCTGCATATACCGTTTCCATCGGTCGATGTTTTCTCGGCAGTGCCTCGCCATGGATGGCTGCGAGAGTGCTTGTTGCAGTATGATCTAATCGGCTTCCAGACGCACAACGACGTTCAGAACTTTTGCGGATATTTGAAGGAACACTCCGACGCGAGGTTCTTGTCTGCGAATGTTCTGAAATGGCAGGGCCGCACGATCAGTATCGGCGTGTTTCCAATCGGTATTGATGCTGGTCAATTCGCTGCGATGGCCCACGAGACCGATAACGGCATCGAGCTTGAGCGGATGCGCCGTACTGTCCTCAAGCGCTTCCAGGTGATCTCCGCTGATCGCCTGGACTATTCCAAAGGACTCCCGCAACGCATGAAGGCGTTCAGGAAATTCCTCGATTCATATCCGGAATATCTCGGGCGCGCCGAATATCTGCAAATCGCATCGCCATCGCGAGAAGACGTGACAGCTTATGCCGATATCCGCGGAGAACTCGAGCAACTGACCGGCGCGGTGAACGGAAAGTTTGCCGATTTCAATTGGGCTCCACTCCAATATATCAACCGGAGCATCCCTCGGGAAAAACTGGCCTTGCTGTTTCGGTGCAGTCTCATTGGCCTTATTACCCCGCTTCGGGACGGGATGAATCTGGTGGCAAAGGAATACATTGCCGCCCAGGACGATGACGACCCGGGTATCCTTATCCTGTCAAAATTCGCTGGCGCCGCGGAGGAGTTGGAACACGCCCTCATCGTCAATCCCTACGACGTCAACGAAGTTGCACAAGCGATAAAGAGGGCAGCCACGATGACCATGGAAGAGCGTAAATCGCGACATCGAAACCTCCTCAAACAGGTTTTCGATCACGATGCGCAACGTTGGCAGAACGAATACCTTTCCGCGCTTCAATCCGTTCAAACGGCTCTTCCGCAATCTGCCAAATCGATACACTCGAATTTGGACAAAGGCCGGGGGCGCGGGACAACGTCAGAGTCCAGGCATTAGCGACCTGTTAGGTTCCGTAGAAAAAGAGGCTGAGCAACGATATGTACACCCCGAATTCGGCTTACCGCATCCATTTGTCGAACGACATTAATTTCAAGCGCGCGGCCGATGCGATTTCCTACCTGAAAGAACTTGGCGTCGAGGCCCTTAGCGTCTCCTCGCCGTTTCACTCTGTAAAGATCAATGACCGCGGCTCGGCCACTGTGGATCCAACAAGACTAGACGTGGAGTTGGGGGCCGAAACCGGATTTGCCGCGTTGAATTCCGAACTCGCCAGATCTGACATGCATCTCATACTTGACCTAAACCCAAGCCAAATGCCGGCATCCCATGAGAATGCATGGTGGTTCGACGTATTGGAATGGGGACGCCAGTCGCAATATGCGGGCCACTTTGATGTAGATTGGACAAAGCCGATTGCGCTCCCGGTACTCGACCGCCCAATTGATCAAGCGGTTCAGGCCGGTAATCTTCAGCTGACATTCGATCGGCAAAACGCGAGTCTGGGTATTTCCTGGGCAGATCAATTCTATCCCTTCGCTCCGGCCAGCTATCGTGCGGTGTTCCAACGCACGAAAAATAAGACCGCTGCATCGCTTGTCATGGCGGCCGATAATGCGACCCCTGATGCGGCATCCGACTTTCATGCAGAGCTTTTGAAGATATTCGATCAAGCAGACATTACGGACCAGCTCGAGATAGCCTCCTGGCTGAGCGACACCTCACATAACGCAGACCATCTCATCGAACTGGTGTCATCGCAGCACTGGAGATTGGTGGAGGTTGAAGGCACCCTTGACCGCATGGATGACGGGCACGCAGCCAATTCGAAACTCGCCATTGGACTGCGAATCGAAGAGCCCGGTGTCTTCGCTGATTTCCACGATGCACTCCTCTCTCTCCTGGATAAAACGCAGGTCAAAGGATTGCGCGTAAATGAAATTGATGGGCTGGCGGATCCAGCAGAATACACAAGACAGTTGCGACGACAGGCCGGCAAAGAGACCTTCCTCGTCACAGACAAAATCCTGCTTGAGGGCGAAAAATATCCTGATGATTGGCAGGTCGAGGGAACCGCCGGATATGAGTTTGTCGCCGCCGTGGCAAATCTATTCGTCGATCCCGCTGGTATGTCAAAGCTCCAGGATTCATACCAGGCTGAATTCGAACCGAACGCCGAATTGCCTGGCCAGTATGCGCATGCAAAGGCCAGCATTCTTCACGAAGAATTCGCGGACGAACTTGAGCGTTTGGCTGGCCTCTTGGCCGAATTGCAACCGCCCTATGCAGAGAAGCTTCTGCTGCGCCGAGCTATAGCCGAACTCGTGGCGGAGTTGCCGGTCTATCGCACGTATTCAAGCTCAGGGGGATATTCGCCATTTTATCTTGGAGTGCTTCAATCGACCGCTTCGCGCGTCTCCAATCGAGATGGACAGCCGGTCGATGAGCGTGAGACCTTGGCATTTATTCTCGGCATTTTGAGTTCCGTGAGCGATTCCTGCAATGCTGAAAGCGCCAGCTTGTTTACAATTCGCTTCCGGAAATTGACCGCTGCGGTAATGGCGCAGGTTCTCCAGAAATCCTACGTTTATACGCGTTACCCCATTGCCTTGGACGAACTCATGTTGAGCCCGACTGAAGCGTCCAATCCGATTGCGGCCTTTCACGAGACGATGCGCCGGAAGGCGGCTGCGGCGCCATCCGGCATGCTGGCGACTTCATTTTCATATGCGACCAAATTCGGAGAGGACGCTCGAATGCGTCTCCTCGCGCTTTCGGAGGCGCC
>NZ_JBBNAN010000043.1:0-46299 GCF_037994405.1 Phyllobacterium sp.
ATGAAGGCCAAGAAGAAGCCGCTGGACGAAAAGTCCGCAGCCGATTACGGCGTCGACACCAAGCCGCGCCTCAAGGTGCTGAAGACCGAAGAGCCGGGCGGCCGCAAGGCGGGCGTCAAGGTCAAGGATGTCGCTGAGCTCGTCAGCAAGCTGAAGAACGAAGCCGGCGTTCTCTAAGATCAGGAAAGGAACATAAAATGGCTATTCTTCTTTTTGCCGAACACGACAACGCGACCCTTTCCGACCAGACCGCCAAGGCACTGACGGCGGCGCTCGCCATCGGCTCCGACGTGCATGTGCTGGTCGCCGGCAAGGGCGCCAAGGGCGTCGCCGAGCAGGCTGCAAAGCTTGCCGGCGTCAAGAAAGTTCTCCTCGCCGACAGCCCGGAACTGGAAAACCGCCTTGCCGAGGCCAGTGCAGCGCTCATCGTTTCGCTCGCCGGCAACTACGACACGATCATTGCCGCAGCCACCACCAACGGCAAGAACATCCTGCCGCGCGTTGCAGCTCTCCTCGACGTCATGCAGGTCTCGGACATCATCGAGGTGATCGCGCCTGACACGTTCAAGCGCCCGATCTATGCGGGCAATGCCCTGCAGACCGTTCAGGCGACCGACGCCAAGAAGGTCATCACCGTGCGTACCGCAACTTTTGCGGCGGCCGGTGACGGTGGATCGGCTTCGGTGGAGAACGTTTCCGCTGCAACTGACCCGGGCCTGTCGAAGTTCGTTGAAGCCAAGCTTTCCGGCGGCGATCGTCCGGAGCTGACCTCGGCGAAGATCATCATCTCCGGTGGCCGTGCGCTCGGCTCGAGCGAGAAGTTCAAGGAAGTCATCCTTCCGGTCGCCGACAAGCTCGGCGCAGCCGTTGGTGCCTCGCGCGCCGCAGTGGATGCCGGCTATGCGCCGAATGACTGGCAGGTTGGCCAGACCGGCAAGGTGGTCGCGCCAGACCTCTACATTGCCGTCGGCATCTCCGGTGCCATCCAGCATCTGGCCGGCATGAAGGATTCGAAGGTCATCGTCGCCATCAACAAGGACGAAGAAGCCCCGATCTTCCAGGTGGCCGATTACGGTCTCGTCGGCGATCTTTTCACCATCCTGCCGGAGCTCGAAAAGGCTCTTTGAATTTAAATTCAATTTTGAAATGAAATTATCTGGCCGGGGTAGACGAACGCTACCCCGGCCATTTAGTTTGTGTGATATATAAAGAGCAAAACGGATGGAAACATGACTGGACCGATCAAAACCGTAGGCATTATAGGTGCGGGGCAAATGGGCTCGGGTATAGCCCATGTTTGCGCCTTGGCCGGATACAATGTTTTGATCCACGATCAGTCCGCCGAGCAGATCGAAAAGGGCATCGCAACCGTCAACGGCAACATGGCCCGGCAAGTTTCCCACGGCAAACTCGAAGATGCCGAGCGCGCGAAGGCCATGACGCATATTCGCCCGGCTTTGAGGATCGAGGACCTTGCCGGTGTTGATCTTGCCATAGAAGCCGCCACGGAAGACGAGACGATCAAGCGCAAGATCTTCTCCCAGCTTTGTCCCAACCTCAATCCGGAAGCGATCCTCGCCACCAACACGTCATCGATCTCGATCACCCGCCTTGCAGCGACCACGGACCGGCCGGAGCGCTTCATCGGCATCCACTTCATGAATCCCGTTCCGGTGATGAAGCTGGTCGAGCTCATTCGCGGCATCGCCACAGAAAACGTGACTTTCGAAACCGCGCGAAATTTTGTCTCCAGCCTCGACAAGACCATCACCGTTGCCGAAGATTTTCCGGCTTTCATCGTCAACCGCATTCTCTTGCCGATGATCAACGAAGCGATCTACGTGCTCTACGAGGGCGTCGGTTCGGTCGAAGCGATCGATACGGCGATGAAGCTTGGTGCAAACCACCCGATGGGCCCGTTGCAACTTGCGGATTTCATTGGCCTCGATACCTGCCTGTCGATCATGCAGGTGCTCTATGACGGTCTGGCCGATTCGAAATACCGCCCCTGCCCGCTTCTCGTCAAATATGTCGAAGCCGGCTGGCTCGGACGCAAGGCCGGACGCGGTTTTTACGACTATCGCGGCGAGCATCCGGTCCCCACTCGGTAATCCAGACGCGGGCACAAATATCGATGCCGATTATCTCTCCCCTTGTGGGAGAGAATGGATTTTCTTGGATTTGGCCTCTTTGCTAATCCTTAGAAAATCCAAGTGAGAGATAATCGGCGGAAGCAAATCCCTCTCTTGTGATTTCTAAGCACTTGGCAAGAGCTAAGATGCTGAAATCGCATTTCCCCCCTCAAGCGGGGAGATAGATCGGGCTCTGCGCAGCGCCGCCGGTAGCAACACCTACCTACCCATCACCCCAAAATTTTATTTCTTATCAAGTCCTTGCATTGGTCGCTGCCACTCCCCAACTGAGGCAGAATTGCAGCACCGGGCCCCTCTGGCGGGAGTTACCGGCTCTCTCGTGATGTCGGAGCTGTAATCTTGAACCGATGCCGGCGGATCTTTTTCAACATGGAGCTTCTGTTTTCTGATGCCATGGGCAAGCCCCTGTGGATGTGGCTTGGCTTTTTTGCCCTTGTCCTTGTTCTTCTCGTCCTCGACCTGGGCGTTCTCAATCGAAAAAATCATGACATAGGCATGCGCCAGAGCCTCCTGCTCTCGGCGTTCTATATAAGTCTTGGCGTCGCCTTTGGCGGCTTCATCTGGTGGGAACTCGGCCACGAGGCCGGGATGCAGTACCTGACCGGCTTCGTCGTCGAGAAAAGCCTTGCGATGGATAATATCTTCGTCATCGCCATGATCTTCGGCTACTTCGCCATTCCCAAACAATTCCAGCACCGGGTGCTCGTCTACGGTATCCTCGGCGTTGTCATACTTCGCGGCATCATGATTGCGGCAGGTGCTGCCATCGTCGAGGAATATGAATGGGTGCTCTACCTCTTCGCAGCGTTCCTGATTTTCACCGGCATTCGAATGCTGATGGCCGGGGAAGGTGAATTCGACGTCTCGGCCAATCCCGTCTTCAAGTTCATGAATAAACGGTTCCGCGTCACGAAAGAGTTGCATGGTCAGAAATTCATCATCAGGCGGACAGATCCGCTCACAATGAAGCGGCAGACCTGGATTACGCCGCTGCTGCTGGCGCTGGTCATGGTCGAGCTTGCCGACGTGATTTTTGCCGTCGACTCGATCCCGGCGATCTTCGCCATCACCACCGATCCTTACCTCGTCTTCACCTCTAATATCTTTGCCATTCTTGGCCTGCGTGCCTTATATTTCGCGCTCGCCAGCCTCATCCATCGCTTCATCTATCTGAAATATGCGCTGTCGCTGGTTCTGGTTTTCATTGGCGGAAAGATATTCGTCGCTGACGCTTTGGGACTGGCAAAGATACCGCCAATGTGGTCACTGTCGATTACGCTGGGCATTCTGCTTGCCGGTATTCTCAGTTCCCTTTGGAAGACACGGCGTGAGCAGACGGAACCCGCGTAAATGATGGAGGCAGCGCTTCCAGCCGCAGAAAGGGGATGACCCCATCAAACGGGAGGACGAAATGAACGCAGACGGAACACCGTCCGATTGGGATCCTTCGGGTGACCCGAACGCACGGCGCCTGTCTCGTGTTCTCGTTCAGCTTGGTGAGACAACGGCGAAGAGGATATCGTTAGACAATATCCTCTTCGCTCTGTCCGAGCGCAGTTTTGGAGCGTTGATGATCCTGTTTTCGGCGCTCAATCTGTTACCCCTCCCACCGGGCTCATCGACGATTTTCGGCATTCCGCTGGTTCTCCTATCTGTGCAGATGCTGATTGGACTGGAGAATCCATGGTTTCCGCCCTTCATGCGGCAGAAGTCGATGCACATCGAGACCTATCGCACTTTTATCGCCAAGCTCGAACCGGTTCTCATTCGCTTTGAGAAACTGGCCCGTCCTCGCTACTGGCTCTTTCCACAGATCATCATCGAGCGTGTCGTCGGCATCGTGGCGCTGTCGATGTCGCTGATCGTCATCCTGCCGATCCCGCTGATCAATCAGATGCCCGCGCTCAGCATTATTATGCTGTCGATCGGCCTTGGCGAACAGGACGGCGTCTGGCTCGGCACCGGACTTCTGGTAGCAGCACTTGCCGCCGGTATCGCGATCGGACTTGGTGCTTCAGTCGGCCTCGCCGCCCTGCATATTTTTGGTTGACCATGGCAGAACAGAAGAAAATCACAATCTACGTCGACGCCGACGCCTGTCCGGTAAAAGCGGAAATCTATCGCGTGGCTGAGAGATATAGTGTGAAAGTGTTCGTCGTTTCCAATTCCATGATGGCAATTCCTCGCGATCCAATGATCGAGCGGGTGATCGTCAGCGACGGGTTCGATGCCGCCGACAACTGGATCGCCGAGCGCGTCTCCCGCGGCGATGTCGTGGTGACGGCGGATATTCCGCTCGCCAGCCGCTGCGTCAAAGCCGGGGCCGACGCCATTTCGCCGTCGGGGCGCGCCTTTACCGAAGCCTCGATCGGCAACACCCTCGCAACCCGCAACCTGATGGATGAGCTACGTTCCGCGGGGCAAATTACTGGCGGCCCGCGCCCCTTTTCACCCAAAGACCGTTCGAGCTTTCTGTCGGCGCTCGACCTCGCTATCGTGCGGTTGAAACGTGCGGGCTTTACCACCTGAACCAACTTCCTGGCATATACGTTGTGCATGGCACAACGAATTTGCAAAGCTCCCGTGCAATTACCCTACGCACCTCGCCATTGACGAAATGCGCTATAACCTCTACGAGAGCGCAACAAAGCTATTTGCGTGCCGCTCGTGCTCCCATTGACGCCGAGCCCAAAACACCAGCCCAAACACGTACTTGAAAGTTCATTAATGACTATTTTCGATTCTATCGCCCCGGCGCTGTCCGGTGCATTGGCAGCCCGTGGGTATGAGACCTTGACGCCGGTACAGACCGCCGTCCTGGCGCCCGAGGCGGCAAGCGCGGACCTTCTCGTCTCGGCGCAGACCGGCTCTGGCAAGACCGTCGCCTTCGGTATTGCCATAGCGCCGACGCTGCTCGAAGGCACGGATCGCTTTCCATCCATCGGCGCGCCCTACGCGCTCGTTATCGCCCCGACACGCGAACTTGCGTTGCAGGTGCGGCGCGAGTTGGAGTGGCTCTACGAGCAGACAGGCGCGCGCATTGCCTCCTGTGTCGGCGGCATGGACATGACCAAGGAACGCCGTGCGCTTGCCCAGGGCGCGCATATCGTCGTTGGCACGCCCGGCCGTCTGCGCGATCACATCACCCGCGGCTCACTCGACATGAAGGAACTGCGCGCGGTCGTACTCGACGAAGCCGACGAGATGCTCGACCTCGGCTTCCGCGAAGACCTTGAATTCATCCTCGGCGAAGCACCGGAAGACCGCCGTACGCTGATGTTCTCGGCAACGGTGCCTAAACCCATCGCCCAGCTCGCCAAGCAGTTCCAGAACAATGCCTTGCGTATTTCCGCAACGAATGACCGGGAACAGCACAGCGACATCGAATATCACATCATGCCGGTGGCGCCGCGCGAGCGCGAAAACGCCATCATCAATGCGCTGCTTTTTTACGATGCGCAGAACACCATCATCTTCGGCTCGACCCGCGAGGCGGTGAAGCACCTGACGAGCCGCCTGTCCAATCGGGGCTTCTCGGTTGTCTCGCTGTCGGGCGAATTGAGTCAGGCCGAACGCACAAATGCCTTGCAGGCGATGCGCGACGGCCGTGCACGGGTTTGCGTTGCCACCGACGTTGCCGCGCGCGGCATCGATCTGCCCAATCTCGATCTCGTCATTCATGCGGATCTCCCCAACAATTCCGAGACGCTGCTGCATCGCAGCGGCCGTACCGGACGCGCTGGCCGCAAGGGCATTTGCGTTCTGATCGTGCCGCCATCACGCCGCCGCACTGCCGAGCGCCTGCTGCAAGGAGCGAAACTTGCGACGACCATGGTACCGCCACCGGACGCGGCTGCCATCAACAAGCGCAACCACGACCGCATTCTCAACGATCCTTCCCTGACGGAAGTCATTGGCGAGGATGAAGCCGGCTATGTAACCGAGCTGCTGAGCCTGCACTCCCCCGAACAGATCGCTGCCGCCTATCTGCGCCAGCAGATGGCCGCGCGCCCTGCTCCGGAGGAACTCTCGAGCACGCCGTCGCATGTACTCGAACCCATGCGCGATTCGGGCCGCAAGGGCCGGTTTGAAGATCGCCCGGAACGGGGCGAGCGCGCACCGCGCAGCGGGCGGTTCGAAGAGTTCGAGAGCGGCGCCTGGTTCTCCTTGAGCGTCGGGCGCAAGCAGCGCGCCGAGCCACGCTGGCTGCTGCCGCTGATCTGCAAGGCCGGCGATATCACCAAGACGGATGTCGGCTCGATCAAGATTCTGGAAACGGAAACCCGGTTTGAAATCACTGCCAGCAAAGCCGACGATTTCATGGCGCGCATCAAGCAGTACGGTACCGGCGAAAAGGGCGTGAACATCACCCGCAGCGAAGGCCCAGGTTCTTCCTCGCCGCGTCGCGAAGGCGGCGATTACAAGGGCAAGAAGAACTTCGGCGAGAAGCGCGAATGGGACGACCGCAAGCCCCGTTTCCGCGACGACAAGCCGAAATCGGATTGGGCCGCCAAGCCGGCCAAGGCGAAGCCGGAAGGCTGGACCACAGAAAAGCCTGAAAAACCGAAGAAAATACCTAAAGAACGCAAACCAGGCGAACTGCATGGCTTTGAGAAATACAAAGCCAAGAAGGCGAAGAAAGCCGCAGCAGGAGGAGCTGAGTAATTCAGCGCGTTCGCATGATCTAAGAAAGCCTCATCCCCGGATGGGGCTTTTTTCATGCCTAGTTCGTGGCCCTCGCTGCATCGATGAAGCGGGCGGCATCATCGCTCGACCAGTCCGCCGGTCCATTCATGGCCGCAATCTGGCAGCCTTCCTTATCGACCAGCATGGTCACTGGAAGGCCAAATGCCAGGTTCTTGCGTTTCAGATCATTGAACACACCCATTGAAGGATCGCGATAGAGTTGCAGTGATTTGACACCGATCTCACTCAGGAAGGCCTTGGGCTTTGCATCGTCGCCCGTATCGATATTGACCGTCACGACCTGAAAATCATCACCGCCCTTCTTGGTCTCCAGCGCATCGAGCGCCGGCATTTCCTCGCGGCATGGCAGGCACCATGTCGCCCAGAGATTGACCAGCAGCGTCTTGCCCTTGAAATCCACCAGCCGGACCGGCTTTCCATCGGGCCCGGTGAACGTCAGCTCCGACATCGACTGCGGTACATCGGCTCCGCGCATCGCCGCAACCGCCCCTGTCGCCGCCCTATCGATCTTCTTGGCTGCGTCGGTTTTATTCGTGCACTGGTCGGAAGGGTTTGTGCTGGCGACAATATTGCCAGAGGGCCGCTCCATCACGTATACCGCAACCGCACCAGCAATGATCCCTGCAAGACCTGCAAGAAGGATGATCTTCCTGCTCACGTTTCGTGGCGATTTCTGTATCTGGTAGCCGTCAGTCATTTCTACTCTTTTCGCTTCTCACCCAAGGCGCATCATGTCCGACAAGAAGAACAGCAATGAAATGTGGGGAGGCCGCTTTGCCTCCGGTCCCGCCGCGATCATGGAAGAAATCAATGCTTCCATCGGCTTTGACCAAAAACTCTACGCCCAGGACATTCAGGGTTCGCTTGCCCATGCTGCCATGCTTGCCAAGACCGGCATAATTGCGGCGGAGGATCACGACAAGATCGCAAATGGGCTGAACACGATATTGTCAGAAATCGAGAGCGGAAAGTTCACATTCTCACGCAAACTTGAAGACATTCACATGAATGTCGAATCGCGCCTGGCCGAACTGATCGGCGCGTCCGCTGGCCGGTTGCACACGGCCCGCTCGCGCAATGATCAAGTTGCAGTCGATTTCCGCCTCTGGGTGAAGGCGGAATTCGAGAAGACAGCCATCGCGCTGAAACAGCTCATCGAAGCCTTCCTGCAACGCGCCGAAGAGCACGCCGCAACGCTGATGCCCGGCTTCACCCATCTCCAGACGGCCCAGCCTGTCACGTTCGGCCATCACTGCATGGCTTATGTCGAAATGTTCGGCCGTGATTTGGGCCGTGTCAGAAACGCGACCCGCCGCATGGACGAGTCGCCGCTCGGGGCGGCCGCCCTCGCCGGCACCGGCTTCCCGATTGATCGCCACATGACCGCCAAGGCCCTCGGTTTCCGCGAACCGACCCGCAACTCGCTCGACAGTGTATCCGACCGCGACTACGCGCTCGAGTTCCTGTCGACCGCCGCGATCACCGCGACGCATCTGTCGCGGCTTGCGGAAGAAATCGTCATCTGGTCGACCCCGCAATTCGGTTTCGTGCGCCTGTCAGACAGTTTCTCGACCGGTTCTTCCATCATGCCGCAGAAGAAGAATCCCGACGCAGCCGAGCTCGTGCGCGCCAAGACCGGGCGCATCACCGGATCGCTCGTCGGTCTCTTGACTGTGATGAAAGGCCTGCCGCTGACCTATTCCAAGGACATGCAGGAAGACAAGGAAGCCGTCTTCGATGCCGCCGAAACGTTGGAACTCGCCATCGCGGCCATGACCGGCATGGTGGGCGACATGACCATCAACACGGCTGCCATGAAGAAAGCCGCGGGCTCCGGCTATTCCACCGCGACCGATCTCGCCGACTGGCTTGTGCGCGAACTCGGCCTGCCCTTCCGCGAGGCGCATCATGTGACCGGGCGCGCCGTCGCGCTGGCCGAGCAGAAGAAATGCGATCTCGGCAAACTGTCGCTTCAAGACCTGCAGCAGATCCACGCCGGCATTACCGATGCGGTGTTCGGCTATCTGACCATCGACAAATCCGTGCGCAGCCGCAAATCCTTTGGCGGCACGGCGCCTGAACAGGTTCGCCGGCAGGTCAAATTCTGGCAAAAGCGCATCGCGAAGTTGTAAAAAGCACGACCCCTTGCCCTCCTCCTTGTGGGGAGGGAAGGAGCGAAGCGACAGGGAGGGGTCTTGTTGACTATAAAAGGCCCCTCCCACTGCTTGCAGCCGCCCTCCCCACAACGGAGAGGATAAGGCAGACGGCATCGGCTAATAGAGCATCAATGAGAACCCTTCCATATGAACCCTTCATGCTCTAGACAAAGCAGAACCCATTCGGACGACAGGATCAATATCTATGACAAGCCGTTCTTTTATGACGACAATTCTGATGGCCGTTGCGATTGTGAGCGCCGTTTCGGCCTGTGGCCGCAAGGGGCCGCTCGAACCGCCGCCGGCTTCCGTCACTTCGATGCCCGGCGAACCGAAACAGGCAACCCCGCCGGCTCCGGACAAGCGTTTCATTCTCGACCCGTTGATTTAGGCTGATTTTTACGTGAACCATTTCGATTACAAGGACGGTGTCCTTCACGCCGAGGGCGTCAGCATTCCCGATATCGCCAAGGCGGTCGGGACACCCTTCTATTGCTACTCGACAGCGACCATAGAACGCCATTTCAAGGTGTTTTCGGCCGCTTTTGCCGAGATGGACGCGCTGGTCTGTTATGCCCTCAAGGCCAATTCCAATCAGGCCGTCCTGAAAACACTGGCGCGCCTTGGTTCCGGTGCCGATGTCGTTTCTGAAGGCGAATTGCGCCGGGCGCTGGCTGCGGGCATACCTGCAAACAAGATCGTTTTCTCCGGCGTCGGCAAAAAGCCCGGCGAAATGGACTATGCCCTGGCTGCTGGCATCCACTGTTTCAATGTCGAGTCCGAGCCCGAGCTTGCGCTTTTGTCGAGCCGTGCCGTCGCAGCCGGCAAGATCGCGCCGGTCTCCCTGCGCATCAATCCTGACGTTGACGCCAAGACCCATAAGAAGATCTCGACCGGCAAATCCGAGAACAAGTTTGGTATTCCGCTAGCCAAGGCGAGTACGGTCTATGCGCACGCCGCCAGGCTGCCCGGCCTCAAGATCGTCGGCGTCGACATGCATATCGGCAGCCAGATCACCGACCTTGAACCTTTCGACAATGCCTTCCGGCTTCTCGCGGAGTTCGTGGCGCAGCTGAAGGCTGACGGCCATGACATCAAGCATGTCGACCTTGGCGGCGGCCTCGGCATTCCCTACCACTTCGACAACAACCCGCCGCCCCTGCCCGATGCCTATGCGCAGATCGTCGCCAGGCACATCAAGCCGCTCGGCCTGAAAACCATTTTTGAGCCGGGGCGCCTCATCTCCGGCAATGCCGGTATCCTCGTCTGCGAGGTCATTTTCCTCAAGGAAGGCCATGCCCGGAACTTTATCATCGTCGACGCGGCAATGAATGACCTGATCCGGCCGACGCTCTATGACGCCTTCCACACGATCCGCCCGGTGATCGAGCCGGCCGCCACGCATCCCCGCATTCGCGGCGATGTTGTCGGTCCCGTATGCGAAACGGGTGATTACCTCGGACTTGACCGTGACCTGCCGCGCCCTGCGCCCGGCGATCTCATCGCCATTGGAACGGCTGGTGCCTATGGTGCCGTCCAGGCTGGCACCTACAATACGCGCTTGCTCGTGCCCGAGGTTCTGGTCAATGGCGACCGGTTCCATGTGGTCCGTCCACGCACGACCTATGAGGAGCTGATCGGTCTCGATTCCATTCCTGAGTGGCTTTAGCACACGCCGGACTTATCACCCCCCTTGTGGGGGCCGAAGGCGGGCGAGACCCGTGGCTCGCCTCTGTTGCGATTTCAGCATCTTAGCTCTTGTTAAGTCCTAGAAATCGCAAGAGAGGGGATAAACACCCTCAGCGCTCTCTTGGGTTTTCTAAGGATTCAGCAAGGGCCAAACCCAAGAAAATCCTTTCTCTCCCGCAAGGGGAGAGATCATCGGCATCATCTGTCCGCAATGAAACTGTCTTTCTTTACACAAAACTATGATCGAGTTTTTGCCCTAAGGTCTCGCCTTTGCCATGATGAATGGTATTGTTATGAGGGCTGACACTGTCGATGTCAGCGAAATGGAGTGCGCATGACCGGTCAACACCCCGACAACCGGGACGAGACAAGGCTCAGATTCGATATTTTCAGGAGTATCGATCGCCTCCGTTTGTCGGCATGGCTGACCGTCGTATTGGAGCGTCTGTGGCCGCTCCTGCTGCCGCTTTTGCTGACTATCGCTATCTTCCTCTGCCTGTCATGGTTCGGCATTTTCCGGATGATTCCGGATTTCCTGCGGCTCGGATTGCTCGGACTGTTCATTCTGGCGGTCCCGGCCTGCCTTTACCTCCTGTCAAAATTCCGTCTGCCCGGACATACGGAAATCAGCAGGCGGCTTGAAGAAGTCAACACCCTCGACCACCAGCCGATCAGTGTGCAGTCGGAAGGGCTGGCCACCAATGCGGATGATCCTTTCGCACAGGCCCTGTGGGAAGAACATCGCAAGCGCATGGCCGAACGCATCAGGGATTTGAAGAGCGGACCGCCACAAACCCGTGTCCCGGAGCACGATCCGTGGGGACTGCGCGCAGTCGTCGGACTTCTTCTTGTCGTTGCATTTGCGTTTTCGGGTGGTCCGCTCGGCGGCCACCTCAGCGACGTTTTCCGCAGTCACGGCAGGAGCGACGCCATCCCGCCCCGCATCGATGCCTGGGTAAATCCGCCGCGCTATACGGGGCGCGCCCCACTGTTCCTGACGTCGGCCGCCAGTACCGATGAAAAACAATTCACCATCCCGCAGGACAGCACGCTCATCATCCGCATCATCGGCGGCAGCGGATATGAAACAGCCACACTGGCTTCCAGCGATGGCGAGGCGACCGACTTTGCCCCCGTAAAGGAACAGGGAGCGACGGAAGACGCGGCGGCGGCCAAGAGCAAGCCCCGAAACTTTGAAGTCCGTCTCACCGCCGACAGCACCGTTACACTTTATGATGATGGCACCGCGCGCTCCACATGGTCATTCACTGTCATCCCCGACCAGCCGCCCTCGATCCGGTTTACCAAGGACCCTACCAGCGCCGCGAACGGGACGATGGAAGTTTTCTACGAGCTGAAGGATGACTATGGCGCTTCGAGCGCTCTTGCGCGGATTGAACAGGCAGTGCCCGCCGACAAAGACGCACGGCCCCTCTTTAAAGCACCGGATTTGCCTCTTGCGTTACCCCGTCGCGGTGAACAGCCAAAAGAGATGAAGACGACAAAGGACCTCACTGAGCACCCTTGGGCCGGTTCCGAAATTCATATGACCCTGATGGCTACCGACGACGCCAAACAGGAAGCGAGCAGCGAAACGAGGACGCTTGTCATGCCGGAACGGCCCTTCGCCAATCCATTGGCACGGGCAGTCGTGGAACAGCGCCGCATCCTGGCTCTCGATGCCAATGCGAAGCCTGATGTGCTGAACACCTTGGACGCCATCACCCTGTGGCCGGAAGAGACGATCAAGAACGCCTCGCATTATCTCGCCCTGCGCAGCGTTCGCTCACGCCTCAATCTGGCGCGCAGCGATGATCAGTTGCGCGAAGTCGTCGCTTATATGTGGCAGGTTGCGCGCGGCATCGAGGACGGCGCCTTGTCCGACGCAGAACGCCGGCTTCGCGAAGCGCAGGAAGCGCTGAAACAGGCGCTGGAAAGGGGCGCAAGCCAGGAGGAGATCGAAAAGCGCATGGCGGAACTGCGCAGCGCGATGAATGAATATTTGCGTGAATTCGCCCAGAAGGCACAAAAGAACCCGAATATGGCGCACATGCCCAACCCCAATGTGATGGAGCTTCGGCAGGAAGATATCAACCGCATGCTGGATCAGATCGAGGATCTGGCCAAGCAAGGGTCAAAGGACCAGGCCCAGCAGCTGCTGTCGGAACTCGAAAATATGCTGAACAATCTGCAGGCCGGCCAGAACCAGCAGGGGCAGAACAGCCAGCAAGGCGCGATGAAGCAGCAGATGGACAAGCTTGGCGACTTGATGCGGCGCCAGAAGCAAATGATGAACGAGACCCACAGGCTCGAACAGCAGCGCCAGAACGGCATGCAACAGGATTACGGACAAAATCAGCAAGGCAAGCAGGGTCAGATGTCCGAAGAGGATATCGCCAAGGCTTTGCGCGGGCTGCAGGAGGGACAGAATAAGCTTCAGTCAGACCTCGACCAAATGATGAAGGACTTGCAAGGCCTTGGAATCAAACCAGGCAAGGATTTCGGCGAAGCAGGCAAATCCATGGGCGAGGCTGGACAATCGCTTGGCGAAGCCGATGGCGGCCAGGCCCTGGATCAGCAGAGCAATGCGCTTGATGCCTTGCGCCGCGGCGGTCAGGACATGATGAAGCAGATGCAGCAGGCGATGAGCCAGGACGGACAGACCGGCCAGGGCGGTCAACGGCAGAATGGCCGTTTCGACCCGCTCGGCCGGCCGCAAAACAACGAGGGCGGACCCGGACCAGAGCGCAACGATATGCTGCCGAAGGATGTCGATATCCAGCGCGCCCGCCAAATTCTTGAAGAGATCCGCCGCCGCCTCGGCAATGCGCTCAGCCCACAGATGGAAAAAGACTATCTGGAACGGCTGCTGAAGTTTGATTGAGACGCCCCCTGCTGCCGAGAAGGCCCCTCCCTGCTGCTTCCCTACAAGGGGAATGGTAAAGACGGCTAACCTTGTGTGTTCTCTAATCCACGACCACGCCGACATAAGGCAATTGCCGGAAGGAATGGCCGACATCCATGCCGTACCCGACGACGAAATAGTCCGGGCATTCAAAGCCTTTGAAATCGGCCTCGATATCCGTCTTGCGCTTCACGCTCTTGTCGAGAAGGACCGCAATGGAAACGCTGCGCGCACCGCGCTCCAGCATCAGTTCACGGGTGAACTTCAGGGTCTTTCCTGATTCCAGAATATCGTCGATGAGAAGGACATCGCGCCCATGCACATCGCTGTCAATATCACGCAGCAGGCGGACCTCGCCGCTTTCAGTTCCCTTGCCGTAACTTGAAACTGTGATGAATTCGACATCCGGCTCCGCCCCGGCATCATGCATGGCCCGGATCAGGTCGGCCGCGAAAATGAATGACCCCTTGAGGATCGAAATCACCAGTAGGTTCTGAAAATTGCGTGCGACGATCGCCTTGGCGAGTTCGAGATTGCGATCAGCGATGGTCTCCGCACTGAAGAGAACTTCGATATTTTTTCCGCCGACCTTTGGCATGCGCGCGTTCCTGATTGTCATTAGGGAATGGAAGAGGCTGCTATAGCCCGATCCAAGCCCAAAAAGCAAAAGCTGATCGCGATTTAGTTCCTTGCCGTGAACAGCGTGTGGCCGCCGGTGATCCAGAACGCGGAAAGGGCAACCAGTGCAACGAAGAGCCAATAGCCGAAGCCCGGCATCTTGCCTTGCGTCTTTTCGGAACGTTGCAGGATTGTGATCTTGCTGTCGCCTGGCAACGGGCGCTCTACGGGCCTTTCAGTTGCCATGTTGTCCGCGGACAACATGATGGTCTCGAAACAGGCTTCCTCTGCGCAGGCCCTGTCAAAGGCCTTTGTTGTGAGGATATTCGCATCGTTCTTGCCTGCCGATGCTCTCGATTGCGCTATCACACAGTTTTCCGATCATCGTGCCTTGTTGCAGTCATGTTTCTCCGAATCATGCAGCGGAGGCTAGCCCACAAAAATTAATGTTTCGGCTGCTGACGAGTGACGTTTGATGGGTGGTCAAATCTGTCCGCGCAAAATAAAACACACGTGGACACGAGATTGGAAAATTACGCTTGATTCGTTTTGAGAATGTCGGTTTGCGGTACGGGATGGGCCCGGAGGTTCTGCGTGATGTCAGCCTCCATATTTCGCCGCGATCGTTCCAGTTCCTGACCGGGCCTTCGGGTGCCGGCAAAACCTCGCTGCTGCGCCTGTTGTTCATGACGCTGAAGCCGACGCGCGGTCTGATCAACGTCTTTGGCAAGGATATTGCGACGATCTCATCGAAGGAAATGCCGCTGCTGCGTCGCCGTATCGGCGTGGTCTTCCAGGATTTCCGCCTGCTCGACCACATGACCACCTATCAGAATGTTGCGTTGCCGCTGCGTGTGCGCGGCAAGGAGGAGGCAACCTACCGCGCCGAGGTCGAGGAACTGCTGGATTGGGTCGGCCTCGGTGAGCGCATGCATGTGCTGCCACCAGTCCTGTCCGGCGGCGAGAAGCAGCGCGCGGCCATTGCCCGCGCCTTGATCGATCAGCCGGAAATCCTTCTGGCGGACGAGCCAACCGGCAATGTCGATCCTCCGCTCGCGAGGCGGCTCTTGCGGCTTTTCGGCGAGTTGAACCGCTCCGGCACGGCCGTGGTCATCGCGACCCACGACCTGACACTCATGGACCAGATCAACGCCAGGCGCATGATTCTCGATCAGGGGAGGCTCGACATCTATGATTGATGCCGCCCGCCTCAAGGATATGGCGCTGGATCTCGTCGGAAGGGCCGTGGAGCTGGTACGCGGCAAGAGCGGCCAGGCACCGATCGTTCCGGCTGGCAATGTCGTTGGTCATGCCCTGATGATCGTCATTGCCATCATGACCTTCCTCGCCTGCCTCACCATCGGTGCCGTCAGCCTTGTCCAGTCGACGGCCGCCACCTGGCAGAGCCAGATTTCGACCGAGGCGACGATCCAGATCCGGCCTGTCGAAGGCCAGGACATGGAAGCTCTGCTGAACCAGGCGAGTACGATCGCGCAAGGCTTTTCCGGCGTGAAATCCACCCGCATCATCGATCGCGCTGCCACTGCGCGGCTGTTGGAGCCCTGGCTTGGCACTGGCCTCGATATCGACGAATTGCCGGTACCGCGCCTCGTCGTTGTTACGCTCGATGAAGCCTCGCCGCCCGATTTTTCCGCCATCCGCAGTGCGCTGGTCAAGGACGTTCCCGGCGCAAGTTTCGACGATCACCGCGCTTGGGTCGACCGGCTCGTTTCGATGGCGCGCTCGACGGTTCTCATCGGCATGGCCGTGCTCGGGCTGGTCATCGCTGCAACGGTCCTGACCGTGATCTTTGCCACGCGCGGCGCAATGGCCGGCAATGAACATATCATCGAGGTGCTGCATTTCATCGGCGCTGAACAGAAATTCGTCGCCCGCCAGTTCGAGCGACACTTCTTCTGGACCGCCATGAAAGGCGCACTTTGCGGCGGCGCTCTTGCCATGGCAATTTTCCTGGGCATTGCCTGGTGGTCTTCCCGTAACCTGGCGACGCCCGAGGCCGATCAGGCAACGGCGCTCTTCGGCAATTTTTCCATTGGATCCGGCGGTTATACCGGCGTCGTTCTGATCATACTGGCGGTAAGCGTTCTGACCATGATCACGACGAGAATGACAGTCATAGCGCATTTGAGACAGGTGGACGGACGGTCACGGGCAAGTCACGAAACGTAAGTTCTTTCCGTTTATTTTGATACTATGGATTTCACAAAAGCTCCGGCACAGCTGCTGTTTAACCCTCTATAAAAACCGAACCACAAACGAGGCAATTTGCGACGCAAAATGGACGGCGTGAACGATAGCGATACCGGCAAGGAAAGCCGCGGTGAACGACTGATCTCATTCGTGCGCACACGGGTGATACTGCCCCTGTTCCTGCTTTGCATTCTCGCACTCGGCCTTTTCATCGGCGGCTTCATCGTCTTCAGTGATCACGTCAGCATGCTGGAGACACCGGATCTGGTCGAACCCGCTGATGGTATCGTCGTTTTGACCGGGGGCTTTTCCCGCATCGAAGGTGCCCTTGAACTTCTCAAGAACAAGCGGGGCGAACGGCTGTTCATCAGCGGCGTCCACGCCTCCACGAACCGCAATGAATTGCAACGCGTCACCGGTGGGGACGCCACCCTGTTCGAGTGCTGTGTGGATATCGACCGATCCGCCCTCGATACGATCGGCAATGCCGCCGAAAGCGTCAAATGGGCCAATGCAAACCATTATAAGCGGGTCATTGTCGTCACCAACAACTATCATATTCCGCGCACAATGGTCGAACTCAGGCGCGCCTCGCAGGATATCGAGTTCATCCCCTACCCCATTGTCAACAGCAATCTGCGGGACGGCGACTGGATCACCCGCGGCCTGATTGTTCGGGTTCTTTTTGTCGAGTATGTCAAATATCTCGGCGCCGTTATCCGGTCTGAACTGCCCGACAGCCTGTCAGACGCCACTGCCTCTCTGCTGCATCGCATAAAGGGGTAGGATCCAGGTTCACTGCGCCTTCCATATAGTATAACGAAGGCCCCAGACCCATCGACGCCACCCGAGACCCTCATGACGATCATCCGATCAATTGTCTTCAACGCTGTGTTCTATCTCAACCTGATCATCCAGATGATCATCTTTACCCCCTATTATTTTCTGAGCCCCCGCAAACAGGCGTGGAGTGTTCCGAAAAACTGGGCGAAATCCAATCTCTGGCTGCAAAAAGTGATTGCCGGCACGGACCATTACATTGACGGGCTCGAGAACATTCCGGATGGCCCCTATATCTGCGCCGCCAAACATCAATCCTTCTGGGACACCTATGCCTTCCTGCCACACATCGCCGACCCGGTGTACATTCTCAAGCGCGAATTGACCTGGATCCCGCTGTTTGGCTGGTACATCAAGAAAATGAAGATGGTGCCGATCGATCGCGGCAAACGTTCCGCCGCCATGAAGACCGCTGTCAGGGGGGCTCGTCAGGCCGTCGCCGAGAACAGACAGCTGATGATTTATCCCGAGGGCACGCGCACGGCTCCGGGTGCCGCACCCCGCTATAAATATGGTGTCGCCCATATTTATGGAGAACTCGGTATCCCAGTCGTCCCGATCGCGCACAATGCCGGACTTTACTGGCCGCGCCGCAAATTCATGCGCTATCCTGGCGTCATCCGCTGTCGTATCCTGCCACCGATTGAGCCCGGCCTCGACAATGGCGCCTTTCTGAAGAAGCTCGAAGAGGTCACTGAAGCGGCGTGCGACGATCTCCTGATCGAGGCCGCGAAATCCGAAAATCCACCCCCTATGCCCCCGACGGCAATCAACCGGCTGAGAGAGCTTGGCGTTAACGTCAGCGGTTAGCTGGTCACGCTCCACCCACTAGCGGGTCGGTTGATCCGGGGTTAGTCTTGCCTCTCACTATACAGGTGGACAGCGAATCTTTTTGCGGGAGGCCGCAATGGAAGACGAACAAAAAGCCATGCTGGTTCGAATTCACGGTCGGGTTCAGGGCGTCAGCTTTCGTGTCTGGACACGCATGCAGGCGGAGAGGCTCGGACTAACCGGCTGGGTGCGCAACGAAGATGATGGAACGGTAACGGCCCTCGTCGCAGGACCGGACGCGGCCGTGTCGGCTATGCTGAAACAGTTCTGGCAAGGCCCGCCCGGAGCGTCGGTTTCCCGTGTTTCATCCGAGCATGTTGATGTTGGCGAAGCACCTGACAGCTTCCGCATCACCGTTTAACGGCCAGCGTCGACCGCCGCGACGACCGCCTCCATCCAGTGGTCGCGAATATTCATCTTGCGCATATGTTCCAGCGTATTGTGCACATAGTCTTCGTTGCGCCCTGACTGACCGACGGAGCCGCGCACGGCGGTTGCCGCCTCGCTCACCGAAAGCGCACCGGAATATTGCACATGGCTGCGGTCAACGATGTAGGTCAGTGCCTCAACTTTGCGCCCGTCCTCCAGCCGTACACCGAGCCGTCGTTCCAGATAGACATGCGTCACCAGCTCGCGCGCCCGCAGGTATTCAACCACCTCATCCTCGAAATCGCCCGGCACGCGAAACGCCATCCCCAAACAGGACCCGCCACGGTCAAGACCGAGGACCAGACCGGGCCGCTCCGGCGTTCCCCGGTGC
Source organism: Phyllobacterium sp. (assembly GCF_037994405.1). Lineage (GTDB taxonomy): Bacteria > Pseudomonadota > Alphaproteobacteria > Rhizobiales > Rhizobiaceae > Phyllobacterium. Next base: position 18,871 of record NZ_JBBNAN010000043.1, read on the forward strand.
ACATAGGAGCGCACGCAGAGTGCACGGCGATAGCCGTGTAAACGGGCATGCATCGTCTCCACATGTGCAAAGCCTGGCTTCCACATCAAAGAGCCGTAGCCAAAGACCCAAAAATCGCCCATATCCGTCCTGATAGCAGTTTGAAACTGTGAAGCGTCTTCCCTGATCGATAGCGAGAGCCGGACCATGCCGTCAAGCACCACCGAAAACAGCCCGAAACGGCGAAGACTTCTGAAATATCTCGGCGGCGGAATTGTTCTGCTCGGGGTGCTTTATACCGGCGGCTGGTACTATCTGGCTAACGAGCTGGAAAGCCGCGTTGCCACGAACATCGCGGCTTTCAAGGAAAAGGGCATCGACGCCACCTGCGAAAACGCCAGGGCAAATGGCTACCCCCTGCGCGTCGGTCTCGACTGCACCAAGGTGGGCTGGGCCGATCCGGCGAAGAACCTTTCCATTACCGCCGGAACTTTCCGCTCCGCAGCGCAGATCTACGACCCGCTCCAGATTGTCAGCAGGATCGATGGTCCGGCAGCGATCGACGTTCCCGGCATCATCCCGCTCGATGCCAAATGGGACAATCTCACTTCGAGCATCCGGTTGGATAGGCCGCTTCCCAGGCAAATCTCCATCCAGGGCAGCAATGTCATTGTCAATCAGCGCAACGCCGCAGCCGGCGATGCTCCAATGGCCGTTGTGCAGGGCGGCGAGTTGCACTTCGTTGCCAACGAACCGCAAATGGACGTCGCTCTCTCTTTCAACAAATTGAAGATTGCCGACAACCTCATCGATAACCGGTCCCTCCCGCAATTGACCGGCGCCGCGGATGTGCAACTGGCCAATGGCTTCGCATTGCTCGGCAAACCGGAACGGGATTTGACGGTGCTGCGCGGCCAGTCCGGCACGTTGCGCAAAATCGATGTGGCGTTTGATGATGGCAGCGGAATAGCCGTCACCGGACCGTTTTCGATAGCCGATGATGGCCGTATCAGCGGTGACTTCAAAGTGACGATGCGTAATCCGGAAGGCGTCGCCAAGGCGCTCCAGGGCATATTCCCCGAGGCAGGCAACACGATTTCCTCAGTGCTTCAGGCGATGGCCTTTGTGCCGAAGGATGAAACCGGCGCACCGACGCTGCCTATAACAGTCAAGAACGGCAAAATGTCAGTGGGTTTTATCAATATCGGCCGGCTGCCATCGCTATAATAGGTGCAAGACAAGGATTGCAAAGACGGTGCCGATGATCTGTCCCCTTGTGGGAGAAGCAATTTCAGCATCTTAGCCATTGTTAAGTGCTAGAAATTGCAAGCGAGGGGATAACATTCGGCAAGAAGAGCTAAAATCCGTTCTCCCCCGCAACGGGGGAGATAGCTTTGACAGCTGCCTTTATTTGGATGGCACCTGCGTTGCTTTCTGGCGGCCGAAGTCCGGTGCATCGACTTCCTGGCCGGCATCGATGATGCCGCGACGCACCGCACGGGTCCGCGTGAACAAGTCGAACAGCGCGTCGCCGTCGCCCCAGCGGACAGAGCGCTGCAATGACGCCAGGTCTTCGGAAAACCGCGCCAGCATTTCAAGGATAGCTTCCTTGTTGTGCAGACAGACATCGCGCCACATGGTTGGGTCCGACGCAGCCAGACGGGTGAAATCTCGGAAACCAGACGCCGAGTATTTGATGACCTCGGAATTCGTCACTTCCTCAAGATCGCTGGCCGTACCGACGATGTTATAGGCGATGAGATGCGGCAGGTGCGAGACGATGGCGAGGACGCGGTCGTGGTGTACCGGATCCATCGTGTCGAGCCGCGAACCGCAGGCTTGCCAGAATTTCGTCAGCCGGTCCAGGGCAACAGGATCAGTCCCTTCCAATGGCGTCAGGATGCACCAGCGGTTGGCGAAAAGTTCGGCAAACCCGGCGTCGGGACCGGAATATTCCGTTCCGGCAAGTGGATGACCCGGAATGAAATGGACGGTCGCCGGAAGTTCCGGCTGCATCTGTGCGATGACCGAGCCTTTGGTCGAGCCGACATCTGTCACGATTGCCCCCGGCTTCAACGACCCGGCAATCTTTTTGGCAATGGCGCCAGACGACCCGACGGGGACCGATACAATGACGAGATCGGCGTTCTTGACCGCCTCGGCGCTGGCGAGCGTGTAGCTGTCGCCGAGGCCTAGTTCCTGCGCCCGCGCCAACGTGTTTTCGCTGCGCGTGGAAATGACGATATGACCGGCCAGGCCTTCGCGCTTGATGACGCGTGCCAGCGACGAACCGATAAGGCCGATGCCGATCAGTGCGATTTTATCAAAATGGATTTTGGACATGTTCTACTTCAAGAATTCGGAGAGTGCAGCGACTACGCCGCGATTGGCTTCTTCGGATCCAATGGTAAGGCGCAACGCGTTCGGAAATCCGTATCCCGTGACGCGGCGCAAGATATAGCCCTTGCCCGTCAGGTAGGCGTCCGCCTTCTCGGCAGACTTCGCCGCATTGTCGGGGAAGTGCACCAGAACGAAGTTTCCGACCGATGGAGTGACACGCAGGCCAAGCGCCGTCAGCTGTTCCGCCAGCCAGGGCAGCCACTTTTCATTGAAGGCAACGGCCTGATCGACATGCGCGCGGTCGCGGATTGCCGCGGCCCCGGCAACGATTGCAGCCGAGTTCAAATTGAACGGGCCGCGAATGCGGTTCACCGCGTCGATGACGTGAGCTGGAGCGAACATCCAGCCGATACGAAGCGCGGCAAGGCCATGAATCTTGGAAAAGGTGCGCGTCATCACGACGTTCTCGAATGACGAAACCAGTTCGACACCGGCTTCGTAGTCATTGCGGCGCACATATTCCGCATAAGCGGCATCCAGCACCAGCAATACATTCTTCGGCAGGCCGGCATGCAGGCGGCGCACCTCTTCGAAAGGCAGATAGGTGCCGGTCGGATTGTTCGGATTGGCGAGGAACACCACTTTCGTGCGCGCCGTCACCGCGCTCAGGATGGAGTCGACCTCGGCGCGCTCATGATCTTCCTTGGCAACGACCGGCGTCGCGCCGGCAGCCATGATGTAGATCTTGTACACCATGAAGCCATGCTCGGTGTAGATCGCCTCGTCGCCTGGCGAAAGGTAGGTCTGGCACAGAAGGCCAAGCAGCTCGTCGGAGCCATTGCCGCACAGAATGTTATCGGCATTCAGGCCGTGCACATCGGCGATGGCCTTTTTCAGCGCTGTCGCCTGCCCATCCGGATAGATTTCCAGGCGCTCTGCCGCCGCGCGATAGGCATCGATCGCATGCTTGCTGGCACCGAGCGGCGTCTCATTGGACGACAGCTTATAGACCTTTGCAACACCAGGAGCATGTTCCTTGCCGGGGACATAGGCTGCTATGTCGAGCACACCGGCTTTAGGGGTTGGGCGCATGTCTTTAAGTGTCGAGGTCATGATTGATCCGTAACATCGTTCGATTGGTGTTCAAACCGATGCCGCCTTATCTCTCCCCTTGTGGGCGAGAAAGGATTTTCTTGAATTTAGCCTCTTTGGTAAATTCTTGGAAAATCCAAGAGAGGGGATTTGAAATCATCGAAGTACCCCCTCTCTTGCGCTTTCTAGCACTTAGCAAAGCTAAGATGCTGAAATTGCTTTCTCCCCCGCAAGCGGGGAGATAAGTGCGGCGACGTTTATTCCAAATACACCATCTCGCTATAAGCGACCGTGCGGACATAGCTGCCAAAGAGGCTGATGTCGAGAACAAGTTGCTGCGGACAGGTTGCAGAACGATTGAAACGCAAAGAAACCATTGACTTTGCGCAATGTGCGACCATACCTACCCCCGCACCCTAAATTGCGTGATCATGACCAAAGCCAGCCGCTCAACGCCCAAGAACGATCAGAAAAGCCAGGAAGCCACAAATCCCCACAGCCCTGTGGTGGAATTTGGAGCTGACAAGCCGCTGCATCTGGATAGCGGTGTTTCGCTGTCGCCCTTCCGCATCGCCTACCAATCCTACGGCGAGCTCAATGCTGATAAATCCAACGCGATCCTGATATGCCATGCGCTGACCGGCGATCAGCATGTCGCCAATGTGCATCCCGTGACCGGCAAGCCCGGCTGGTGGGAAACATTGGTCGGTCCGGGCAAGCCCGTGGATACTGATCGCTATTTTGTCCTTTGTTCCAATGTGCTCGGCGGCTGCCTGGGTTCGACCGGTCCAGCCTCGATCAATCCCCAGACCGGCAAGGCCTATGCGCTCGATCTCCCGGTCATCACCATTGCCGACATGGTGCGCGCCCAGGCAATGCTCGTCGACCATTTCGGCATCGAACAGCTCTTTGCCGTCATCGGCGGATCGATGGGCGGCATGCAGGTTCTGGAATGGGCGTCCAGCCATTCCGGCAGGGTGTTTGCTGCCGTTGCCATCGCAACCGGTGCGCGTCATTCCTCGCAGAACATCGCCTTCCATGAAGTCGGGCGCCAGGCAGTCATGGCTGACCCCGAGTGGAAGGACGGCCGCTATCTCGAAGCAGGGACCTTGCCACGCAAGGGTCTCTCAGTGGCCCGAATGGCGGCGCACATAACCTATCTGTCCGAGACTGCCTTGCACCGTAAATTCGGCCGCAACCTGCAGGACCGGCAGAACGTGACATTCGGCTTCGATGCCGATTTCCAGATCGAAAGCTATCTGCGCTATCAGGGCATGAGTTTCGTCGAACGGTTCGATCCCAATTCCTATCTCTACATGACCCGCGCCATGGACTATTTCGATCTGGCGGCGGAGCATGAGGGTGTGCTCGCGGATGCCTTTGCTGGGTCGAAGACACGCTTCTGCATCGTCTCCTTCACCAGCGACTGGCTGTTCCCGACCAGTGAAAGCCGCACTGTCGCCCATGCGCTCAATGCTGCCGGCGCCTCGGTCTCCTTTGTCGAGATCGAATCCGACCGCGGCCATGACGCGTTCCTGCTGGATGAGCCGGAAATGTTCTCAGCCATCAATGGCTTCATTCGCTCGGCGGCCCGCGCCAAGGGGCTCTTGCCATCATGAGCGTCAACATTCATCCCCGTGTCGATTTCGATGTCATCGCCTCGCTGGTGGAACCCGGCTCGCGCGTACTCGATGTCGGTTGCGGTGACGGCGAACTGCTGGAGCTGCTGCAGACGACCAAGGGCGTCGATGGCCGCGGTGTGGAGCTGTCGCAAAAGGGCGTCAATGAGTCCGTCGCCCGCGGCCTTTCGGTTATCCAGGGCGACGCCGACAGCGACCTCAAATACTACCCCGATGCCGGCTTCGACTATGTGATCCTGTCACAGACCTTGCAGGCTACCCGCAACCCGAAGAACGTTCTGACGGAACTCCTGCGCATCGGCGAAAAGGCCATCGTCTCCTTTCCGAATTTCGGTCATTGGCGGGTGCGTGCATCGCTCGCCATCAATGGCCGTATGCCGGTGACCAAGGATTTGCCCTACAGCTGGTACGACACGCCGAACATTCACTTCTGCACTATCAACGACTTTGTCGACATGACCAGGGAAGTTGGTGCGCAGGTGGAATCGGCTGTGGCGCTCAACGCGTTTGGCAGCCGGCTCGGCTTCAACATGCCCTGGGGCTTCTGGAATCTCTTCGGTCAGCAGGCGGTATTCCTGCTCAAACGATAATCCGGCCTTCCTGAAGGATTGCAGAGCACGATTCAAATCTTTCACAGAAATAGGCGATTCTCACACAAGAATCCTCGATTTCTTGGACAAGAATCTAAACCAAAGCGGGTAATCTGGTTGTATCAACGCGAACTCGCGCTTGCTGTGCCTGACGGCGAGAGGACGGGTACGAACACGCGACGTGACGAGCGCTTGGCCACAGGCAAGCCCTGGTAGATGCGTTTCTGCGCCTCGACAATCACCACGCCCGAGAACATCGGCCAGAAGCGCCGGCCCATCCGCTCCAACAGACCGGACGGGCGCATCATCCAGCGCCGCGACGACGGCGGGAAAAACAGCGCTTCGGCCCATGGACCCGGGGTGAAATTCGCTTCGCGCAATATCCGGGTCAACTGCCCCCGGCTATAAGGGCGGCCGCTGCCGAACGGCGTGTGCTCGAAGCGCGCCCAAAGCCCACGCCGGTTGGGCACGACAATGACCAGGCGGCCGTTCGGAGCCAGGACCCGCCACATTTCCTTCAGTGTTTCGCGCGGATCCTCGGCATGTTCGAGGGCATGCACCATCAACACCCTGTCCACGGCAGAATCCGGCAGGGGCAAATCTTCTTCAAAAATCAATGCGGTAGAGGATGGTTCAGCCGGTGGCCAGCTGGCTGCACCCTGCCCGGCAGGCATGAAGGCAAAGGTCCGCTCCGTATCGCCGCGAAACCGGTCGAGATAGGGAACGGCATAGCCAAGGCCAACCAGCCGCTCGCCCGGCAGCTTGGGCCAGATCGAAGCCAGCGCCATGGTAATCGAACGCTCGGTCAGGTGGCCGAGCGTGGAAGCGTAGAAGGAGCGAAGATCGATGATGTCGAGATGCATGGGCGCAACGTACCATGAGAAACGGGAACATCAAGAAATGGCTGTGACATGGGTTGCACCTGTTTAAAGGGGGACTATCCTGCACAGAGCAAGCATGAAGAGAACGACCATGTCCAATCTGCAAATCGAACAATTTACCGCCCGTAGCGACAATTTCGGCGTCCTGATCCACGATCCGGATGCCAATCTGACCGCATCCATAGATGCGCCGGAACTGCAGCCGATTCTCGACGCGCTCAGGCGTCGTGGCTGGAACCTGACGCATATCTTCACCACCCATCATCACGGCGATCATATCGAGGCCAATCTCGCACTCAAACAGCGTTTTGGCGTGGAGATCATCGGACCGCAGGACGAGAAGGCCCAGATACCGGGCATCGATCGCGCCGTCAGCCACGGCGAGCGGTTTCAATTCGGCAATTTCAGCGTGGATGTCATCTCGACGCCGGGTCATACCGCCGGTGAAATCTCGTTTTATATTCCTGCCGCCAAGGTCGTATTTACCGGCGACACGCTATTTTCGCTTGGTTGCGGCCGCCTTTTCGAAGGGACTCCGGTAACGATGTTCAGGTCGCTGCAGCGACTGATCGCATTGCCGGCCGAGACTGAGATCTATTGTGGCCACGAGTATAGCGAAAGCAATGCACGCTTTGCGCTGACCATCGACCCGGACAACTCGGCACTTAAGGAACGCGCCCGGCAAATCACCGCACTGCGTGAGGCGGGCCTGCCGACCCTGCCAACAACGATCCTGCGCGAGATGGCCACAAACCCGTTCCTTCGCTGGCATGACCCCTCGATTCGCCGGAATCTGAACATGGACAAGGCTAGCGACGAGGCGGTCTTCGCCGAGATCCGCAAGCGCAAGGATAATTTCTGATGACACTGACGCCAGACGAAATCCGCCGGTATCTCTGCCTTGAACCGCATCCCGAAGGCGGCTCCTATGTGCAAACCTTCCGCGACAACCAGAGCGAGTGGCCAGAAGGCGGGCGTGGCCATTCCACCGCGATCTACTTCCTGCTGGAGAAGGGCGAAGTGTCCGCCTGGCACCGGGTCAAGGATGCGGCCGAGGTCTGGCATTGGTATGGCGGTGCGCCCCTGCTCCTGACAATCGCGGCCGAAGGCTCTCCGCATGAAACGCACAGGCTAGGGCTCGATCTTGCAGCGGGTGAGCGCCCGCAAGCCATTGTTCCAGCCGGACAATGGCAGACAGCAACAAGCCTAGGCGACTGGACACTGGTCGGTTGCACTGTGGCACCGGGCTTTGACTTCGCTCAGTTCGAGCTGGCTGAGCCAGGCTGGGAGCCTAGCGTCGCTTGAGCAGCATTTCCTTGGCCGCCAACACCGCGCCAAGTGTGATCAGCAGGCAAGCGAGGAGGACACGTGTTGTTGGTTCGGTTACGCCAGCGATAATCAACACGAGCGTCGACAGGAGTGGCGCAGCGTAGCTCGACGCGCCGAGGACCTGGATATTGCCGTGTTTAACGCCGTAGTCCCAAACGTAGAAGGCGGCACCCACCGGAAAAAGGCCAAGCCCCAGCACGGCGAGCCATTGAACAATTCCTTCCGGCCAGACCGTCTGTTCCAACAGCAGGTGCGAAATTAGCGAAAGAACCGACGTTGCAACACAAAAGCCGGTGACTGCATCGGTCGGCACGTTTGCAAAACGCCGCGACAACAGCGAATAGGCCGCCCAGGTCAACGCGCACAGCCCCGCCATGGCATAGCCGAAACTATACCGGGCATCGAAGCCTACGCCGCCGCCCTTGGTGATGATCAGCACGGTACCAGACAGCCCCAACAGCGTGCCGACAATGTGGAACCAGCGAAGGCGTTCGCCCGGCATCAGCGCCGATCCAACGACGATGAACAGCGGCCAAAGGTAAGCGATCAGGCTGGCATCGACGGCCGGTGCGTTACGCAGCGCCGTGAAATAGAGGAAGTGGTAGCCAAAGAGCCCGACAACACCGAGCAGCCAGACTCGCGCCGGCTGCCGCAGATGCCGTGCCGCGCCCGGCCGCCAGAACCACGAGATCAGCCCAAGGCTTGCGCCGATGGCGAATGTCATGGCTGTCAGTTGAAATGGCGGAACCTTACCCGACACATCTGTGAAAAGCGCGAGCATCGCCCACATGATGATCGCAAGAAACCCGACAAACGTAGCCACGACGCCCCCAATTCGAAAGCGGCCGCCCCAGCCGCGTCTATTGTGTCTTTTCGAAACGGGTTGCGTAAACAGTCACCGTGCCGACCTGCGTGCCGATCTTCGCCAGCACCGGCGAATAGATAGCGGACTTGCCGAGCGATGCAAAGGTGAGACTGATCCTGCTGGAGTTTTTCAGATATTCAATCGCCTTTCGACCCGACTGATAACCGGCAATCGGAATAAATTTGGCCGCGCAGGTGATAGCGTCACCCTTGAAACCTTTGGTGGAGAAGGGCTGCGCGCCGCCAGAGGGAGATAGTTTAAGATCGACGCGAGTCTGGCCATCATAAATATGCAGCGTCTGGGTACAGACCTCGTTCAGACTGCTGGCGGCCACCATCACGCCTGAGATTGGATCGGCAACGGCTTGAAGATCGGCGCGCGAAAGTTCAACCCAGTTTTTCTTCTTGTTGATGGGGGGTACATTGGTTGTATTGGTCACATTCCCGTTGGTAAAGGCAATCGACGTGCTCTTGTCGCGGTTGCCATGCTTGTATTTGACCACGTAGGAATCTGGTACGGGACCGTTCTTGGCAAACTGACCCGTGACATCGAGCTTGCCTTTTGTGTCGTCAAACAGACTGGCGAGGCCGGAACTGGAAAGGGTGCCCTTCACCTCGTAAGTGCCATCCGCGACTTTGGTTGAGAAACTTGCCTTGGCAATCGACAAACCAAATAGCGAAACGCGATAATCTGTCTGATAGGAATCGGCCGGTCGAGCCGGCGTTGCCGCCATCAGCGCAAGTGCAGCAAAGGGAATAGTCCAAACTGTTCGACCGGCAAAATGCCTGCTGGCTTTCATTCTCTGTCATTCCCGTCCAAAGCGGTCCCTGTCCTTAGGCTTCGACTGTATAAAGCAGGCAAAGTTGTGATAAACATAAGAATGCAGGCGTCTTTACGCAAAAGCCATGCCAAACATGGCAGAAGCGCACTTGACGCGCGCGGCTCATATCACTATAGAAACGCGACTTCCCAATAGGCCGCCTGTCCGATAAGCGCGCCGCTGCACGGCGACGTGCGATGGTAACAAGAAACATTCGGGCTATAGGTAATGAAATTTGAAGGTGAGACCCAATGTCCCGCACATGTGAATTGACCGCTAAATCGGTACAGTACGGTAACAATGTGAGCCACGCGAACAATAGGACGCGCCGCCGCTTTTTGCCAAACCTCTGCCACGTAACGCTGATCTCGGAAGCTCTCGGTCAGAGCTACCGTCTGCGCGTATCGGCCCATGCCCTGCGCAGCGTCGAGCATCGCGGTGGCTTGGATGCGTTCCTGGTCAAGGCTGACGAGAAGGAACTGTCGCAGCGCGCCCGTCTCCTGAAGCGTCAGATCGCCAAGAAGCTTCTCGAAGCCCCGGTTGCTGCTTAATCAGCAAACGCGACCTTTTGTATTCAATAAGGCCAGCTTCCGCTGGCCTTATTGTTGATTCAACCGCCGCTGGTTCCATTACCCAGGATAAAAAAATGCAGCTCAAAAGCGCCTATTCCCCATCGGATTTTATCCTTCCAGTCCTCGCCATGTGCGGGGTCGTTGCTGCGTCCAATATTCTGGTTCAGTATCCTTTCAATCATTTCGGATTGGGTGACATACTCACCTATGGTGCTTTCACCTATCCCATAGCCTTTCTGGTCAATGATTTGGCCAATCGCAGCTATGGGCCCGCCTTTGCGCGCAAAGTCGTCTATGTCGGCTTTACGATCGCGGTTATCCTGTCGATCTGGCTGGCTACGCCGCGCATTGCGATTGCCTCCGGTACGGCCTTTTTGACCGCGCAACTTCTCGATATTACTGTCTTCAACAAATTGCGGCAGCTGACCTGGTGGAAAGCACCCTTTGCCTCCGCCATTTTCGGTTCGCTCCTCGATACGCTGTTGTTTTTCTCGATTGCCTTTGCAGCCAGGTTCGCCTGGGTTGATGCCATGACCGGTCAAGCGGATTCGTCGCTGGCCATGCTTGTACCATTCTTTGGCAAGGAAATTCCGCTGTGGATGTCGCTTGGTTTTGGTGACTTGATGGTCAAGATGGTGATGGCAATCGTCATGCTCGTGCCTTACGGCGCTATCCTTGCCATCTTCGCCCCGGCGATCTATTCGGCCAACCGGAATTCCAGATAGAGATTTCTCTGGACGATCGAATGATTGTCATCTGAGACCATTGAGATACGCGTACTCCCGTCCTCGGCCTGCCAGACGTCCAGCCCTTCCATATTGTCGATCTGATCGCGCATATCCGCTTGCAGGATGAAGGGGCCATCGACCGTTGCCCCAGGATTGATATCGTCTGCCGCAATGCGGCGAATGCGCAAGGTCACGCCGCTCGCGATGCTGAACCGCCGCTCTAGAAGCAACAGATCACCATTGGGCAAGAAATCACCGTCGCTGATATCGAAATCATCGCGTCGTTTGACGTAAAAGGTTCCCTTTCGTGACCCCTCAAGGACAGCGGCGAACATGTCGCCCGCCTTGTTGATACTCTTCTCCGTTATCGCAACACGCGCTCCCTCAAGCGGGCTGGAGGCGGGCGCATACGCTATCGTCTCGATGCCGCGATTGTTGCGCAGTTCATTCCTCGGGATCGGCAGTGGAAGGTCACGCGGCTTTGATGCGAAGTTCTCAAGGTCCAGTGTAAATTCGGCTATCCGGTGGATCCGTTCGAACGACATCGTGACAGTCTTGCCAGACACACTCATGCCTTCTGCATCGGAGTTCCACTTGCCTTCGACCGGCGTGCCCTCTTCGCTCTGGATCGGGGCAAGCCGGAAACCGCTGACTGACGCGGGCCGGCCGCGCTCATCCCGTTCCATTTTGCCCGCATACCAGAAGCCGGTGTCGGTAATTCCTAGAAACTCCTTTCCAGAATCCAGATAACGGAATGCGGAAAGCCCGCCAAATTCACGATTGCCGGAAGTCATTTCCAGACCACCAACAAACGTCAGTGCGCCAAAACGCGTTTCTGATGATCCTATACGAAAACTGGTGATCGTCCGGGAGGTGATATCCGCAGCAACAGTCCCTTGGTCCGCGGCCAATAAAGGTGCTGCAAAAAGAAAGGGAACTGTAAGCAATATGGCAACGCGCCGAAAATGCAGCGCGATCCAGCTCATATTATCGCATCCGCGCCGATTTCGCGGGGGAGCGCCGCTCCTGCTCTTCAAACAAGGACGCCAATTGCTCGGTCATCGCACCGGCCAGCTCCTCGGCATCGACAATCGTGACTGCGCGGCGATAGTAACGCGTCACGTCGTGCCCGATACCGATGGCGATTAGTTCGACCGGTGAACGCGTCTCGATTTCCTCGATCACCGCGCGCAGGTGCCGTTCGAGATAATTGCCGGGATTGACCGACAGTGTGGAATCATCGACCGGCGCGCCGTCCGAAATCATCATCAGAATGCGGCGCTGCTCAGGACGTCCGAGCAAGCGCTGATGCGCCCAGATCAGGGCCTCACCGTCGATATTCTCCTTCAGGAGACCTTCCCGCATCATCAGGCCGAGATTGCGACGCGAGCGCCTCCATGGGGCGTCAGCGCGTTTGTAGACGATGTGGCGCAGATCGTTGAGACGGCCAGGATTTGCCGGCTTGCCGCGCTCCAGCCAGGCTTCACGCGCCTGACCGCCCTTCCACGCTTTCGTCGTGAAGCCGAGGATCTCGACCTTGACACCGCAACGTTCCAGCGTGCGTGCCAGAATATCGGCGCATGTGGCAGCCACAGTGATCGGGCGCCCCCGCATCGATCCGGAATTGTCGATAAGAAGGGTGACGACCGTATCGCGGAAATCCGTATCGCGTTCCTGCTTGTAGGAGAGCGGCTGTGTCGGGTCGATCACAATACGCACGAGACGGGCAGAATCGAGGTAGCCTTCTTCCAGATCGAAATCCCAGGAGCGGTTTTGCTGCGCCATCAACCGCCGCTGCAGCCGGTTTGCCAACCGCCCGACAACACCGGACAGATTGGCCAGCTGCTTGTCGAGGAATGCGCGCAGGCGTTCCAGTTCGGCCTCGTCGCAGAGCTCTTCCGCATCGGTCGTCTCGTCGAACTCCTGCGTGAAGATCTTGTAGCCGCTTTCGCTGCCAAGATTGGAAAAGGGAGGATTGGGGCGGCGCGCCTCGCCGGGGATTTCCGCGTCGGCATCAGAATCCTCATCCATATCGTCGGAGGACGCATCCGCAGCCTCGGTCTCGCCGGCCTGGCTCTCATCGCTGGACGTGTCGGAATCATCATTCTCCGATGAATCACTGCCCTGGTCCTCTTCCGAACCGCCCTCGTTGTTCTCCTCGGGTTCGGGTGCGTCTTCGTCGTTGTCCTGGCTGTCGTCCTGCTCACTTTCCTGCGAAAGCTCTTCCGCCATCTCCATGGAAGCCAGCATTTCGCGCACGACACGGGCGAATGCGTTTTGATCGTTGATCTTGCCAGCAAGATGATCGATATCGCTTGCGGCTTTCTCCTCGATCCAGTCGCGCCAGAGGTCGAGCACGTTGCCAGCTGATTGCGGCGCCTTGCGGCCTGTCAGCTTTTCGCGAACCAACAACGCCACCGCCTCTTCGAGAGGAGCTTCGGCCTTGTCGGTGATTGCCGGGAAATTCGCGCGGGCATATTTATCCGACAGCATTGAAGTCAGGTTCTCGGCAACGCCGTCCATGCGCAGCGCGCCGATCGCTTCGACCCGCGCCTGCTCGACTGCATCGAAGATTGCCCTCGCCTGCTTGCCTTCCGGCGCAAGCGTGGCGTGAATACGGTCATTGTGGCATGCCTTGCGCAGCGCCATGGAATCGCCAATGCCGCGCGTAATCGCAATGTCATTGGCCGACGGGCGCTTGGGCAAATCCAGGAGCCGCGCACGATGTCCGGTCAGAGCAGGCTTGTCATTGCCAAAACTGACTTCCATCTCATGATCGCCGGCGATGGCACGCATGCACGCCGTAACGGCGCGCTTGAAGGGCTCGGAATCAACCGGGCCTTTCGGATTCGCACGTGAGTTGTCTCCCGGACCTGCCATTTCGCGTAATACTCAGCTTATGACGACATTGGCCGTCGATTCAGGCAGTTCCTTGCCAAAGGCGCGCTGATAAAATTCGGCAACGATCGGACGTTCCAGTTCATCGCACTTGTTGAGGAAGGTCAGCCGGAAGGCAAAACCGATATCCTTGAAGATATCGGCGTTTTCGGCCCATGTGATGACCGTACGCGGGCTCATGACCGTCGACAGATCGCCGTTGATGAAGGCAGAACGGGTCATGTCGGCGACACGGACCATCTTGGAGATGATCTCCTTGCCTTCCCTGTTCTGGTAATGCTTTGCCTTCGCCGCAACGATCGCCGCCTCGTTGTCATGGGGCAGATAATTCAGTGTCGTCACGATGGACCAACGGTCCATCTGCGCCTGATTGATTTGCTGGGTGCCGTGGTAAAGACCCGTCGTATCACCGAGGCCAACTGTGTTGGCCGTTGCAAACAGGCGGAAAGCTGGGTGCGGACGAATGACCCGGCTCTGGTCAAGCAACGTCAGACGGCCGGATGATTCCAGTACGCGCTGTATGACGAACATGACGTCCGGTCGGCCGGCATCATATTCGTCGAAAACCAGAGCGACGTTGTGCTGGTAGGCCCAAGGCAAGATACCATCGCGGAATTCGGTGATCTGCATGCCTTCCTTCACGACGATCGCATCCTTGCCGACGAGATCGATACGGCTGACATGGCTGTCGAGATTGACGCGGACACAAGGCCAGTTGAGACGTGCGGCGACCTGTTCGATATGGGTCGATTTTCCAGTACCGTGATAGCCGGAAACCATGACGCGGCGGTTGTAGGCAAATCCGGCAAGAATGGCGAGTGTGGTCTGTTTGTCGAACAGATAATCGGTATCGATTTCCGGCACATAAGCATCGCCTGCCTTGTAGGCAGGAACCATCATGTCGGATTCAAACCCGAAAAGCTTTGCGACAGAAACCGTTGTGTCCGGCAAATTCGCAATATCGCGATCAACCTTGTTCATCATGCCTCCAGCGCGACTGCACGCGCAGACGCATAAATGTAGTCACAGTCTTGAAACCCCCAAGGGGCTCCGAATTCGGCTCAATCGTGGTTAGCAGAAACCTGCCTGTTTGAGCAATTGATAGGCCTGGATTACGTCACGGAAACGATCCTCGGAAGCCCGATCCCCGCCGTTTGCATCGGGGTGATGGCGCTTCACCAGTTCTTTATAGCGCGACTTGATATCTTCGCCACTGGCTTTTGCGCCAAGTCCGAGCGTATCCAGCGCTTTTGCTTCCAAAGGTTTGGGCTTGCGCACATGCACCCGTGCTTCGTTGAACACGCTGTTAGGATCACGGAATCTGTTCTGATAGGCCGCACGGCCCGAGCGCAATTTTGAAAAATCAGGTGATGTTCTCGCCCCACCGGCGGCTGCAGCTTGTGCGCTCGCGCCAGCGCCGCTTCCCGGCAGACCGGCGATGGTCCAAGTGGGTCTGTCGCCAGTCAGCGCTTCCTTCTGATAGCGCGCCACTTCGGCGTCAGACAGGCCGGAGAAATAATTGTAGCCCTTGTTGTATTCACGCACGTGATCAATGCAGAAGTGGAAAAACTCGCCTTCCTTCATACGACCTACGGGTGCGCGATGCGGGCCGGGTTTATCGCAACCGTCCCACTGGCACACCGGTGTGCGTGATTTTTCCTCTTCCGCCTTTTTCGGCCGGATACGGATGCTGTCAAAATATTTCGAATTTGCGGTCATCGACTCAAGTTATCTGATCTAAGCATGAATTGACATTTACCCATGGATCGACCTAACGCCTGAAATGGCGGTAAATTTGTGATCATGTGCGGATTTGCCAAGTGAAACTACCATATGGGCGCAGGAGAACGAAATGTCCACTCAGTCAGCGATCGAAAACAAACTGACGCAGGCCTTTCATCCCGTTTCTTTGGCAGTCATCAATGAAAGCCACCTCCACGCTGGTCACCATCATTCAGACGGTGATCATCATGGCACATTTGATGGGTCAGGCGAAACGCATTTTCGCGTGCGGATTGTCGCGGAGGCTTTCGCAGGGATGTCGCGCGTCGCCCGTCACCGTGCGATCAATGAAGTCCTGAAGGATGAGCTGAAAGGCAGCGTACATGCGCTGGCGCTTGAGCCTGCCGCACCCGGCGAGGAAACACGGAAGTAAAACTTACTCCGGCCGGTCGCCGAATTCAGGACTGCTTAGTCTTGTCGTCATCCTCGATCGGGCGAATGCGCAAACGCGTGATGCGATTTTTTTCACGCCGGAGGATCGTGAAGCGTTTGCCGTGGAAGGTGAACGCCTGCTTCTCCTTCGGAATGCTCTGTGTTTCGTGAATGACAAGACCGGCTATGGTCGTTGCCTCGGCATCAGGCAAATGCCAGTCAAGCGCCCGGTTGAGATCGCGGATCGGCACGGAACCATCGACAAGGACTGAACCGTCCGGCTGCGGGCGGCAACCCTGTACATCGATGTCGTGCTCATCCGCTATGTCGCCGACGATTTCCTCCAGAATATCTTCCAGCGTGATCAGACCCTGCACATCGCCATACTCGTCAACGACGATGGCGATGTGTGCCTTGCGTCGCAAGAAGGCGTTGAGCTGGTCCTGAAGCGTCGTGGTGTCCGGCACGAACCATGGCTTCGTCGCAACCTTCATGATGTTGATCTTGGAGAAATCCCGGTCTGCGTCGCGAATCGCCCGCACGAGATCCTTGGCATGGACAACGCCAACAATATTGTCGGTTGCATCCTTCCAAACCGGAATACGGGTGTGGTTGCTCGCCAGAATCTCGCCGACAACAGTTTCGATCGGATCATCGGCATTGACCGAATCCATGTCGGTCCGATGGATCATTACGTCGTAAACTTCAAGCTCGCGCAGATCGAGCAGCCCGCCGATCTGGTCGCGATCACCTTTCATGACGGAACCTTCCTTGTGCAGCAGATCAATTGCACCGCGCAGTTCTTCCTGCGCCGAAAGCATGGATTTTCCGGCTGCGAGGTTGATACCAAACAATCCAAGGATCTGGCGAACGATCCAGTTTACGAGATCCGAGAGCGGGCCAAAGATGAACACCGTCGCTTGCGCAAAACGGACGAGCGCCAGAGCATTGCGATCCGGGCTGGAAACCGCCCAGGATTTCGGCAGAACTTCAGCGAACACGACCAGCAGAACAGTCATGATCGCAGTCGCATAGGCGACACCCGCCTGACCGAAGAGGTCGAGCAGCAGGCTCGTGGTCAGAGATGACGCAAGAATGTTGATCAGATTGTTGCCGATCAACATGACACCGATCAGGCGGTCACGTTTTTCGATCAGGACATCTACGATTTTGGCGCGGCGATCGCCGCGTTTGGCAAGGCGGTGCATGCGCGCGCGCGACGCGGCAGTCAGAGCAGTTTCCGAACCTGCAAAAAGTCCAGATATCAGGATCAAACCGAATATAACTCCGCAAAAGATCCAGATTTCCAGATTCATTGTGGATGTTTCTCCTGCAAGAAGCTCAACACAGCCGATGGTGGTACGTCTTTTGCAATAAATGACTGACCGATGCCGCGCGTCAGAATGAAAGTCAGCGCTCCACGCGCTACTTTCTTGTCCTGAGCAATATAGTCCATCAATTTCGCGGCCGGTGGTAAATCCCCTGGTATGTCACTGATGGAAACCGGAAGCCCGACAGCACGCAAATGCGCCTCGACCCGGGCAGCATCATCTGGGCTTGCCAAATTCATCTTGGCGGAAAACTGGTGGGCGAGCACCATACCGATCGAAACGCCTTCGCCATGCACAAGACGCCCGGAATCGTAGTTCGTGGCGGTTTCCAGGGCATGACCGAATGTGTGGCCAAGATTAAGCAGCGCGCGATCCCCCGTCTCACGTTCATCCCGTGCCACGACGTCAGCCTTTGATTGGCACGATATGGCGATCGCCTCCGTCCGCTCAGGGCCGCCATCGAAAATCCCGCGCCAATTTTTTTCGAGCCAGGCGAAGAAATCCGGTCTGTCGATCAGGCCGTATTTGGCTACCTCTGCATAGCCAGCACGAAATTCGCGCGGCGAAAGTGTATCGAGGACATCCGTATCTGCCAGGACAAGCTGCGGTTGATAGAACACGCCGACGAGATTTTTGCCGTGGGCCGTATTAATGCCAGTCTTCCCGCCGACGGAAGAATCGACCTGCGCCAACAGCGACGTAGGCATCTGGATAAACCCCATGCCGCGGCGAGCAATCCCGGCGGCGAAACCGGCGAGATCCCCAATGACACCGCCACCGAACGCGACGACGACGTCGCCGCGCTCAAGACGCGCGGCCAAGATTGCATTGGTCACAGTTTCCAACGTCGCAAACCCCTTGGACTTTTCGCCGGGCGCTACAAGAATTGGGGTGGAATCGATGCCGGCAGCTGCGAGACTGCGCGTCAAGCGATCGAGATGCAGACCAGCAACGGTCTCATCGGTCACAATGGCGACGCGTACACATTTTGCCCGGTCGGCAATCTCGCGCCCCGCCTGATCGATCAGACCCGCGCCAATGAGAATGTCATAGGAACGGTCACCGAGCTTGACGGGAACGGTGGTAACTGCATTGTGGCCTGGCAGATCCGTCATGAACCGGTTTCCTCATTGGTCACGACGATACCATCAAGGTGACTGGCAATCGCCTGCATCGCCTCGAAGGCAATGACTTCCTTCTTTTCTTCCCGAGAATTAATCGTCAGATCGGCAAGGGCATAGACAGGGTATCGCTCGGTTATCAGCCGTTCCATTACGCCTCGTGGATTGTCGTTCTTCAAAAGAGGCCTGTTCTGTTTGCGGACCACGCGGGTCATCAGCACATCGAGTTCCGCCTTGAGCCAGAGCGAAACGCCTTCCGACGCGATCGTCCTGCGCGTCTGATCATTCATGTAAGCCCCACCGCCGGTCGCCAGCACGATTGGCCCCTCCTCGAGCATGCGGGCGATGACACGCCGCTCGAGATCGCGAAACTCTGCCTCGCCATAGGATTCGAAGAGTTCCGGAATCGTCATGGTCGAGACTTTTTCAATCTCGTGATCCGCGTCGAAAAAAGGCAATTCGACAAGGGTCGCGAGTTTTTTACCAACGGTGGATTTACCTGCGCCCATTAGCCCGACAAGCACGATTGACTTGTGTCCAAGGCGCTCTCGAATGGATTTTGCCAACTCCGGTATCTGGGCTGCCCCAGGAATGTCTTCAGTGGTGTTCATGATTGCGTTTCGACAGGAAAACAGCGCTGCCGTCAAGCAAACTATAGTGTTGGACGTTCCTTCGCCAGCTTCATCAAATCATAAGGGTTTTGATTGCAAGATTATGGAACCGAAACCCCAGCCAACAACGATTCGAACAGAAAATGCCAACGCTAACACGATTGATCATCACTCTCGCAGTCCTCGCAGGGCTTGTTTACGCGGGCATGGTTGCGCTGGTGACTTTCGTGCATCCAAAACAGACCGAGATGACCATTAGAATCCCGGCTGAGAAGCTCAATCCCAAACCCGATATGCCGAAGTAAGCCATGCGCGCTGCAGCCGCCATAGAGTCCTTTCTCGAAATGATGAGCGCCGAACGGGGCGCAGCTCAAAACACGCTTGAGTCCTATCGCCGTGATCTCGAAGATGCCGCAGCTTTCACCGCCACAGCCGGTCTGCAACTTACCCTGGCGGAGCCCGCTATCATCCGCTCCTATCTCGACGATATCGCCGGACGGGGCTTTGCTGCGACGTCGCAGGCAAGGCGCCTGTCCGCCTTGCGTCAGTTCTTCCGTTTTCTCTATACCGAGAATATCCGCACCGACGACCCTACCAGCACATTGGATACGCCAAAGAAAGATCGCTCTTTGCCCAAAATTATGAGCGAGGCCGATGTGGAAAAGCTGCTAGCACGCGCAGAACTCGAAACACAGGATGCGAAAGCATCCGATACGGCACATTTTAACGCTCTTCGTTTGCACGCGCTTCTTGAGATACTTTATGCAACGGGTCTTCGCGTCTCCGAGCTGGTCGGACTTCCGGTTACCGTGGCGCGGTCAGATAGCCGCTTCCTGATGGTGCGTGGCAAAGGGTCAAAAGATCGCATGGTCCCCCTTTCCGGAAAAGCGCGCGACGCCATGACCAAATATCTGGCGATGCGGGATGCGCTGCCCAATCTTTCCGATAGCCAGTGGCTATTCCCTGCCCTTTCCGAAAGTGGCTTTCTGGCACGGCAGGTGTTTGCGCGAGAATTGAAGGGGCTTGCGGCACGGGCCGGGCTGAAAACATCTGCAATTTCCCCGCATGTGCTGCGCCACGCCTTCGCCAGCCATCTCTTGCAAAATGGCGCCGATTTGCGGGCTGTCCAGCAATTGCTGGGTCATTCAGACATTTCAACGACGCAGATCTATACGCACGTCATGGAAGAACGCCTGCATCGCCTTGTCACGGAGCACCATCCTCTGGCAGACTAGGCTTCGGACCTTGAAGCTTTTGGCGGACTGTCCATGTGGCAACTGTTGAAGAAGATAATTTCCAGACCTGAGCCACCGCCTGTTGAACCGGACGGCGAGGTGATCCGGTTTGACGACACGGGGTTCAGCCGCTCCAGCCACCTGATACGGTCAATGGGGTGGCGGCAAAGCTGGCGCTGGGAAGAGATCACTGGATTTGGTTTTGCCTTTTCACCCGCAATGTTCCCGGACCCATGGTTCGGCGACTATATGGAGAGCCAGTGGTTCTTTACGGTAACCAGCGAAAACGGACCTGAGCATATCTATTTCGATGTGCAGTGGCTTGATATAAACCATCTTCCTCCGCCCCTTCTGCGCCATATGCAGGGACTTGACGTGCATGTGTTGCGGCAAGGACTCAACGCCGCGGCGGTCGGCTTTCACAATTATGAAGGCGAAGGGCAGTGGATCGGCTGGCAGCATGCCAAGCCTAAAAAGCGGCGTAGAGTAACCAAGGCACCTGCACCTGCGAAAACGACAAAACGCGAGAGCAGAGCGAAGTAACCACCACACCTTCGCCGGAATTACCCCTATAACTTGCGCGGCCAATGCGCCATATGGGCTTGCTTCCTTGACATGCGCTTCGGCAACAGCCAGTTAGACCATGAAAAATCCACCGTTTTGCAGGCAGACACGTCGTCCATGTACAACTACCTTGATTTTGAAAAGCCGGTTGCCGATCTCGATGGCAAGATTATAGAATTGAAGAAACTCGCCGAAGAAGGCGATGCTCTCGATACCAATGACGAGATCACACGACTGGAGAAAAGGTCTGCTGAGGCGCTACGCGATCTGTATCGCAAGCTGACCCCCTGGCAGAAGGCGCAGATTGCCCGTCATCCAGACCGTCCGCATTGCGTGGACTACATCTCCAAGCTCTTTACCGACTTCACGCCGCTTGCCGGTGACCGCAATTACGCTGATGACGATGCTGTCCAGGCCGGTCTTGCGCGTTTCAACGGCCAGGCCGTTGCTATCATCGGACAGGAAAAGGGTAACGATACGAAGACACGGCTCAAGCACAATTTTGGCATGGCTATGCCCGAAGGTTACCGCAAGGCCGTGCGCGTGATGGAGCTTGCCGACCGGTTCAAGCTCCCGGTGTTGACCCTTGTCGATACCGCAGGCGCGTTTCCGGGCATCGCGGCAGAAGAACGAGGGCAGGCCGAAGCCATTGCCCGTTCGACCGCCGCATGCCTCAATCTGAAAGTGCCGATCGTCTCCGTCATCATTGGTGAAGGCGGGTCCGGCGGC
The DNA here is from genome assembly GCF_037994405.1 of Phyllobacterium sp. Classification (GTDB taxonomy): domain Bacteria; phylum Pseudomonadota; class Alphaproteobacteria; order Rhizobiales; family Rhizobiaceae; genus Phyllobacterium. The sequence goes on from NZ_JBBNAN010000043.1 coordinate 40,350, forward strand.
GCCATCGCCATCGCGACGGCAAATCGGGTCTACATGCTCGAACACTCGATCTATTCGGTGATTTCTCCGGAGGGGGCGGCATCCATCCTCTGGCATGATTCGACCCGGGCCAAAGACGCTGCCACATCAATGCGCATCACCGCTCAAGACCTTTACGAGCTGAAGATCATCGATGGCATCATTCCCGAACCGGTGGGCGGCGCTCACCGCGGAAAGGATGCGGCGATCGAAGCGACCGGCAATATCATCAATGTCGCACTCAAATCCATGGGCAACATGGACGGCGACACCTTGAGACAGGATCGGCGCGATAAATATCTGGCTATTGGCCGCAATCTGTAGGATCGAGTTTACGATAAGGCCCGGTAAAGTCCGGGCCTTTTTGTTCAGGGTGACACGCGCCTTGGCCAAGTGCCTGTTTCAACCGCTAAGCCGCCGAAGAATTCACCAGGTATCAGTCCTGTGGAAAATAGTTGCGGTTTTTTTGCCGAAGCAGCTTGCAATTCAGTTCTCAACCCATTACGAACCGCGCTGCGCAGACTAACGCGCAACTGTGGCACGCGCCCGTAGCTCAGCTGGATAGAGCACCAGACTACGAATCTGGGGGTCAGAGGTTCGAATCCTTTCGGGCGCGCCATACACACAGCGGACTTTCCCCCAATTACCAAAGCGTCGGGGCACACGGGGGGCAAGGAACATGCCGGCTACAATCTCCCCGGCGACTAATCCTCGGTTCGATGAAGAGACTCGCACGAAAATAGCCACTCTTTGCATTCCTTCCGACCATTGTCTCCGACGGCCATCGGCGATCCCCTGGTAGATCGCTTTGTGGTTTACGAAGACCTTCTCCAGCCCGAGCCGCGGCCCATCAGTAACCGAACGCTTTTACCGCGATCCTGACCCAGCCCCTTTCTGGCGCCCGGATGGCGCCGTTCCTCAAGTTGCAGGACCTCGGGTCCGCCGGCTCCTTAATCACGACGGCCTTCATCGTACGCGTGTGAAGTTCTCCTACCAATGATGTCGGCGCGATCGGACGCGCCGACCAGGTGATTCAGGCGTTCTCGGCTTCCTCGCCGAAGAGCTGGCCCGCTCCCGCCCAGTCTGATGGGGCGATGTCCTCGAACAAGACGTAGATGTATTTTGGGTCCGTGCCAGTGTTCTTGACGATGCTCTCGGTGATCAAAAGAACAGGTAAAAGATAAACGATTCTGCACCAAAACGGCGCCGTCGGGCTGTTGCTAAGGAACCGTCCTGTCACCCTAATGGGCACCGGCCCCGCCCCCTCCTTTGGGTTTCTCGGCGAACAACAGAGCGATTGCAGCAAGGGCGAGCAGGACGCCGATCACGGCAAACGTGTCGCTGAAGCCCATGATCAACGCTTGGCGTTTAACCACTCGACCCAGCGCGATGACGGCTTGCTGTGCCGCAGTGGCGTGATCGGAGACACCATGCGACATGAAATAACCTGTCAGTTGGTCGAGACGCTGGCGAACCTCATCGCGCGTCAAGGTGATCGATTGGCCGATGATGTTTGAGTGGAACTGCTCGCGCTTGGTCAGCACGGTTCCTAATGTTGCCGTTCCGACAGCACCACCAAGATTGCGCAGCATATTGGTAAGTCCTGACGCCGCAGCAGCATCGGCGGCGGCGATGCCCGCCGTGGTGATGGCAGTGATCGGCGTCAGAACCAGTGCCTGACCAATTGCACGGACGATGTTCGGTATCCAGAACTGATCGCCCCCGGTGTCGGCCGAGAGCGTGATGTTCATGAAGCAGCTGATCGCGAAGATACTGATGCCGAGGAAGCCGATATAACGGGCGTCGAAGCGCTTCATCATCATTGGAACAAGCGGGATCAGGAGCAATTGCGGCAGACCGGTCCAGGCGAGCACATTGCCGATCTGCTCGGCGTTATAACGCTGCACTTGTCCGAGATATTGCGGCAGGATGTAGACCGTGCCGAACAGGGCAACGCCAACCAGCACGTTAACGGCGACACCGATGCCGAAATTGCGCTGTTTTAACAGGCGCAACTGGACCAACGGCTTTTCGACGGTCAGCTCTATCCAGATAAAGCTGGCAAGGAATACGACGGCTATTGCGCTGAGCTTCAAAATGAAGGGCGAGGAGAACCAGTCTTCCTTGTTGCCTTCTTCTAGCACGGTTTGAAATGCCGAGAGGCCGACGGCCATTGTGAAGATACCCGCCCAGTCGCCTTCTTTTAGAAGATGCAGCTGCATCAGCGTCTTTTCCAGCGTCGCGGCCAGAGCGATGGCCATGATGGCACTCGGAATGGCATTGATGAAAAAGATCGTTTGCCATCCGTAATTCTCGGTCAGGTAACCCCCGATCGTCGGGCCGATGGCTGGAGCGAAGGTGACCGACAGCGCGAAAATGGCGAGGCCGACAGGCTGTTGCGGCTTTGGCAGCTTCGTCAAAACCATGGTGAAGGCCATAGGGATCAGGACGCCGCCGGCAAAGCCCTGCAAGCCGCGCATCAAGATCATCGAGCCAAGGTCATGGGTGAAGGCACAGGCTATCGAGAACAGCGGAAATAGAATTGAGTTCGCGAGGATGTAGCGGCGAAAGGAAAAGACGCTGCTGAAATACGCGGTGAGCGGAATGACAACGATTTCGCCGATCAGATAGGACGTGGATATCCAGGCGCCGTTATCCACACCGGTTCCGATGCCGCCCTCGATATCGAGCAGCGAGGCGTTGGTAATCTGGATGTTGAGGATTGCCATGAAGGCGCCGATCATGCTGGCGAGAACGGCAATCCATTCCTTTGTGCTGGCTCGTTGCGGAACCGCCGCGCCGGTGAATGTGATAGCGGACATGACACGATCCTCCTGATCCCGCCGGTCAATGACTCTGGCGCTGGCTAGCGTCGGCCTTGGTATCGATGCTCGGTTGGACTGACATGCCGGGACGCAGGTCACCTGCAGTCGCGCTGTCGGCATCGAGAATGATCTTCACTGGAATGCGCTGGACCACCTTGGTGAAGTTGCCGGTTGCGTTGTCAGGCGGCAGCAGCGCGAATTCCTGACCGCTCGCCGGCGCAAGACTGTCGACATGGCCGTGGTAGACGCGCCCTGGGAACATATCAACGTCGATATCGACCCGCTGGCCGACACGAACGTCGGTAAGCTGCGTTTCCTTGTAATTGGCAACAACGTAGGCCGCCCTGGTCGGCACGACCGACATCAGTTGCGTGCCGGCCTGGACAAATTGGCCGATGCGAAGCGTGCGATTTCCTACGACGCCATCGACCGGAGCAACAATCGTTGCATAAGAGAGATTGAGTTCAGCCTGACGCTGGACAGCCTGATCGTGCGTGAGAGTCGCCCTCGCCTGTGCAAGCTCTGCCTTCAAAAGATCGACCTGCTTCACAGCAGCTTCCAGCGAAGCGACATCCCGAACGACAGTAGCCCGGGCGGCGGCGATTTGAGATGCTGCCTGCTGCGCCGTCTGGATCGCTCCATAACCGCTGGTGGCAAGACTTGCGTAACGCTTGTCATTCTGCTCCGCAAAGGTCTCGTTGGCTTGATCGACCTCGACGGTGGCACGGGCGGCTGCGATTGTGGATTGCTGGATTTCAAGTGACGCCTGCTTGGCCTGGATCGTTGCCTCTGCGGCGGCGACGTCGGCCTTTGCCTGATCGAGAGCGGCCCTGAAATCGCGATCGTCGATGCGGGCAAGCGGCTGGCCTGCCCTTACGGTATCATTGTCTCCGACGATGACATCGGCGATGTAACCCGAGACCTTGGGAGCAATGGAGCTGTTGTCAGCCTTCACATAGGCATCGTCCGTCGCAATCTGGAAACGGCCGACGGTCCAGTAGCCGTGCCCGTAGTAGACGCCGGCGGCGATCAAAGCGATAGCGGTTGCGCCGAGCAGCAGAGAACGGACACCGCGCTTGCGGACGGGCTTCTCATCAACGAGGGGCGAATGGGGTGCTTCGGAAACGCGAACACCCGCGTCCAGAGAAGGAGCCACAATCGGCTGAATTTCAGCTTCAGCGGCGTGGGCGACGTTGTTGTTCAGGGCATGCAGCTTGGTCATTGTGGTCTCTCCGGTTTGCCGGTCGCTGTCACGAGGGCCGCGGCCTCTGATGCATATGTCGATATTTAGGAAACTTGCTTTTTTCCAAAATACGCTCTATAAAATGGATGTCAACAAGAATTTGGAAAATCAACATGGTCGTAATTCGCAAGATTGAGAAACGCCCCCGGGGCCGGCCACAGGTGCGCTGTGACGACGACACGAGAAGCGTCATTATCGAAGCTGCCAACGATCAGTTTCATGAAAGTGGTTACGCGGCCGCAAGCATCAGCGCGATCGCACAGAACGCAGGCGTTTCGACAAAGACACTCTACCGGCTGTTCCCGACCAAGGCAGATCTGTTCACAAGTGTGATATCGGATCGTATCGGTCGTTTCTTTTTGGCAGTGGACGCGGGCACACTCGCAACCGCGAACCTAAGAGAAGGCCTCGAGCGGATGCTGACGGCCTATGGCAGGCTCACACTCTCAGAAGAAACCGTCACTATCATGCGCCTGGTTATCGGCGAATCCGACCGTTTTCCAGAAATTGCGGCATCGTTCTACGAACAGGCGATCGTCAAAACCAACACATTGATGGAGAATTGGCTCCGTACGCAGGTCGAACGAGGGCTAATTGCGCTTGACGACCCACACGCCGCGTGCGGCATGCTGCGGGGAATGATGATCATGGAGCCACAGCGCGCCGCGATGCTACGCCAGAAACCCGCGCCCAAGACCGAGGAAATTGCACATCGGGCAAAAATGTGTGCAGATTTGTTTCTGGAAGGATGCGCAGTTTAAAGGTCATCGCTGCGAATTCGACTGTAGCTTGATCCTATGCCGCGTGCTCGCGTCATGAACAAATTGCCGCTGCCATTTAGGGAGCGTGGAAAAACAATGTCGTACAACAATTGCGGCACCAACAAACGTTCCTTTTTGGAAATGCCTATAGCCGATTTTGATTGTTTTCCTGAAAGTCTTCTATCGCTGCATCAGTTGAAAGACCTTTTGATTGCGTGGAACTTCTTGAAGTCCGCGTTGCGCCGATATTTTTGAGCGATACTGAAAATTGACCAGGACCTACCAATTTTGCGATCAAGCAGCGCAGGCGTGTGGCCAAGTTGGGGACTGCATCCCGTTGCGAATGACGACGATAATGCCACTGACGCAAGAGAAATGGATGTTACCGTTACGTACTTGCCCCCCTACACATCCGGAAACGATCATTGGCACGCCGCTCACTCCTGTTATCAGCGGCGTGCAGTTTTGCAGGGCCGCACCCACAGAGCACACGAGATGCTACGGGCGTAACGATGTCGGATTACCCGCAGGAACATGTCTCTTTGTTTTTGGCCTGACCAACGGGAGGACTACAATGAAAGACAAGGAAAATCCGAGCGGCCGCGACGACACGGTTAGGATGCGTACGCGAATGGGTTCCGAAGCTATCAATCAGGACCGGCGCAAGCTCTTGAGCGCCGCCGCGATGGGAATTGCAGCTGCGGGTGCCGCGAGCTTTTTTCCTGCGTATCGGGCGGCGTCCGCGGCTACGAGTGACGAGATCCGCCCCTTCCACGTCAACGTTCCGGACGAGAAACTCGTCGATCTCCGCCGACGCATCGCCGCGACAAAGTGGCCGAAGCAGGAAACGGTAGCGGATGCATCGCAAGGCGTGCAACTCGCGACAATTCAGGAACTCGCGCGCTATTGGGGAACAGATTACGATTGGCGCAAGCTCGAAGCCCGGCTGAACGCGTTGCCGCAATTCATGACGACCATCGACGGGCTGGAGATTCATTTCATCCATGTTCGTTCGAAAAGTCCGAATGCCTTGCCAGTGATCGTCACGCATGGGTGGCCCGGCTCCATCATCGAGCAGTTGAAGATCATCGATCCACTCACCG
>NZ_JBBNAN010000044.1:0-12677 GCF_037994405.1 Phyllobacterium sp.
CTTCTGTACTGCTTGAAATCGCGGATATCGGCGGCTCGTTGATCGTGGCATGTGCGTCGCGATTTCCAACGGAACGAACTTCCAGTAAAAAGGAATTTCAAATGACAACGTATCAGTCGGAGTCTGAGATGGTTGATGTCATGTTGAACCGTCACACGTGGGTCTTGGTCGCTGATAGCGAGAAGGCGCTGTTCCTGTGTAACAAGCGGGACATGAGCAATGTCCAGCTCAGCATCATTCACCAGCTGCACAATTCCAACCCCGCAACCCGGGAACAGGGTACTGACAAGCCCGGGCGTCTTTCCAGTGGTCCGGGTTTGGGGCGCAGTGCCGTGGAGGATACGGACTGGCATGAGATTTCCAAGAAACGTTTCGCCAAGGAGATCGCTGACGCGCTTTATTGCCATGCGCACAAGGGGGAATTCGAGCGCCTGATCATCGTCGCGCCGCCGCTCATGCTGGGCGAGATGCGTCAGGAATTTCACAAGGAGGTAGGAGACAAGATCGTCAGCGAAATACCTAAAACCCTGACCAATCACTCTACAGCCGATATTCAGGCGATTGTCGAAGAGAGTTGAGGACGGCGATTCCTCGCGGTTGCTCATTCCAGGTCGACCAAGTGCTGGCCCGGTTAACGCTTGTGCACGGCCACTCGGGAGGTCGTTTCGTTAGGCGGCAAAGGGAGCAACAATTCCAAGAGCGCGCTTGCAGATTGTGAGGTCTTCCACACAAGCAAAACCCCTGCCGAACGGGTAGGGGTTTCGCGGGTTGAGGCTTGATTTGGCTCTAACAAACTGGATTCTGGATACAAATATCGCGCATCGTTTCAGTGCGGCTCAGGCTCAAGATACCGCTACACTCAACTTGAAGAGATGCTAGCACATGTGGCGTCAAATTCAAGGATTAGATGACGGAAAGGCGATCACGACTTCACCTTCAAACGTTCTACTTCTTCCTCTAATCGCTTAATTCTTTCCTCCAAAGCATTGATTGCCTTGAATACAGCAACTCCCATACTCTTGAAATCACCACTATGGATTGCCGCTTCGATCGCATGTCTGGCATTTTCAACTGTCATTGTTTCCTCCGCTTGGCGGTGAACAGTTCATACGGAAAGCCCAATCCTCAAGGGGCATGAGGATTGGGCTGTTTTTGGCTGTGGGGTTAGCCAAGGCTGGTTTGGGGGAACCAGTGCTATGGAAATGCTTTCGTCCTCAGTTGGTTCCGTTGTGGCGAAAAAATAGTTACACGGTTTGCTTGGCTATGATGCCCTGTTCGACAGCTCTAAGGGGAGCCAAGTAGAGCCGTGCATAACATTTGCTGGCAGATAAGGCAGGTTCAGCCTTGGACAAGTTCAAGGCTGGGGTAATCGGTGTAGCCCTTTGCGCCTTGGGTGTAATACGTGGATTTGTCGGCGGAATTGAGCGTTGTATTTTGGCGCCAGCGCATTGGCAGATCGGGATTGGCGATGAAAGCCTGGCCGAATGCGATCAAATCGGCCCTGCCTTTGGCCAAGGCTTGCTCGGCATGTGCGCGCTTAAAGCCGCCCGCCAGAATGAGGGGGCCCGTAAATGCCAACCTTATGGCCGCAGCGGTGACAGGATAGCCTTCTGGCTGGACTAGCGGTTCGACCACATGCAGATAGGCAAGACCGAGCGGATCGAGCAGACCGGCGATCTGGGCAAAGTGGCTGGCCGGATCGCTGTCGCTCATACCCTGATATGGGTTTGTCGGAGAAAGGCGAACGCCGATACGATTGAGCGGCCAATGCGCCTCGATCGCCTCGATGATTTCAAGCAGGATGCGTGCACGGTTTTTCACCGAGCCGCCATAGGAGTCGGTGCGGATATTGCTGCCATCGCGCAGGAACTGATCGACCAGATAGCCGTTGGCGCCGTGTATCTCGATGCCATCGAAACCGGCCGATTTTGCCCGGGCCGAAGCTGCCGCAAATCCAGCGACGATGGTTGGGATCTCATCGAGTTCGAGCGCTCGCGGGCTGGCGTAAGGCTCAGCACCCTTGGCGGTGTAGACCGTTCCTGCCGCCGCCAATGCCGATGGAGCTACAGGCTGCCGACCACCGCACAGCTGTGACGGATGTGCCGTTCTCCCCATGTGGGATAGTTGCACGAAGATCCTGCCACCAGCTTTATGGACCGTATTGGCGACCAGGCGCCACCCTGCCTCCTGGTCGTCATTGGTAAGACCGGGCCGTGTTGGCACATCAATCGCACTGAACGGGTCGATTTCCGTCGATTCCGAAATGATCAGCGCGGCGCTGGCCCGTTGCGCATAATAGAGCGCGCTGAGTTCGCCAGGTATCTTGCCGTAGGATGCACGGTGGCGAGTCATTGGTGCCATGACGATGCGGCTGGGTAGGGCGAGATCGCCAATTGTCAGCGGGGAGAAGAGTGCGGCCATTGGCGTATGCCGGCTGACTTATGCTGGCAGCAGGTTGAAGAGAACGGCAATGTGAAAGGCGAAGGCGGTCACGAACAGCAGAACGACAAAACCGCGGTCCTTCACAGCGCGAAGAAAGGGCGAAGCAGCGGCATTGCGCGCTGGCGTAAAGTCTGTGGATGCCATCAGGATTCGTCTCTCATTGTTCAGTCTCCTGATCTTGCGACATTCCATACACGATTAATACGATAGAGATTATAAAAGTGTTCCTCTGGCGAGCAGCGTTTTGCGCCCAAGTGCCGATTGGTGGAAAATTATTCTTGACAACGGCATGCTTGGAACGCGAACACCCGTTTAAATCTCTACTAAACAGTCGTGTAATCGTCTCTGTGAGATTTGATTTCTCGAAAGACGCGAAAATCGCAAAACAATATCGCCAAATGCGTGTGCCTTGAGCAAATCGCAATCTGGTTGGGTATGGGGCGGATGTGCTGCAATGCGGCCCTGTATGAGAGTCCGCTTTTCGCAAAGTCTTGCGAGCAATCCAGAGGATGAGGAAAGAATGTCCGTCTTTCAAACCGGGGCGCGTGCCGTCCATCAGGAACTGACAGTGGAAGCCGACCTGTTCAAGGATTCGATGCGGCATCTCGCCGGTGCCGTGAGCGTAATTACGGTTGGCCGGGGCAATGACCGGACCGGATTTACGGCCACTTCGGTTTCCTCGCTGGCCATCGACCCGCCTTCGGTAATCGTCAGTCTCAATCGTGATTCCTCATCCTGGCCGGTATTGCAAAGGCATGGCAGTTTCTGCGTGAATGTGCTGGCGCATGATCAGCGGCACGTGGCGGAGAGCTTTGCTGGCCAGGGCGGGCGCAAAGGTGTGGAACGCTACCAGGACGCGCAATGGCAGGAACTTGCAACGGGCACTCTGGCTCTGGCGAACGCACTCACTGTGCTCGATTGCGAACTGGACGATGCCATCGAGCGGCATTCGCATGGAATTCTGATCGGAAGGGTGAGGGCGCTGACGTTGCGGCGCAATGCCGAGCCGCTGCTTTATTGGCACGGCGCCTATCGCCACATCACTGCGCCGATCGCTAAGTAACGATCGCAGTGATCGAGCCGGCGATCAACGCGATCGACAGGAACAGGATGAGCCCGTAGAGCCTTGGCTGGTCGAAAATGACCGCGAAGCCGAGGAAGAATGCGGAACAACCGGAGGCCAGTGCAAACAGAAAAGCGGGCTTGTCACCGGTCGTGATCGCAAAGGCCATGAGACCGGAAATGATCAGCGCACCGAAGACGATAAAGATCCAAGTTGCGAAGGTTTCATAGCGGTCCATTGTATTCTCCTGCATGTCGTCGCATTCCATTCAAGGGGCGATTACAACGGATTATCAGCATGCAGTCAAATTGAAGGTTGCGATTTGGATTGCGTTCATGGCGGTTCCATTTTGAACCGATGGTCGGCACCACGGCAAGTTGAGTTGAGCCCGTCTTCTGAGTATTAGTATGACTATTTGGTGTTTTACTGGTGGAATGAAGCGAGGAATCGCCAGTGACAGCACGGCTTGGCGCAGATTGAGATCTATTTACCACACTGCCAAGATTCGATGTATCCTGTAACCTTCGGTTGCACAACTTTGAATCACAATCTACTTTGCGCGGGCTGACATCGTTGTTTAGCGATTGGAATCGCAAGCCTTCTAAAGCAATTCCGCGTTACGATAACTATTGCAGGAGGGGGTTGCATGAAGTCTCATAGCCTGCGTACACCAATCGTATGGCTGCCTTCTTTTTCCTCTTACCCTTTATTCTATCCAATCAATCCGCACTTGCAGCCTGTTCTCTCATTCCCACCGCCGGGAATGATACATATATTTGCGATAGTGGCACCGGCGGCCCGTTGAAATGATCCGGGCGGCAACAATTGGCTGACCCTGCCTACCGGGGGGCACGGGCACCATCACGGGGCCGGTGTCGTTCAATTCCGGCGTCGATACCGTCATTATCAATTCCGGCACGATCAACGGCGACATCAACCAGGGCGCCGGCCATGATCGTCTCGAGCTCAATGGCGGAACGGTCAATGGCACCATTTTCCAGGGCGCCGGCGTTGACACATTCATCATGACCGGCGGCGTCGTGCAGCGGGTGGAGCAGGGCAGCGAACTCGACACGGCCACGGTCAGCGGCGGGCGAATCATTGGCCAGTTCTTTGCCGGCGATTTCTTCACGATGACAGGTGGGCAGATCGGTGAAGTCAATCTCGAGCAGGCCAACAACGAAATGCGCATGTCGGGGGGCGTCGTCGACCGCTTCGTGATTGCGACGCAGGGCCGTGACTTGCTGATACTCTCGGGCGGTTCCATCGGTATGTTCGTTGATCTCGGCAGCGGTGGCGCAATCCGCCTTTAGACGGTGCTTGGCGATGATTCATCGGCTTCCAACAAATTCATCATTTCCGGCGGCACGGCAACTGGTACGACAGGACTGGCGATCACCAATCTCGGTGGTGCCGGCGCCAGCACCGTGCAGGACGGTATCCTTGTGGTTCAGGCGGTAAACGGCGCGACGACGAGCGCGTCGGCATTCAGCCTGAGCAATCCGGTGGCAGCGGGCGCCTTCGATTATTACCAATTCAAAGGCGGTGTAACAGCGGGCAGCCATGAAAACTGGTATCTGCGTTCAACACTTGTTGCAGGCAGTGAGAACCCGACCTTGGCGGCCGGATCGGAAGGCATCCTGCCACCCGGGCCAGGCGTCGAAGCGCCCAATCCCGGGTGCAACCCCTATTGTGGCGGATCCAGGCGAAATAATTCCACTCTATCGTGAAAAGGTGCCGGTCTATTCAGCTGCACCGCCGGTTGCGCGAGAAACGGTGCTGGCTGCACTTGGAACATTCCGCGAAAGGCGCGGCGAGCAGAACCTGCTTACGCCAGGAGCGAACTTTTCGGCCGCATGGGGCCGGGTATTCGGGGAATCGAGAGACCAGAGCTGGTCGGCTACGGTCAGCCCTTCGGTCGACGGTCAGTTGTGGGGAATTAGGCCGGACTCGACATTATCAGCAATACGACCGAAAACGATCATCGCAACAATGCAGGGCTGTTCTTCGCCTATTCGAATTGGCGGTTGGGAGCCTCAATCTCGATACGACGAGCTTTGGCGGCTACTGGACTCACATTGGTCCGTCCGGCTGGTGTCTGGATGGCGTGCTGATGGGATCCTGGTTCAGCGGCGATGCCACGTCCTTGCGCGATGTCGGGATCGACATCGATGGTACGGGAATTACCGCGTCGCTTGAAGGCGGCTATCCGGTTGCGCTTTTGCAAAGCCGGACGCTGGAGCCACAGGCGCAATTGATCGGGCAGCATCTATCCCCGGAGCAGTCGGATGCGTTTTCAGATGTCGGCTTCGATACGGATGACGGCGTGACGGGCCGCCTGGGCTTCCGGCTACAAGGGAAATACGTCGTCCGGTTCCAGCCCTATGTCAAAGCCAATTTCTGGCACGATTTCAGCGGCACCGATGCTGACTGTCCTCTTCGGTCCCGATGCAATTACCAGCCAAAATGAGTCGACATCGCTCGAATTGGGTGGCGGTATCACCCATGATTTCACCAAGAATGTCAGCGCGTTTGCGATGGCCGACTACACGTTCGATCTTGACGGCGGCAGCAAGAAGATTTTCGAGGGTCGGTTTGCGCGTGAAATGGTAATTCGGAGCCTCCTTCGCGGGAAATAAGGTTCGGTATCAAATCGTGTTGCAACCGATTGTTGGAGTCGTGCATTTCTATCGGCGGTGCCTCAATTCGGATCAGAATTTGGTGCATTGTTGCTGACTGCGAACGGCTTGGTTCGCTTGGATACCGGGCACTACCAGCGCCCCGCTGGCAATCCCGAAGAGGGAGTGAACGACCATGAAAAACCTGTTAATTGCAATGGGAATACTGGCTGCGTCCAGCCTGTCCGCTTTCGCTGCAGAACCAGCGAAAATGGTGGATACCAAGATGGGCAAGGTTTGGGCGACAGAGAAGGGCATGACACTCTACACGTTTGACAAGGATACAAAGGGCAAGTCGAACTGTGATGAGAAATGCCTGAAGAACTGGCCGGCGTTCCATGCTGATGCCAAGGCCAAGGCTGAGGGCGAATGGTCCCTAGTGAAAGCCGCCGATGGCAAGGAAATGTGGGCCTATGAAGGCAAGCCGCTTTACATGTTTGCCAAAGACAAGAAGTCTGGCGACATGAACGGCGATGGTGTCGGGGGCGTCTGGCACGTCGCGAAGTAAGCGATACCCGACACGACGACAAGGCGGCTCCTGCGAGCCGCCTTTTGCTTACGCTTGTCAATTGCAAGCGTTCGCCAAACATGCTGTTCTTCATCAAGATTTGCTCCAGCAGCTAAGGACGGGATCATGAGTCTGAAGACGTTGATATGCTCTCTGGCATTTGTGGTTGCGTTTATGAGCTCGAGTGTACGAGCGGCCGAACGGTGGGAGCAGCTCCCTCAGCCAATGCCCCTGCCCACTGCCGAAAAAAGCGGCACTGCACCCGTAAACGGCATTGAGATGTACTATGCGGTATACGGCAAGGGTGCGCCGGTTCTGCTGATTCACGGCGGCCTCGGCTATGCAGGCATCTGGGGTGCTCAGGTGGCCGATCTCGCCAGAGACCACATGGTTATTGTTGCCGATAGCCGCGGCCATGGCAGGTCGACACGCAATGCTGACCCCTACAGTTACGATCTGATGTCTTCCGATTACCTCGCTCTTCTTGACTATCTCAAGATCGACAAGACCGCATTGGTCGGATGGAGCGATGGCGGTATTATCGGGATCGACATTGCCATGAACCATCCAGAACGGCTGACAAAAGTCTTCGCCCAAGCGGCCAATACAAAGGTCGAGGGGCTCAAGCCGGATGTCCTGCAGAACAAGACGTTTGCCGGCTACGTTGATAAGGCAGGTGAAGTCTACAAGGAGATATCACCGACACCGGACCAGTATGACGCTTTTGTTGAGCAGATCAGCAACATGTGGGCAAGCCAGCCCCACTGGAGCGATGATGATCTGAAGAAGATCAAGACTCCGGTTGCCATCGTTCTCGGCGATCATGACGAGGCAATCACCCGCGAGCACACCGACTACATGGCCAAGACGATCCCGGGCGCCAAGCTGATCATCCTCAAGAATGCCAGCCATTTTGCGATGCTGCAGGATCCGGAGGGCTATAACAAAGCCGTACGCGATTTCATCGATAGTGACGGGCAACCCTAGGGTCAGTCTTTCCCCGGCCGAACGGTTCGACACTGCAGCTTGCGGCCGTTTCGGCGTCCGCAGGATACGGTCTTTTCGACCGGCAACATCGTCGCAAAGTCCCTCTGCTCCTCGTATCCGAACGAAAGCCTCATACCATTTCGACCAGATTAACAGGTCCTGACCCTAGGCAGTTCTCTGTTCCTGAAGCCCCAGCTCTTCTGCCATTTGCTGGCGGATGAGGTATTTTTGGATCTTCCCGGTGATAGTCAGTGGAAATGCGTCGACGAAGCGGACGTATCGAGGCACCTTGTAATGCGCGATCTGCCCCTGGCAGAATGCCTTGATTTCATCCTCACTGCCGCTTTCACCTGGTTTCAAAATGATCCATGCGCACAGTTCTTCACCGAATTTCGTGTCGGGAACGCCAACGATGGCGACGTCCTTTATCTTGCTATAGCGGTATAGATATTCCTCCACCTCGCGCGGATAGATATTCTCGCCGCCGCGCACCACCATATCCTTCTGGCGGCCAACAATATTGCCGTATCCCTCTTCGTCGATGGTGGCGAGATCACCTGTGTGCATCCAGCCATCCGCGTCGATGGCCTCTGCTGTTCTTTCGGGATCATTCCAATAACCGATCATAACCGAATAGCCCTTCGTGCAAAGTTCGCCCGGAGTGCTGCGCGGGACGGTATTGCCGTCTGCATCAATGACCTTGCATTCGAGATGCGGCTGGACACGCCCAATCGTTGAGACCCGGCGGGAAACAGGATCTTCGGCGGAACTCTGGAAGCTGACCGGGCTGGTTTCTGTCATACCATAGGCAATGGTTACGTCGCGCATATGCATGCGCTCCATGACCTGGTTCATGACTTGGATGGGGCAGGGCGACCCAGCCATACATCCCGTGCGCAACGATGACAAGTCGAACTTGTCAAAATCGGGATGCCCCAGTTCGGCAATGAACATGGTGGGCACCCCATAAAGCGCCGTGCAGCGCTCGGTTTCGATGGTGCGAAGCACTGCCAGTGGATCGAAAGCTTGGGAAGGATAAACCATGGTTGCACCGTGCGTCAGGCAACCGAGATTGGCCATGACCATACCGAAGCAGTGGTAGAGCGGGACAGGGATGCAAAGCCGGTCGTAGGGATGAAGGCCAACGCTTCGTCCGACGAAGAAGCCATTGTTCAGAATATTGCGATGGGAAAGCGTTGCGCCCTTGGGAAGGCCGGTGGTACCGCTGGTAAACTGGATGTTGACTGGATCGCCCGCTCTGGCGGCCTTCTTGCGCTCGAGCAGCAGGTTGTGATGATGCGGTGCTGCCAGATCCGGGACGCTATCGAAGGGTACCCAGCCCTGCCGCGGCTCGCCACCAATCTGTATGACATGTTTCAACTGCGGCAGGTTGGAGGATTCTATGAGGCCTTTGGCGGTCGGAATTTCCGGTGCCAGCGTCTCGATCATTTCGGCATATTCGCTGGTCTTGAACCGCTCCGGTGCGACGAGAACTTTCACGCCGACCTTGTTCAGCGTGTATTCGACCTCCGCGAGCCTGTAGGCCGGATTGATATTGACGAGGATGATCCCGGCTTTCGCGGCAGCAAATTGTGTCAGCACCCATTCAGCGCAGTTGGGTGACCAGATGCCAATCCTGTCACCCGGCTCGAGATCCAGGGCCGTCAGTCCGGCGGCGAAGGCTTCGGCTTTTGCCTGCAACTCAGCGTAGGTCCAACGGACATTCTGATGGACATCGACGACCGCTTCCGTATTTCCCCATTCTTCTGCGGCATTTTCCAACGCCTGGGAAATCGTGATTTCCAGGAGCGGCGGTTCGCTGGCACCGCGTACATGACTGAGTATGATGTTCCCGTTTGCTTCTGGACTGGTACTTACCGAGCTCATGACATTCCTCCGAGGTCAATTGCACAGGTTTTCCATTACCTTAGTCCAATTCCCCCGGAATACCCACCGCCATTTTCGTGGAGCGGTCATCAGGCGGCTAGCGCGTTCCTTACCTGATCTGCCAGAGAATTCAATTGATCGACAGGATTGTGGCCCACCAGCATGTAGTCATGCGCCTGATCGGACCAGTAAACAACGTTCAAGCCATAGCGCTGTTCGCTTTGCGGAGAACTCGGGCCTTTGGACGACTGGACGATGCACAGAGCCAACGGACCGTTCACGGGATCGAGATAAACGATCTGGCCAAGAGGCTTGCCATCATACTGCAGGATCTGAGCGCGCTTGAAGGGAATTCCCGGCAGGGAAACAGCTTGCGCGGGCAGTGACAGGCCAAGCCTGTCGCCGACGTTGCGCAACTGCTGGTTTTGCTCCTGTTCATCACTCGCAAGATTGGCAAGTGTCTCAGGCGTATACAGCGTCAAATATTCCGCAACGACTCCCCGCCATTCCGACCCGTCGCGCTCACCCGAGACGTCCCGCATGCCAAGGTAAGCGCGATCGGCGGCGACACCGGCAAAGACCAGAGCAATGGCGGCGGCGGCGAAGCCGCGCCGGCTCCAACCCTTGCCCGCCGGCTCGGCGGCGATGGGCGCCGGAAGCCTGTCCAGAATGGCCTCGAGGTCCGCAGTCGGCGCATTTTCGAGCAGCGGTTCGAATGCATTGTAGAAGGGCATCTCACTGTGAGACAGGAATTCATACCGCGCGGCGACCGCCTCATCGGTCTTTATCAAAGCGTCGATCCGTGCGCGTTCGGTACCCTCCAGCTCGCCATCGAGAAAGGCGACGAGCAATTCGTCGGAGGGCATGGCGTGTTGTTTCTGGTCGCTCATGATTTGCCTCCTTTCGAGTGTTTTGCGACCGTATCCGAATCGGCATTTTCAGCGAGTTTCGCACGGGCGGCGGCGAGGCGGCTCATGATCGTTCCAATCGGGACGTCCAGGACTTCGGCTACCTCCTTGTAGGAAAGGCCTTCGACATAGGCGAGAAATACGGCGGTCCTTTGCGCTTCGGGGAGATTGTTCACCCGCCGCAGCACCTGGTTGGCCAGGACATGCGTCTCCGTCTCTTGCTCGCCGTCGAAAGTAAGCGTGACATCGGCGTCGACAAATCCATTGCCCATGCGGATGCGACGGGAACGCACTTCATTCAGCCAGATTGAATGCAGGATCGAGAACAGCCATCGATCCAGACGCGTTCCGCTCGCGAACTGGCTTGCTCGTTCCAGAGCGCGAACGCAGGTTGCCTGGACGAGATCATCTGCAACATCGCGCTGGCGGGACAGCACAACGCCATACCGCCAGAGCCGGGCGAGATGCTGGCTGAGACTCGCCCTGATTTCGTGTTCACTCGCGATGGTTGCCTCCGTCCCGGTCGGTCCAATACGGACGTCCGGCGCTGACGACGAGCCGGTATCCGCCCGACTATAAGCAGAAAGTTCAAGATGAGCGATGGTCACTTTGATCCCTTCTTCGTGAACGAGTCACAACCATCGCTCGTCCGTTCTTGAGCCGGGCGATGGCCCCGTCAGATATTCGATGGCTTTTCGATCGCCTCATTCAAATCGCGATATTCTTCACAGGTGGTGCCGCAGATCGACTTGATCATTATCAGCTGATCCTTGGCGAGATCGATCTGCCCTTTGATGACGTAGGCTTCGCCGAGATATTCGCGAACCTTTGCGTACTTCGGATCAAGCGCGACTGACTTCTTGTACCAGGAGATGCCTTCATCGGTGCGGCCGAGCTTGCGCGTGGCATAGCCGCGATAGTTGAGGGCTTCCTTGGTATTCGGGTTCTTCAGCGTGTCGAGCATATCCAGCGCTTCCTGATACCGTCCGGCCTTGGCCAAGGTGTAGGCATATTCCGTGCGGTCCTTGTCCGGCACGAGGCTGCTGCTCTTCTTGACACATTTCTTCGCCTTGGAATCCCAGACCTGGCCCTTGGGGCAAGCGGGTGTCGTGGCTGCATCACTACCGCCGCCGCCACCGGCGGCAAAGGTTGAGCCGGAAAGGGCGGTAATGGCTATGCCGGCGCCCAACAAAGCAAATGGGAGCTGATGGCGCAGCGAACTGACGATATTTCTCATGGCGTGTATCTCCGCAAAAAAGAACTTACGAAGAAAGAACACGCAGACCGAATATTTATTCAGACCGCCGGTCGATTATTCCGGCAAACGACAAATGAAAAACTATCTGCAATTGATTTTCAGAACCCGGCCAAAAACAGGAATGCCATGCTCATTTCCTCGAAAATTATGATCCTGCATGCGTTACGCCGGTGGCCGTAACCATCTAGATTGGGGGACGATAACGAATCCACATACGAAAAGCCTTGATACAATGAACTGCAGAGTGGTTGAGCCAATGAACGCCGAAATTGACCGCGGAACGCTCTTGCCATCATTGCTCGCGGGATCGATGCAGCCGACGAAATCGCCAGACGGGCTGGTGCTGCGGCGCCCAAAATCCTCGTCGAAAGTCGACACGGCAAAGCAGCTTGTCGAGCAGGCGAAACACGCTGCGGATATCAGCCTTGTCCGCGCAAAGGCTGCGCCAAAGCCGCACGAGATCACCAACCCGGCGTTTGTTGCGTTGTTCGAGGCTCATCAGCGCGACAAGGAAACCCTGTTTGCGGCAATGCGCGCGCTTGATGCGGCGCGCTTGGCTGCGGAGGTCGAATAGCCTTTGAACGCGTTATTTGGGCCGTTTCGCCGATGCCGGATAGCCTAAGCCCATCCTTCGAACTTGTGGTAAGGAATGTCGAGCTCCTTGGCGCAATATGCTTCGGTGCCCTTTACCTCCTCCCACGCTGCCGCAACGCTCTGCGCAGACCCTTGGGATATATTCCAATCGTCATCCGAGCGAATCCCGTTGAGAAGGCTGGTCAAAATAGCACTCGTCAAACAGGCAAAGCAGAACTCAAATCGATCGGATGCGCCTGTGAAGTGGAAGCCAATCATCTTCTTGTATTGAACCCAAGAAGGGATTGTTCTGCTCATCGGCGTCAAAATCTTCAATGGAAATCTCCACGCCACTGAGCAGATCCTTCCCGAC
>NZ_JBBNAN010000045.1:0-25938 GCF_037994405.1 Phyllobacterium sp.
GTTCCCATCATTGTCCGAGACTTTCATTTTGGATCAGGTAAATGGATTTCTTGAGCGAGGTTTTGAGGTTGGCGTTATCTGCAACGAGAATGCCCTGAAGCAAGACGGTACGCGGAATTGGCAGGCGCTGTCTGACAATACGGTTTGCTGGTGGGGTGGCTTAGCACCGTTGCGCCGATCCTTGCGGAGATTGCCGGCGATCGTCTGGGATAAGATTTCGACGGCTTTCGACATTCTTTTTTCGCAAAAGCTCCAGAATTTCGATGTGATAATTGCCCATTTCGGAAACAACGGTTTGCGTGTGGCTCGCGTGTTGAAGCGGAAAAAACTTGCCGCTCCCCTGGTCACCATATTTCATGGCCGCGATGTCGGTCGTCCTGTGCGAGATAACTCTCTTTGGCAATACAATGTCCTGTTCGACCAGGGGACACTGCAGCTGACAGTCAACGACTATTTCCGCAATGCGCTGCTAGGCGCTGGCGCTGCGCCAGAAAGTGTGGCTGTGCATCATATGGGGGTACGCACCAGCGAGGTCGAATATTCATGGCGTTCGTGGGATCAAGGCACATTGAACTTCATTTCAGTCTGCCGCTTGACCGAAAAGAAGGGCATTGAGTTTGCCTTGCGCGCCTTAGGCGAGCTTTCGAATTCAAACCCGCGTCTCGATTGGGCTTACACAGTAATAGGCGGCGGCGAACTGCTCGCCGACCTGAAACAGCTCGCTAAAAGTCTGGATATTGCAGACAGAGTAATATTCCTGGGCGCACGCCCTCATAGCGAGGTCAAGCAACGCTTACGGGAAGCTCATGTGTTCCTGTTGCCGAGCGTGACGGCGCATGATGGAGATGTGGAGGGCATTCCAGTCTCCCTCATGGAGGCGATGGCCGCCGGACTGACCGTAGTCAGCACATACCACTCGGGGATTCCTGAACTGATAGAGGACCAGAAGACAGGCTTTCTCGTGCCCGAAAGAGATGTCGAGGCACTCGCGCGCAAGCTTTTATGGATCGCCGAAAACCCAACGGAGTGTGAACACATCGCTTTGGCTGCAAGAAGAAAGATCGAAGCCGATTTCAACGCGGATGTTCTGAATGATGAGTTCGCGCATATCATCACGCGTCTGGCTGAAGCGAAGTTAAAAGCGTGAGTGCGGAACCGCTTCAGTTTGGTCGAATTGCCCTTCGCGGCGGGCTTTTGACGGTAATAGCGCAGGGCATCAAAATAGCTGTCCAGTTCCTCTCCGTCATCGTACTCGCACGTCTGCTTATTCCTGAAGATTTCGGGCTGGTTGCCTCTGTCAGTCCGATCGTGGCCTTCGTTGCGCTCTTCCAGAATCTCGGACTTCAGCAGGCGGTTGTTCAGCGCAAGGAGATTAGCCAGCGGCAACTCAATCAGGTCTTCTGGATGAGCGCCATAGCTGGCCTTGGCAGCACGGCGGTTGTTGTTGTTCTCTCTCCGGCCGTCGCCGCCTATTATGGTGATGCGCGCATGGTTGGGATCACGATTGGCGCTGGTCTGCCGCTCCTTCTTGGAAGTCTGGCGGCTATGCCGCTCAGCCTGATGAACCGGCATCTGCAGTTCGGTCAACTCGCTGTGAACGACGTCGTGACGGCCGTAGCCGGCTTTCTGACAGCGGCGTTGGCTGCCTATGCGGGAATGGGCTATTGGTCACTGGTTCTTGGCCCGGCGGCTTCAGCAGCAGTCGGATTGCTTGCAGCGTGGCGGGTGGCGCGATTTAGACCGGACAAGCCGGTTTTCAAGATTGATCGCGATATCATGTCGTTCGGCGCCAATCTTACAGGCTTCAACCTCGTCAACTTCTTCTCGCGCAACCTCGATAACATCCTCATCGGCAAATTTTCGGGCGTTGTCGAGCTTGGTTATTACGACCGCGCCTACAAGCTCCTGCTGTTCCCGTTGCAGAACATCAATCAACCGCTGACACGGTTGATGATCCCGCTGTTGAGCCGTATCCAGGACGATAAAAAGCGATTCCGCGATATCTACATGCAGACCAACTGGGTGCTTGCGGCTGTTACCGTTCCTGCGATTGCGGCGCTGACCCTAACTTCGGAACAGGTCGTTGGGATCCTCTTTGGCGAGAGATGGCTGCCTGTCGCACCGATTTTCGCATGGCTCGGTATTGCCGGCCTCATTCAGCCTATCTCAAGCACGACAGGCTGGATCTTTATCTGCCAGGATAGAACGAAGACGATGTTCCGGTGGGGCATGTATTCTTCGGTCACGACCGTCGTTTCTTTTGTCGTCGGACTGCATTGGGGTGCGGTCGGCGTCGCTGCGGCCTATGCCATCAGCGGCTACGTGCTTCGGGTTCCTGTCCTCGCGATTCTCGTGCAACGCGTCGGTCCCGTATCCGCGACGGATGTCCTTTTGGTACAGGCGCTCTTCATCGTTTCCTCCCTGCTCGCTTGGCTCGGGTACTGGTCGCTTCCCGTGTCGCTAACGGCTCGATCAGACTATCTCTCGGTCATCCTGGCGCTTTTGCTAAACTACGCTATCGCGCTCGCTCTTATGCTTCTTCTTCCCCAGTCGCGCAGGGCCCTCGCCGCCTCTTGGTCCAAGGTTGCGAGCAATATCCACTGAGGGAGCGGCAAGAAGCGACTTCAGAAATTGCATCGCCGACATTGCCGAAGCGTGCTCGTCAAGAACTGCCTGAAGCGTTGTTCTGCGATAATGGTTCAGATTCTGGGTGAAGCTATTGAGCTTTTCGCGTGCTTCCTCCGCCGTCACGGTGTCGATGTCGAGTAGAACGTCCGAAACACCGATACGCTTGGCGACTTCCTTGGTCTTGAACTCATAGGCGATCGGCAGCACCGGTGTGCCGACACACAGCGACATGATCATCATGTGCATGCGCGTGGCGACGACGAAATCAAACCCCTTCACAAGTGCCATCAGTTGCTCTGGCGTATGAAATGAGGTGTCCACGCTGACATGGCTGGCAATTTCGGGGTCGAGTTCGGCAACAATCGCCTTGGCCGCTTTGGAGTCGTCATGGGCATATTCCGGCACACCCTGGCAAGTCGAGAGGAAGGTCACCTCTTTCCCCTGCTCCTTCACGAGAATGGTCACGATATTGCGGATGGAATCAAGGTAGCGGCGCATGCCGTCCCCGCCGCCTTTAACGTAATTCCAATGCCGGACGGAAATAGCGACGCGACCCGTCTTCGTTGTTTGGCCCGAAGTCAGAATTCCTGCAATCCGGTCCGTGTCAGCGAGCGCGAACACCGCATCCGCCACCACGTGACATTTGCTCGGGTCGTCGACGAGATCAAGAATATGATCCCTCGACCGGGAATCGCGAAGGAGAATGAGAGGGCTCCGGTCGAAGACAGGTTTCAGTTCCTGGCGATTATAGTCCTTGTTGAAGGGCCCAAGGGACTGAGTGAAGAAAACAGGATCCTTGCCAAGAATCGCGTCGATCCGGAATTGATTGAGACGTCTTTCGAGGTTGTAATTCTCGACGAGGTAAGTGCCACCGGTCGTGATCACGAGATCGGCGTCCCGGTAGATCTCGAGCGAACGGCGGTCGCTCTGGCTGAACATCATCTCATCGATACGGCCGCCTTTGCCGAAGCGTCGCAGCGCCTGGAGCACAATTCGATTGTATAGCGGCTTAACTGCATTTTTCAGGACGTTTTGATCATAGCTGTATTTGAAAACGGATTCCGACAAGAGTTTGTGAAACTCAAGATCCGGATATTCATTCTCAGGATAAAGTCTTGCCGCCACTTCTGGCTGGCTATCGAAGACCTGAAAACGCAAATCCTTGCCCCATACCGTCCTCAGGATGTGCCTGATTGCGAGAAGGATTGCCGCGTCGCCGGTATTCAAGCAGACAGTATTTTCAACGATTATTTTCATAAAAATTCCCGTTGCGTGAGCCGACGGAATGCCCGCACGTATCGCGCACTTTGGTGAAATCCTTGACCGCGACTGCAATCAGCGAACAACCGGCTCTCCGTGAAACCGGCGACGGGATGGACGGGAAACGCCGAAACCGATTTCCATCATCAACCGGGGCGATCGCCGTGCCACTGTTCCCATGTGGAACCCGAAAGGATCCTCGGCGAAACCCAGCCCCGCGTCACCGGTTATCGTGACCGCGCTCTCAGCGCCATAGACGCCGAGAACCTCGTCCGCCGGATGTCCGACGAGAAGGGTCAATTGATGTTTGAGAATTCGCCGCTTGTGGCTACCCAAGACGTAGACGTGCGGCCCGGACTCTTCGTCGACCGGCGTGAGATAGAAAAAGAATTTCAGCATTCTCCAATCGTCAAGATCGAAGTGGTACTTGTCTTGCGAAGCGAGACTCATATCTGCCTGTGAAGCCGATTTTGTTGGGAAGCTCCACCATATCCGGGTGGTGATCAATTTTGCCTGTCCGCCAAGATAGTGGGCGGCAATGTCGAAGAGCAATGGATCCCGTTGTAGCGCAACAACGGCTTCGCATTGGAGGGTGCGTTCGAAATAGTGTCCGCTGAGAATTGAGCGATCGTACTGCTGTTCCGCCTCCGTATGTTTCTCAGGCAGAAACTCGAGTCGGCGATCGAAATTGCCGAAGCAAGGCGTCTGCCGAGCGAAATGAGCAATTTCTTCGTGAACGTTATCCGGCAGAACGAGACCTGAGAACAAACCTGACTTTCGCAGTGTCTCAACAATTTGCCCACGATCGACTGCCGAGAACATACTCGTGGCAGCATTCTCGCGCCGCTGAACGGCCTTTGCGCCAAGCCAATGTGCCCTGCGAGCCGGCATCGTGCGCGCAAGCAGGAACATAGGGAACCATGCTGGATTTTCTCGGATGTCGGCCCAGTAAGTCGGGATCCGTGCGGCAATCCGTCGAAGCGGGCTGCCATTACGCGCAACCATTTCCAGGCTGACGCCTTCGGGCTTTCTTGTCTGCAAGTCAGTCATAACTGCGTCCTTTACTCGTTCAGCTCGTCGAAGCTAGCTGCCCGCATCCGCTCGCATTGACCCCCCGGTCTATTTCTGGCTTTGAAAGGAGCTTAGTCCATCGCTGCTTTTTGTGCAATGCACCATAAAGCCAAAGTAGCAAGCGAGCGCTTGAACTTCCCTCACTACTCTTCTGCAGTTGCGGGAAAAAGGTAGCGTGGAGCGGGCGGATTCTGAGATGTGACCGGCTTTTTGCCGAACAACCTGACGAAATCGTCGAATTTATCAGTCAGGATGCCCCCTGCGATCGGGAGAACTGCAGACGGATTACCCAAGCCATAGACCGCTGCTGCAACAAGTCCCTTTTGCGACTTGATATCCAGAAATTGGCGGTGGTGGTATTTGGAACGAATATGACGCTCATGCTGGTGGACGGCAGCCCGGGCGCTTTCTGACAAACTACCGCTATCCAAAATTGTCTTGTCAGCATCGGCGAGTTGCTTGAGATCATCCGTCCTGTGTTGTCCGCTCAACGAATCCGCGCGCACAATCGCTCCATAGCCACAATTGTTGATGATCTGGAACCGCGCATTCAACGCCAGCGCTCTCGTGTAGAGATCGTAATCTTCGCCGAGCCGCAGCTTTTCATTGTAGCGCAAGTTGTGGCGATCGAGGAACTCGCGGCGGATGACAGGCTTCAGGAAGCCAAGCTCGCTGCGCTGCCTATGGCGTCTCGATATATTGCGGTCGACGAATGTTGGTAAATCGAGAAACCAGGTTTCTGGAGAAAACGTGTCAATGGGGAGTGTATTGAGCTGGCCGATCCAACGCTGATCGACGAAGACGATATTGTCGGCGGCCATATCCCAGTCACAAGTTGCCAGCAAATGCGAAAAGCGCCCCGGGATGAAGAAATCATCGGCGTCGAGAATGCTGATCAGGGCCGCGGAGGAGCACGAAATGGCATGATTGCGTGCATAAGATGGCCCCATGTTGATTTCGAAACGAATGATGCGTAACCGACCGCTTCCATCATCGGCCTGCCTGGCCGCTTGCGAAGTCCCATCTGTCGAGCCATCGTCTACGACGATCACTTCTGTCACGTAGGCGTCGGACAAGGCGGAAGATATGGCGGCTGCGATGGTATCGGCTGCGTTCTTCGCAGCAACGATTACACACACACTATTGTTCGGGCTATCTATAATAGCCCCTGCCTTCGACTGTGCGGTCATGAAGCCCTCGTTCGGGTTGCACTACCGAACCCGGCACTCGGGTTAGCACCTATACGTGAAAGTCTGGCTTGCCGGGGCAACCGTGAATCACGTGTAATTGGTCAGGCGCATTAAGGACACCTGACGATGGAGCAAAGATACAATTATTTCGGCCTCCTGCAAGAGGCAGAATTTGAAGCAGCAATTCAGGAACGTTTTAGTGAGTCTTTGTAGGCGAGATGGATTTAAACGGCCGCTGGGGATTTGCAACGCCGGCTCCCTCGTCGTGCGCAGACTGCTTTTTCTCAGATCTTCGGGGTTTCTCCCGCATGACAAGGAAGAGCACCGCCGCGAAATATCCTATCTGGATGACGACCGCACAAATCAATGTCTGGACAATCGTAGCCCATAGAGATTGCGTGATCACGTAAGTCGTGATCGCAAATGCGATAAGAACTGCGAACATTCCAATGAAAAAATTTGGAAATCTCATAGCGCTTAGCTCCCGTTCATTATCCGGAGAAAAGCTGAAATATCGTTTCTCTGCATCTTCACCCCCCTCATGCCCGCTAACGCGCGCACATGAATATTCTTTTATGACTGCCGACTTGACTATTCAGAAAACCTCTTGAGTTTGTATTAAACGCATAGCCGATCTACACCGCAATATAGCAGTTTTCCTTCTTTGTAACCACTTTTTTGTCTGCGTTTTTAGCGCGATCGAGTATTGCGACCCGCGAATACAGCATAGAACACGATCGGGCGGCCGTCATACGCCCTCTCTTCACATAAAAATAATGAACCCCAATAAGTTTCCAAACGATATTGCAGCGCAACAGAAATTACACAATATCGCGTGCTATACAATCCATCCAACAGCCTACGTGGCAATACAATTAATTATATTGCCCAGCTATTAAAGCTTGTCTAAAGTTGCATTTGTCCTCAAAGAGCGACCTCGGGCAGCCGATGTACGGGCGGAGCTGACATCCTGATAGGACGCTCTGTTGCAACGCACAATTTTTATGTTATCGTTCGAGCAACTATTTGCGCACGGCACCGGCTTGACCGGTATTGAGCAGATATGTGCCAGGGAAGTGATATTACCGAGCGCCTTGTTTTCGACAAGCATTCCGGTGAAGTTGGCTCTTTCGGAAGGATATTGCGACCACATCGAGGTCATCCACGCCTTGTAAATGTCGCACTTATCCTGCTGGTGACCTGTTGCCCGAGACGTTCCTTGTCAGCAGCACGTCCTCAGAAATGTAAATAAGCTCGTATAGCTTGCACACCGAATCTCGAATGGTTTTCTACAGGAGTATTCATTGGAAATGGCCCCGATTTCCCCGTTTAACGTATGTTCCGCCATGCTAAGCAGTTTCGCTGTTGCAATGCTCCGGTCTCTTTGTGTCTGCTGCGCGCTTGTCCTCACGATGCTGTTCGCGCCGTCCGCCAAGGCGGCGGATTATGAATTAGGTCCGATGGACAAAGTCAGCGTGCGCGTGATCGAATGGCAGACCGCGGAAGGCACTTTCCGTGAATGGCCCACGATCACAGGTGATTACAGGGTCGGACCCTCGGGCACCTTGTCCCTCCCCTTCGCGGGAGAGATAGCGGCCGGTGGAAAAACCACGTCCGAGATTGCCAAGGAAATTGCCAAGAATCTCCGGCAGAAATTGGGCCTTGTCGACCTCCCTGAGGCTTCTGTAGAGATTTCAGAATTTCGGCCAATTTTCGTTTCCGGCGACGTGCAAACGCCGGGGAAATATCCTTTCGAGCCTGAGATGACGGTTCTCAAGGCTGTAAGCCTTGCCGGCGGGATGCCGCGGACTGCCGGCCAGCGTTTCGAACGGGATTACTTCAACGCGCGCGGGGACTTTAATGTCATTGTAGCCCAACACGACCGACTGGTGGTGAAGCTCGCCAGGCTGCAAACCGAGTTGGCCAATGCCCAGGAAATCAAAGTCCCGGACGAGTTGATCGAGAAATCCAATGCCAAGAGACTGATCGACGATGAAGCCGCAATCATGCTGTCCAGGAAGAATTCGCTTGATCTCCAATTAAATGGCCTCAAGGAACTCAAGACACTCTATACGAACGAAATCAGTTCGCTTGAAAAAAAGATGGACGTGCAAAATCGTCAGATGGATCTGACGCGCAAGGAGCTGAAGAGCATCGGAGGACTGGCCGATCAGGGCCTTGTTGTGAATTCGCGCGTCATGGGATTGCAAACGTCGGTCGCTGATATGGAAGGCAAGCTCCTGGATCTTGATACGGCCTCGTTGCGCGCCAAGCAGGAAATCAACAAATCCACTCAGAACGAGACTGACCTTCAAAACGAGCGAAAAGCGGAATTGGCCAACGAGATTCAGGCGACGCAGGCCGCGCTTGATGAAAGTAATCTCAAGCTTGAGATGAACAAGAACCTGATGACCGAAGCACTTGTCAATGCTCCCGCTGCGATGGGTAATGGCAACCGCGATGTCGTTGCCATGCAATACAGCATTGTCCGCAATTCAAAGGGAAAAACCGAGGAGCTGCCCGCCGAAGAAGGTACCACGCTGCTGCCCGGAGATGTCATCAAGGTCAAGATCGACCTTGGTCGTTCATAACTCCAGAACCGCCGCGGATAGGGTGATTTCAGGTTAACTGCGTCGTCGATTTCTGCTTGCGCTCAGCGTTAGCCGGACGTCTCCCATAACTTGCAGACTGTCTGGCCGAGCTCCGGAAAGAGCCAAGCTCAGCGTGGTTACTCCACCAGTTCAATCTCGCTTAATCGCTCCTTCGTGAAGAACGGCTCCCGTCAGCGCGGTGTGGCTTCATCTCCTCGGGAATTTCCTTCTTGAGGTCGATGATGTGCAGACCCTTGTCCAGCTGCGCTCCGGTAACGCCCACACCTCCTCGCCGTTCGACTTCGCGCCACTGATCACCAGCATATTCAGCTCATGGGTGATCGATAGCTCGTCTTCGGCAAAGAAGTTTCAACATAACCCTTGCCAATTGGTGCAAAGAAATCAGGTCCCGCCTCTACCCTGGGTTGGGAGCAGCAACCTACAGACATGCTATGAACTTGTAAAACAGGCCACCTCACAAGTGGAGAAACGCCGAATTGTAGTATTTGAAAGTCGTGCTCTTGCAATATTTGCTTGAGCGGTCATCTAGTAGTCTTTGCTTGTGCAATCATTGAGTAGTATTGTCTGATGTGGGCGCAAAGCCCCGTGCTTTCGGGAGGTGTAAATGACCGAATCCAGAACCCACACATGGGATAAGACCTCACGCCGCAAGTTCTTGAGCGGAGCGGCCGTAGCCGGCGCGGTGATCGTTGCTGCACCGAGCGTCGTCAAGGCGCAAGGGCCGGTCAATATGCGCTGGCAGAGCACTTGGCCGTCCAAGGATATCTTTCACGAGTTCGCGCTCGATTTTGCCAAGAAGGTCAACGACATGACAGGCGGAGACCTCAAGATCGAAGTGCTCCCGGCCGGCGCCGTGGTGCCTGCATTTGGGCTGCTTGACGCGGTGTCGCAAGGAACGCTCGACGGCGGCCACGGCGTCCTTGTTTACCACTACGGCAAACAGACGGCGCTGGCGCTATGGGGATCCGGGCCCGGCTTCGCCATGGATGCCAACATGCTGCTGGCGTGGCACAAATACGGCGGCGGGAAGGAGCTTCTCGCAAAACTCTATGACTCCATAGGCGCCAATGTCGTTTCGTTCCCGTACGGACCGATGCCTACGCAGCCGCTCGGCTGGTTCAAGAAACCTGTTTCCAAGATAGATGATTTCCATGGCCTGAAGTTCCGTACGGTTGGCATCTCCATTGACGTCTTTACTGGTCTGGGTGCTGCGGTCAACGCGATGCCGGGCGGCGAAATCGTCTCGGCATTGGACCGCGGACTGCTCGATGCGGCCGAATTCAACAACGCCTCGTCTGACCGAGTGCTTGGTTTTCCAGACGTGTCCAAGATCTGCATGCTGCAGAGCTATCACCAGAATGCGGAACAGTTCGAGATCCTGTTCAACAAGACGAAGTACGACGCACTGCCTGAACAAATGAAGGCCATCATCGGCAATGCGGTCGAGGCGGCTTCGCAGGACATGCAATGGAAGGCAATTGACCGCTATTCGAAAGATTATCGAGAGATGCAGACGACTGACAAAGTCAAATTCTACAAGACACCGGACGCGATCCTCAAGAAACAGTTGGAGGTTTATGACGAGGTCGTGAAGAAAAAGGCAGGGGAAAACCCGCTTTTCAAGGAAATCCTCGAATCGCAGATCGCCTTTGCCGAGAGGGCAACGCGATGGGAACAGGATACTGTCGTCAACCGCCGGATGGCATTCGATCACTACTTCGGACAGGACGCGGCAGCCAAGAAGATCTGACGCGCAGTTCGAACAAGGCATCTTTGTGGGAACATGGCTTAGGAAAATTCGTTAGCCAATTCGCCATCTGGGGGCACGCGTGAACATTCAGCATTTTCTAAATGTGGTCGATGCAATCAGCGTGTGGGTTGGAAAGGCGGTCGCGTGGCTCATCATCGGGCTGATGACGCTTGTTTGCGTCGAGGTCTTTAAGCGCTATATCATGAACATGCCGACGGCGTGGATATTCGACGCCAGCAGCATGTTCTATGGCACGTTATTTATGCTCGCGGGAGCATACACGCTGGCACAGAATGCCCACGTGCGCGGCGACTTTCTCTACAGCTCGATGCGGCCGCGGACGCAAGCGGCGTTTGATCTTGTATTGTACATCGTCTTTTTTCTGCCCGGCATCGCTGCTCTTGTTTACGCAGGCTACCACTACGCAGCGCTTTCCTGGCGGATCGGGGAACATTCGACTGTGACGGCCGAGGGCCCACCGATCTATTACTTCAAAACGGTGATTCCGTTGGCTGGTGCCCTTGTGATGCTTCAGGGTGTGGCCGAGATCACGCGCTGTCTCGTCTGCCTCAAGACCGGGGAATGGCCCAGCCGGCTCAAGGATGTCGCGGAAATCGATGTCGTTGAGGAGCAACTCGCGCACAGCGAGCATGTAGATGAGGAAACGCGCAAAGTCGCTATCGAGCGTGCACAGCAAATCGACGAGACGGCGCGCAAACGCGGCTCGGGAGGAGACCTGCAGACGTGAGCGATCCAGTTCTAGGGCTAACAATGCTCATGCTCATCGTGGTCGTAATCATGATGGGTTTCCCGACGGCGTTCACGCTGATGGGCCTCGGCATGTTTTTCGGCTTCTACGCGTTCTACAACCCCGTGGAGCACTGGATCGATAATCGCATCTTCGATCTGATGGTCCAACGCACCTATGGGGCCATGACCAACGATGTTCTGATCTCGATCCCGTTGTTCGTGCTTATGGGTTATGTGATGGAACGCGGGGCGCTGGTCGACAAGATGTTCTACAGTATCCAGCTTTCGTTCCGGCGCGTACCGGCGTCACTCGCCGTTGCGACGCTCATCGTCTGCACATTTTGGGGCATCGCCAGCGGCCTCGTCGGCGCGGTGGTGGTCTTGATGGGGGTGATTGCCTTCAACCCAATGCTGCGCGCCGGATACGATGTGAAGCTCGCCGCCGGCGTGATCACCGCGGGGGGCACTCTAGGTATCCTGATCCCGCCGTCGATCATGATCATCGTCTATGCGGCGGTCGCGGGGCAGTCCGTCGTGAAGCTCTACGCGGCCGCGATGTTTCCCGGCTTTTTCCTTGCTTTCCTTTACCTCATCTACATCCTTGGCTGGGCGACCATCAATCCGAGGATCGCTCCCGCCTTGACGGAAGAACAAACAAAGGTTCCGGTGCCAGCTTGGATGCGAAGCTTTCAGGCAGTCTACTCAAGCAACATGCTTGTTGGACTTTTCTCCGCATTGCTCGCGCCGTCCAGGGCGCTGGCGCTCATGACAGAGAATGGACGCCTCAGCTATTGGAAGCTGTTCAAGAATTTCTGTGCCGCACTCGTGCCCTTCGCCCTGACAACATTCACCCTTTTGTTGGTGTGGTGGTATGTCGTCATCCATCCGCAAGCATCGACCGACACCGAAGCGCCGGCGGGATTGGAGCAGCTCGGCTCGCCGGTGGTCGACGCGGGGCCGGCGACGCCTATGGGGCCGGCAACGGGTTTCTACGTTTCGTTCGGCCTCGTTGCCGCATTAGCTGCAGTGATACTTGTCCGTTACTACCGGAATATGAATGCCGAGCGGCTGGAGGTCGTGAAGCTTTTGACCTCCTCCGTCATGCCGCTTGCCATTCTCACCATCGTCGTGCTCGGCGTCATCCTGTTCGGAATCACGACGGCTACCGAGTCGGCGGCAGTGGGCGCAGCTGGCGCCTTTCTGTTAGCCTTCCAAGCACGAACTCTCAACTGGAAGCGCACCAAAGAAGCGGTGTTTTTGACCGCGAAGACTACGGCCATGGTATGCTGGCTCTTTGTTGGCTCGGCGCTGTTCTCCGCCGTTTTCGCAATCCTCGGCGGTCAAGCGCTGCTCGAAAAATGGGTGCTATCGCTCGACCTGTCGCCTATACAGTTCATGATTCTGTCGCAAGCGATCATATTCATCCTCGGCTGGCCACTCGAATGGACCGAGATCATCATCATCTTCGTACCGATCTTTCTACCGATGCTGAAGCACTTCAACATTGACCCGGTTCTTTGGGGGGTTCTCGTCTTCGTGAATTTGCAAGCAGCGTTCTTGTCACCTCCGGTCGCGATGTCGGCGTTCTATCTCAAGGGTGTCTCCCCACCTCACGTCACACTCAACCAGATATTCGCAGGCATGATGCCTTACATGCTGATCGTCATCGTTTGTATGATCATAATGTATATTTGGCCTGGCATGACACTCTGGCTTCCGAACTACCTTTACGGCGGCTGAGAACGGCTACCGCTTTTGCGACGATTAGGGTGGGCTTCAGCTCTGATTTGCGAAGGCGTACGGCCGTAGAGACGCTTGAATGCCCTCGAAAAGTGCGACGCACTCTCGAATCCGACATCCAGCGCCACCTCGATCATGGGTGACTTCGATTGGATCAGCAATGTTCGCGCCCGTTCCATGCGCAAGCGGCTGTAAGCGCGCCCGGGAGACATTCCTGCCTTCTCAAGGAATATTCGCTCAAGCTGCCGGCGTGACAGGCCGACCGAAGCGGCAAGCTTTTCAATCGGCATTCCGCCTTCAAGGTGTTGCTCCATGACGATCAGGGTCGCCTTGATGCGCGCGTCCTCGAAGTCGTCGTACAATGGCCGCCGCGGCTGGATATCGAGCGCCGACCGGGCCTTTTCGATCTGCAGCACTTCGAGAGCGTTGCGCTCGGCGTCCTTGCTGATATATCGCCGGACGAGCGAGGCAGCCATATCGGCAGCGCTGCTTCCGCCTGCGCACGACCCACGATTGCGGTCCAGGTTGAAT
Organism: Phyllobacterium sp.; assembly: GCF_037994405.1. Lineage (GTDB taxonomy): Bacteria > Pseudomonadota > Alphaproteobacteria > Rhizobiales > Rhizobiaceae > Phyllobacterium. The sequence continues at coordinate 13,533 of NZ_JBBNAN010000045.1, forward strand.
ATTCTATCCGAACGAACGTAGTGATCGGGGAACTGCTCCCGGAATGCCTGGTAATGTAGCCAACTCACGCAGGTCTGGTGTGCCCTCATCAGTCCTGCTTCGGCCAAGATAAAAGAACCCGTACAAAGACCGATCAAGGGCACCTTCTTTGCGTCTGCTGAATGGAGGAATTCGATAGTGTTCTGGTCGACCGGCCTTTCGACGTTTAGAAGTCCCCCCACGACCACGATATAGTCAAACTGGCCGGGATCAACGAAGTCCGACGTCGGCGCAACCTGGACCCCGCAGCTCGAAGTAATCAGATGCCTCGTGCTACCGAGGACTTGCCAGTCGGCAAGGATTCGGCCCGAGCGATCCAATTCGTCGCTTGCGAGCCTCATCGTATCAACGAAAAGCGCGAAGGCCGACAAGGTGAACGATCGCGCAAGCACGAAGCCGATCTTCAGCCTGTTCCCGGTCGCGGTCACATCGGAGGAGTGCATGGTTTCGCTCCCTCTCACGAAATTAACGTTCCTTATGATCGCCGCCTGGAACGCGCGCTGGCCGAGAGCCAGACATGCCGAGCGCCTTCTGAAAGGCCGCCTCTAGACCCGCGCGAACGACGTTCTCGAAACCGCCGTCACGCATTGCAACAATTCCGGCGGCCGTTGTCCCTCGGTAGTCGACAAACGCCTTGACGGTTTCCGTTGGAGGCTCTCGATGAGCTTCCTGCAGCCTTCCCGCTCCAATGATCACTTGCTGGACCGCGCGGATCGCGATGCTGCTCGGAATTCCTCTGTCCACCGCATCAATCATCATTGCCTCTGCGAGGAGTGCGGGAAACGCCGCTCCTGATCCCGACATTGCGGTAAAATAGTCGAGATGGCGCTCCTCGGATACTTCATCGACGTCGCCGCAGGACTCAAACACCGCGCGAACAGTCGATGCATCGTGGTCGTCATCCGAATTTATGAAGTACGGTGTATATGAGAAACCCAGTTCCGCCGCCGCATTCGGCAGAGCTCTTGCAGCGCGCGTGGATCCTGTCCGGTTCCGAATGTCTTCAATTGTCACCCCGGCCATGACGGAGATTACGAGCTTGCCTCGTGCGTTGATCTTTAGTGTCGGCCAGTCATCCGGTCTCACCGAAACGATTACAATTTCAGACCGCTTGACCAGTTCGCCGTTGTTCTTCGTCCAATCACAGGGAATATCGTCGGTTGGCATCTTGCTCCTATAGGAACACATGAGTTTCGAGCCTTCGATCGCCCCCGCGCGGATCAGAGATCTGGCGATCGCTGAGCCAAGCCATCCCCCGCCTCCGATAATCCCTATTTTCCCAATGCCAGCCATCTTCATGTCACCCGATTCACTGAATTTGAAAGCCATGCACCAAGGGGTCACGGTCGTCGACGAAAATGGTGTTATGTCCGATGATCCGCGCCCAACCGCCGACGCTTGGCATGATGCCATTGTAAGGTCCGATCGAGGCGATAGCCTCGACCCGACCATCGAAGACCGTCCCAATCAGGCTTTCATGCCTATACCTATCGCCAATCTCGAGCCGTCCCTTCCCATACAATTGCGCCATCCGCGCCGATGTGCCGGTCCCACCGGGCGAGCGGTCGATTGCCTTGTCACCGTAAAAGACGGCACACCGTCCGTCTGCATCTTTGCTCCGAGGTCGGTCGCACCAGATCACATGATGGACCCCCGCTATCCTTCTATCCTGAGGATGAACCGGATTTGTGACATTGGCCAAAGCGTTGCGAAGTTCTTGGCTGAGCGACACAATCTGGCTGGCGCTGACAGTCTCAAGGCCTGCCCAGTTTTCCTGTGGTTCGACCACAGCGTAATAGTTGCCCCCGTAGGCGATATCGACAACAAGCCTGCCGACACCGGGCACATCGACAGCGAGGTCCACACTGTGCAGATAGCTTGCAACATTAAACAGTCGCACGCTGTCAACAAAATCACCCTTCTTTTCGTAAGTGATGTCGACTCTTCCGGCCGGCGTCTCGATCGACAGCTTCCCTTCAATGCGTGGGGTGACCAGCCCTTCCTCGATCGCTGCAGTCACGAGCCCAATCGTGCCGGCACCGCACATCGGCAGGCAGCCACTCACTTCGATGAACAGCACGGCGAAGTCGCAGTCATCACGGGACGTGGGATAGATAATTGCGCCAGACATGACATCGTGGCCTCGAGGCTCAAACATCAGTGCCTTGCGTATCCAATCGTGATCGCGCACGAACAACTCGCGTCTCTCGGCCATCGAGACATTTGGAAGAAGCGGCCCGCCGCCCGCAACAAGGCGTACCGGGTTTCCACACGTATGTGAATCTATGCAAAAGAAGCTGCGTCGCATGATCGATCCTTGCAATGTTACTTTGCGCCGGCCGCGCGTTTGCCTTGAAGCGCACCTCTGGAAAGTCTATCGAAAAGAAGGGCGACCGCCACGATGGCGAGTCCGGCGCGTAGACCAAGGCCCATCTCCATTCGCGTCAAACCTCGTGTCACTTCCGCGCCAAGACCGCCGGCCCCGACCAGCCCCGCCAACACCACCATTGCCAGAGACAACAGGATGCACTGGTTGAGCCCGACCAGGAGCGTGGGTTTTGCGGATGGGATTTCGATCTTGAACAGGATTGTGCGCGGCGAGGCCCCGATCGCCTGACCGAGTTCAAGAAGATCTTTTGGAACCTGATTGAACGCCAGCGTCGTCAGCCGGAGCATCGGCGGAACGCCGTAGACAATCGTTGCGATAATTGCAGGGACACGGCCGAGGCTGAAAATCATTACTGCAGGAATGAGATACACCCATGGCGGCACCGTTTGCATTATATCGAGGACCGGACGTACCGCCGCCTCAACACTCTTGTTGCGCGACGCGAAGATCCCGAGCGGAAACGCAATCAGAACAGAAATTGCAACCGCGACTGAAACCAACGCGATGGTCTGCATTGAGGCTGTCCAGAGACCCGCCAAAAAGCAGAATCCCAGAGCAAGCCCGGCAAGTATCGCAACCCGGAGTTGGACTAAGAAAAAGGCCAGAATGACCACGATGCCGATCAGGACGAACGGCGGCACCGATAGCAGCGCCGTTTCAAATGATGTCAGCACAGTCTCAATCAGGCTGCTGATCGCTGCGAACAGGGGATGGAGGTTGGCATTCAGCCAGTCAACGGCTGGAGCTAGAAAAGCGCCAGGTGAAAACTGAAACAGCGACGGATTCATCGTTTCCCTCCATATCCAATGCTTGCCACGCCCTGTGTGAAGCGGTCGAGGATCATCGTCAAAATGACAATCGCAATTGCGGCATCGATCGATTTCGCAATATCGAGTGTGCGGATTGCACCGTAAATTGTCTCGCCAAGTCCGCCGGACCCCACGATGCCGGCAATCACCACCATTCCGAAGGCCATCATTAGGCTTTGGTTTATGCCTGCCATGATGCTCGGCATCGCGAACGGAAGGCGGATCTTGAAGAACATCTGCCAACCCGCGGTGCCGCTTGCCTGCCCTAGTTCGACGAATTCGTGGGGCGTCATGCGTATTCCCAAGGACGTCAGGCGGAAAGCTGGGGGCATAGCGACGATGAAGGTGGCGACGAGCGCGGTCGCAGGGCCGTAACCCAACAGCGCGATAGCCGGTAGCAGGTAAATGTAAGGTGGGAGGGTTTGTATGAGGTCGAGCACTGGTTCGACGACGCGGTCGAGCGCCGGCACGAAACCTGCGACCACACCCGCTGGAACACCGACGAGAAGCGCAAGTGCCGTTGCGGTAGCGACGAGCGCTAGCGTACTCATAGTCTCCGGCCAGAGGCCCATGGCGGCGCAAAGTATAAGGGCAAGTCCGGCCATCGCGCCGAACCAGAAACCTATCAGTCGCCATCCGAGCAGAGCGATAGCGAGAGCAACGACATAAAATGGCGCGAGCTCGAGCAGCCACACGACGCCGTCGTACATACCTTCGAGTGAAGACCGCACTGCGTCGAAGATGAACTCGCCATTGTCTCCCAACCACTCAAGCGCAGAGTCAATGAATGTGTCGAATGAAGCTGTTAATCCTGAACTGTCCATGTTGAATGCTCCAGCTAGGCGTTGAACTAGGCCGCGGCGAGTTCGGGTGGCGGGCTCCCCTTAACACCTCGAAGGAGGCTGCGCGGCGTTACCACTCCGATCACCGTTCCGTCCTCGACCACCGCGATTCCGTCACGTTCTGTTTGCATCGTCAGGCTGATGAGCTCGTCGATGTCTGCCTCTGGTGTCGTTTTGAGAAGCGCATTAACATCGCTATTCGGCTGCGTGCGTTGATACTCGGCAACTGATCCCATCACAGAATGTGCCTTGATCAGATGAAGACGCGAGATGCCGGCGACGAACTCAGCAACATATGGGTCTGCAGGTTGCAGCACGATTTCTTCGGCCGTACCGACCTGAATGATCACGCCATCCTTCATGATTGCGATCCGGTCGCCGATGCGGATCGCCTCCTCGAGGTCATGCGTAATGAACACGGCGGATTTGCCCAATTCCTTCGTAAGTTGTCGAAATTCGTCCTGGAGCTGTCGGCGGATCAGTGGATCGAGCGCGCTGAAAGGTTCGTCCATGAGGATGATCTCCGGATCGGCGGCGATTGCACGGGCAAGTCCGACGCGCTGCTGCATGCCGCCGGATAATTCGTCAGGGTAGCGCGCTATCCAATCGGCCAGGCCAACCTTGGCGAGTGCCGCCTCGGCAGTCTTGCTTCTCTCAGCTTTCGAAATGCCCTGCACTTCCAGTCCGAAGGCTGCATTCTCTAGAACGGTTCGATGGGGAAGGAGAGCCACGCTCTGAAAGACCATCCCGATATTTTTGGCCCGCATCGCGCGCAGCCCGGTCGCGTTCAGTGCGGCGAGATCCTTGCCCTTGACGACAACCTTGCCAAGACTTGGGGCGATCAATCTGTTGAGGAGCCGGATCAGAGTGGATTTGCCGCTGCCGGAAAGACCCATGATGCAAAAGATCTCGCCTCGCCGCACCTGCAGGCTCGCATTCGCCACCCCAACGACGCAGTTGTATTCCTGCAAAATCTGCTTCTTGCTCAATCCCCTTTCGGTAATGGCTTTCATCGCGGCAGGGGTGTTGTCGCCGAAGATCTTCCAGACTGCCCGGCAGTCGACCAGAACTTCACCGGATTCGATACTAGCTGTTCTCATTTCGATCCCCGTGGAACCAGTTCTTTCACTGGCTGCTCTCGTTGATTAAAGAAGAATGGCGATCAGCCGCCAGACCCGTCTCGGCAGGCGGCTAATGCGATTCACCGTCAGTTTTTCTTGATGTTTTCCCAACGCTTCAAAAGGTCGGCATGGCTGTCGGTCCAGTCCTTGACGGCCTGGTCCATCGTCTTGCCGTCCTTCACCTCACCATTGATAGCGGTGATGTCTGCGAGAGGAACGTAGACGCTGGCCAACACTTCGCGGGCGTGAGGATTTTCAGCTGAGAAGCCCTTATGTCCAATCCAATAGTAGCTCTGCGGCGGCGGGTAGACGCCTTTAGGGTCTTTCAGGAATTTCACATCGAACTTCTGCGCCATCCAGGATGGTTCCCAGAGGGTTGCCACGATCCATTCCTTGCGGTCTATGGCCGACTTCAACGCGGCAGTCATGGCGGCGGTGCTGCCCTCGACGAGCTTGAGCTTCAAGCCGTATTTTTCGACAGCGGTGGAAGTGTCCCGCATCAGACCGGAACCCGGTTCGATGCCGATGATCTTGCCGCCAAATTTGTCGGCGTTGTCGTTAAGCTGATCCATCGAGTCGATGGGGACGTACTTCGGGACGACAAGTGCCTGGAACAGGCCGTGCGACACCGGCGAGATCTTTTCCAGACGATTCTTGTTCTTGTCCCAGTAGTCCTGAGCGACGTAGTCGGTTTGAGATGCAAGGATCTGGATATCGCCCTTGCTTAGAGCGGCGTAGGCGATGCCCCATTCAGAAAAATCGGTCACCTTTACGGTGTAACCGGAGTCCTCGAGCACCTTTTTCGTGATTCCGGTGATCGGGGTGAGGTCCTCCCAAGAGAGTGTGCCCATCGTAATGGTCTTCTCTTCGGCTTGCGCAGGCAGCATGGTCATTCCGACCATGGCCGCGGCGCATAATGCTTTCCACAATGTCTTCACGATTCACTCCTAATTGTTGTTCCCATTCTTCTTTGAAGACCTGCGGACGGCTCAGTCTTCATGATTGCGCGGCTCAAGGATCACCCTTCGCGGCCTGCTCGCAATTCCTGCCACCGGATCACCGAGGTAATGCCAAGCCACGCGATTGGCTCTGGCGGAAGTCTGCTCGGCTCCGGCTGATTTCGATATTTCTGAAGGTGTTCGGAGGGCGCGCCGGTCGCTAGATCGGCGGCTAATACGCCTGCCAGTGTGCTCTTGACGGTGCCCAGACCGTTCTCGCAGCACGCCGAATAGAGATTCTCTTCAATCTCTCCGAACGCTGGGACATGGTTTCGGCTAAGGCAAAGACGTCCGGCCCAGCTAAACTCCATCGGGACGACTTGAAGTTCTGGAAAACGCGCCTCGAGCGATCGCCGCTGCTCTGCGGCTATGCGCGCCACGCGCTTCTCCGAAACTCGAATGCTAGGGTCGTAGGTGAACCGTGTTCTGATCACAATGCGCGATAGCCCGTTGGTGGTGATCTTCCGTACAGTCGCTCCCATGGGGTCTGCGGGAAGGAGGGCCCATCTGTCAGCGCCAGTTACGAGGCGTCCGAATTCGTTCTGCGAGAACGCGGCGGTCATCGACGCATATGTGAAGACGTGCATCAGGCGACCTCGGAAATGCCCGAAGTCTTCCACATGACCGTTGACACCCAGGATGACCTTGGGAGCCGTTACGGAACCGCGGTTCGACCGCGCCTTCCAGACACTCCCTTGCCGCGTCAGCTCCAGGACGGGAGAATTTTCGAGAAGCTCGATCTTCGATCCAAGCCCCGTCGCCAAGGATCGGATGTAGTCGGCGGGCTGGATCAGGGCGGCACCGGGCGTAAACAGACCCCCGAGATAGTACTTCGAGCCCGTGATCTCCCGCATCGCCGCCGCGTCGAGAAACTCATTTTCCTCGCCGATACTCTTTAGGGAGCGGGCATAATTCTCGTTAAGCTTCATGCCCCTTGCAGTTGCCGCGGCATTGATCTTGCCTGACGGATCGAAGGTCTCTGCAGTCATTCCGTATTCGGCCGCCGCTTCGGCTGCAAACGCGATCGCGAAACGGTTTTGAGCGATCTCCATGGCGGTCGATGCTTCGTCTGCGATCGAATACTCCCCCGACGAGAGGTTATGTGGCACGTCGATCATGAAGCCAGAATTTCGGCCGGCCGGCCCTTTTGCGATTTCGTGTGCTTCGAGCACGACGATTTTGTCACCGGGCCGGAGTTGGGACAGTCGCCGTGCAGCGGAAAGGCCAGCAAAGCCAGCCCCGATGATCAGCCAGTCTGCGATGACCTCCCCGTCAAGCCCTTGGACAGGAGCGCTGCGAGTGCTGATCGCCTCCCATCCGGAGGTCCCGGTATCAACCGGCAGCCGCTTGACAAGGTGGCTGGTCATCGCACGGTCTCGTCGACCGAACGATCCGATACGTCGATCCAGATCGTTTTGAGTTCGGTGTACTGGTCGTGGGCGAAAATTGACTTGTCGCGACCGCCGAAACCGGACTCCTTGTAGCCACCGAAGGGAGTGGTGGCGTCCCCTTCCCCAAAGCAATTGACCGTGACCGTACCGGCACGTATGTCACGTGACAACTTGATCGCTTTTCGGAGGCTGCCCGTATAGACCGAAGCCGCCAAACCGTAAGGGGTATCGTTTGCCAAGGAGATCGCTTCGGACAGGCTATTGAAAGTGGTAACGGACAAGATAGGCCCGAAGATTTCCTCCTGGAACAGCCGGCTATCACGCCCAACATCGGCAACGACGGTCGGTTCGACGAAGATACCTTTATCCGTCTCGCCGCCATACATCACGGATAGTTCCTCGGCGTTTGCTTGGTCGAGATATGATTTCACCTTCTCGAAGTGTGCGATGCTGACAAGCGCGCCCACGCGGTTTTCAGGATCGAGCGGATCGCCCATTTTCCATTCCCGCATATATGCGCCGACGCGTTCGAGGAGTTCCTCCTTGATCGACTCGTGAACGATGAGGCGGGAGGTTGCGGAGCAGTTCTCGCCCATGTTCCAGAACGCACCGTTAACCACCTGTTCAGCGACGAGATCCAGGTCTTCTGCGTCATCGAGCACGACGGCCGGGTTCTTTCCGCCGCATTCCAGGACCACACGTTTTAAATTGGAATCCGCCGCATAGCGGAGGAACTTGCGGCCCGTGGCGGTCGAGCCGGTGAAGCTGACCATTGCCACATCGTTGTGCAAGCCGATCGGCTCGCCGACGTCCTTCCCGCTTCCGGTCACGACATTGAACACGCCAGCCGGCACCCCCGCTTCATGTGCAAGTTCGGCGACCCTCAGAGTTGTTAACGACGTCTGTTCGGCTGGCTTGACAATCACCGAGCAACCTGCAGCCAGAGCAGGGCCAATTTTCCATGCCAGCATGAGCAGCGGAAAGTTCCAGGGGAGCACGCATCCGACAACGCCGATCGGCTCTCGAACGACCAGTGTGAGAGCGTTGGATCCTACCGGAGCTGTGTTGTCGTAGATCTTGTCGATCAGTTCGGCGTGCCAGCGGATCGTATGAATGGTGTCGGGGACGTCCACCGTCTGGCATTCCCGAATCGGCTTACCGCTATCGAGGCTTTCCAGCACAGCGAGTTCGTGGCGATTTTGCTCCAGCAGCTTGGCGAAGCCTAAAAGCACCGCCTTGCGATCCGCAGGTGACTGCAGGTGCCACCGTCCATCATCGAAAGCCTCCTTTGCCTTGGCTACAGCGAAATCGACATCGGCGGCGTCGCACGCGGCAACCTTTGCCAGAACCTCACCAGTCGCCGGATTGACAGTCTCAAAGGTTTTGCCGGAGGTTGCCGGGCGAAAGGAACCATTGATGAATGCGTTTTCCGGAAAGGACATCATTTTAGCGATTGCTGCATATTCCGCCGCAGTCAGAAGGTCATTCATTGTTTGCTCCCGAGTTAACTTGCGCAACGGTGCGCTTCAGGTTGGTGATGACTGTCTGAAGAGTTCGCTTTTCTCCCGAATTAAGGGGACGCAGCGGAGCGCGGACCTGACCGACCTTTAGTCCGTTCAACTCGCAACCAAACTTGATCGACTGCACGAACTTGCCACCATCGAGGAAGTTCATGAGCGGCAGCATCGCCGACATGATTCTGCGACCCTTGTCGAAGTTCTTTTCTAGGACACAGGCTTCATAGAGAGCGACGTGTTCGAGTGGCAGAAAGTTCGACCCGGCGCAAACCCAACTCCTCGCACCCCATGCGAAAAATTCGAGCGCCTGGTCGTCCCACCCGCATGAAAGTCCGATGTGCGGGAACTCGCGCGCAAGACGATGAACGCGGCCCATGTCGCCGGAACTCTCCTTGATCGCCACGACGTTCCTCGATTTACCGACGCGAGCCAAGTATTCCTCGCCCATGGAGACGCCCATCCGGCCCGGGTAGTTGTAGAGCATGATCGGCAGATTTGCCGCGCGATCGATGGCTAGCGCGTGCACAGAATTCTCGCGATCGGTCGGCAGCGCATAAGGCGGCGAGGTCACTAAGATCGCGTCCGCGCCAATTGACTTTGCCGCCTTTGCGTATTCTATCGAGTCCTCTGTGCGTGTCGCGCCGGTGCCGACAATCAATGCCAGCCGCGTCCCGATCACATCCTTGGCATGAGCCGCGAGATCAAAGCGTTCCTGTGCCGTATGGGCGTAATATTCCCCGGTGGAACCACCGATGATAATGCCGTGTACCTTCGCCTCGATCAGTGACTCGAGAACCTCGGCGAACGCCTGCTTGTCTATCGCGCCGTCGGACGTAAACGGTGTCACCGCGGGCGTGTAGATACCTTCGAATTTCAAGACGATTTCTCCATCGATAACATGGCGGGAACCTCGACGAGCGCGTCGGCCTTCAGCCCCTCCGGCGCGATGAACATCTCCATATTCTCGCGAGAAAGCTCCCAGTGGTCGAAAACAAGATCGACGACAGCATCCTCGTTATGGTCGGCGATTGCCGCAATGAAGCCGTCGTGATGCTCGACCGCGAGCTTTAGACGCTTGTTCATGTCTTCGTTGCGCGGGCGGAAGAACGTGTGGCCAATACGTGCGTGGTCGATCAGCAGACGGCCAAGACTTGGCCGCAGATAGACGTTGCCGGACATCTCTCCCATGATCTCGTGGAATCGGTTGTTCTCCAGGACCATGGAAAGCGGCTCGTGCATTTCGCTTGCCGTTCGGAAACGCTCCTGGGTATCGCGGAGTTCGGCTAGCTGCCTCGGCTTGAAATTCTGGACGGCGAGACGCCCGATCGCTGCGTAGATCATCGGCGCGACGAGGAAGAAATTTCGAAGGGTTGAATGATTCATGGGGATGACGCGTGCACCCCTGTTTTCACGAATGTCGATGTAACCTTCGCCCGCCAGACGCCGGAAGACTTCCCGAACCGGAGTGCGGGACAAGCCATAGCGCTCGCTAAGGCTCACTTCATCAAGGTCCTCGTCTGGGTCCAGTTCCATTGTCAGGATTTGACGTTTCAGATCGTCATAGAGAGTGCTCTTGCCGTTCTTCACGAGACCTCCAGGGATTAGTTTTCTTGCTCGGTTGCCGGGGGTTCAGGCGCCCCATGGGACGAAATTCGCACGAGCATCATCCGGAGTCAACAAAATTGTATTTTTCTAGTACACAATAAAAATATCTGCAGAATACAATCGTCGTGATCGCTTACACGCCGCCCACTGATCGCGAGGTCAACGAAAAGACGGCGGCGAAACGGCCATGCGGAAAATCGAGTTGAAAGTCGAAGATGAGCCGGCCGAGATCCGTGCGCTGCAGGCGGTTGAGACATCAGGCAAGAGCCTGTCTGCGCAGTTCAATTCGCAACGTGATTGTGAAGCTGCCTCGCTGCGTTAATGAAAGCCTCGAGCAGCAGCTAGCAGGGTCGGGGTTTCCATCTTGAATGCTGAAGCTACCTGAGGGTGCATTGCGCGGTGCCTTATGTTCTAAAATCGCAACCCCATTTGTCCTAACTGTCGCGCATCATACTTCGCGCGAAAGCCTTTCCCTGCACCTGATGCCGATGATAACGTGCAATGTCCGCTCTGCGATTACATAGCCGACCAAAGGTGGCGCGGGCGGTAACCCTGGTACTAATCTGTCAGTTTGTGTCTATATTCAGGAACCGGAGAGCCATAATGAAGGCCGCTTGGTACGAGAGGAATGGAGCAGCACGGGATGTGCTGATCATCGGCGAATTGCCCAAACCGCAGCCCGGACCGGGCGAAGTGTTGGTTCGGGTACATGTCTCGGGTATCAATCCTTCGGACGTGAAAGGGCGGCGCGGGCGGCCCCTGCCCGGCCCGAAAGTGGTGCCGCACAGCGACGGCGCGGGCATCATCGAGGAGGTCGGCGTAGGAGTACTGGAGAGCCGCATCGGCGAGCGCGTCTGGCTCTGGAACGGACAGTGGAAGCGCGCCTTCGGCACGGCTGCCGAATATATCGCGTTACCCGCGCGGCAGGCTGTCAGCCTTCCCGAAGGCGTGGATTTTGCCGTCGGGGCCTGCCTTGGCATTCCCGGGCTGACGGCGATGCACGCCGTCAATTTGCTCGATCGGACAAGGGACAAGACAGTGCTGGTAACCGGCGCCGCCTCCGCCGTCGGCAACTACGCAACGCAGATCGCCACGGCGCGCGGTGCTCGCGTGATCGGTACGGCGTCAGCTGAAAAGGCTGGCCATGCGCGGAGCGCTGGTGCGGCCGAAATCATCGACTACAAGAACGAAGATGTGGCCGCCCGTGTCCTGGAAATGACCGATGGAAATGGCGCGGACGCCTTGGTTGATATGGATTTTTCGACCACTGCCCGCCTGCTTTCGGTCGGCATCTTGGCTCCATACGGCAAACACGTCTGTTACGGCTCGAACGTTTCGGGTGAGAATGCCGTCCCCTTCAGTGACCTGCTATTCAGAAGCCTCACCTTGCAGTTCTTCCTCGTCTACGAATTGCGTGAGGACGAACGCGCGGCAGCAATCGCCGATCTCAATACGATGCTCGAGTCCGGCGGGCTTGCCCATTTGATAGGCGCGCGTTTCCCGCTCGTTGAGATTGCCGCAGCCCACGAGACCGTCGAGGCCGGACACCTCGTCGGCAATGTCGTTCTCGACCTGATCAATTGACCGGTCGTGCCGCGCGGAATGGCTGGGTTGGATTGACGAAACTGCTCGCTGGCGCTGGCGGTTGCCGGAACCACCCCGCACCACATCGTCTATCGCGGCACTCTCCGCGCA